>CAYNVT010000008.1:0-62063 GCA_964400685.1 uncultured Bacteriovoracaceae bacterium | reverse complement strand
CGTGGGTACATCCTTTTCAATTACCCACCTGTCAGATTTGATCGGAACTAATACACATAAAAAAAGGGGGGGGTTCAAGCATTACTGGGTCATGGTGATGACCCGGCTCGACATCAAATCAGGGTAATCATCTCAGGCGCATATTCTGACGGGTCGCTGATCCGCCGGTGTAGCCAGGCGCTGCAATGCCACCTTCGGATATGTAATTCCGTGCGCCCTCGAGGTGTGTATCACACCCCTACGATGTCGCGATGGCGTTGCACGTTAACGGACACCCTGGGAACGAGATATTACAACCGCTGTGGTCATGGTCCGGGGCTGATTGTCCATCTCCTTTGCACGCCGTCAATATCGACTCTTCATTGTTCACCCTTAGCAATATCACTAACTCCGGCTTGCTCCACTTCTTCTGTATTTCCTCCTTCATGCTTTTCTTACCTCCTATTGGTTTTTGGTTCAGGGTTTTGGCGACTTAATCGAGGCCTTACATCCGTTCTTTCATGTTTTGGCGGCCAACCCCATTCGCATCATGACCGAAAAGACACTCTCCCATTGCCACATTATTTATTCCTCAATCGGTAGCATCTCAATAAAAGATTATAAAAAATAGGCTGAGCATATAAAACAATGCCGTATGCATAACCCTGCTATCCATACCAACCCAAACTGCATAATGCCAGGTAAGACCTTTACTGTCCGATCCTTACACCGAAGTTAACAGTTCTGTAAGAAATTTGAGCCCAACGATCTGCAAGGCCGGATCGAAGTTTTCCTGATTATGTTGTCAGATAAAATCTCGTCTTTTACAAATCAAGCTCGACTGAGTTTCCGGTTTTAAATATTGCGCCTTATTTTTTATCCAGCTCCTCCTGAGCCTTTGCCGCACAGACAGGGCAATAGGTGCTTGTCGGCATTAGCTTGGCCTTAGTATACATGTAATCCTCGACACTTACCCATTTGCCGTCGCCTTTTTCCTGGCCCTCGTCATCCCTGATCTTTTTACATTTGCAGCAGACCGCGAGCATGTTTTCATAAATATTGAGTCTCTTCTTCATGGAGGCGGTTTCAAGGCATTTTTCGACGCGTTCCAGCATTTCCTCTTCCTCGCAGGGTTTGATGAGAAAATCATCGGCATGAAGCCTGAGGGCGTCTATTGCTGAAGAGAGGTCCCCGTAGCCGGTCAGGATTATCACCATGGTAGCCGGAGAGGCGTTCTTTGTTTCTCTCAATACATCGATGCCGCCCAGTTCACCCATCAAAAGGTCGGTTATGACAAGGTCAAAGTACCTGTTCTTGATGAGGCTGATTGCCTCTTCCGCACTTGCGGCCAGTGTTATGTTTCTGTCGTCCGCTGACAGGCTCAAGCCGATCGCTTTTCTGATATTGGCATCATCATCAACAATGAGGAGTTCATTTTTTATCATATTTCAATCCTTGTTTTGAGGTAGTTTAATTGTGAAAACGGCGCCTTTCAGTTCTGAAGAATTGGCAGCCGTAATGGTTCCCCCGTTTTCTTCGACAATCGTCTTGCATATGGCAAGTCCTATACCCATGCCAGCCCCGTTCTTGGTGGAGAAGAATGGATTGAAGATCCTGTCAATGACGGACTCTTTTATGCCGGAACCTGAATCTTCGATCCTGACGGTAACAACATCGTCTTCTAAAAGAGATGTGATTCTGATTGTTCCGCCATCAATATCCTGGTTGTAGTCGGTATTGCTTCTTGCCTCACCGGCTATGGCGTCGATCGCATTATTTATGAGGTTCAGGAAAACCTGCCCTATATGCTGAGTGGAAACTTTTACCAAAGGCAGGTCTTTTCCCAGTTCCAGCAGCACCCTTATCCTGTTCTGCTTCAATTGCGATTTTACAAGGGAAGCAGTCTTGGTGAGGAGATCGTTGATGTCAGCGGATCTTTTCTCAACCATGCCCGGCCTGTTCAGATCCAGCAGGTTTCTTACCGTATTGCTGATGCTTGCAAATGCCCCCTTTAAAAGATCGATGCCTTCCAGAAGATCGGGTTTATCCTGCGCCATTTTTTTCATTGATGAAAGGGTTATGGTGATCGCCTGAAGAGGCGAATTGATTTCATGCGCAACGGATGCCGCGAGCTGGCCTGTTGCCGCCAGACGTTCTGAAACGGAAAGCCTCTGCTGCAGGACCTTGCTCTGGGTTATATCTGAAAAGATGCCCTGAATGCCTGTAAATTGACCGTTCTCGTATGACGTTTTAATCGAGATATTGACCCATCGTATATTACCCTGGATATCGAGCACCCTGAATTCGCATTTGTCGGTTTTTCCGGAAATTATATCCGGCAAAAGACCTTCGAGATAATTAATGTCGTCAGGATGCGTAAAAATAAAAGGTGACTTACCAAGCATTTCATGGGTGGAATAACCCAGTATTTTTTCAACGGACGGGCTCAGATAACTAAACACCCATTGAGAGTTTATGATAAAGAATATCTCGTTCATGCTTTCTACAAGAGACCTGTATTTATTTTCACTTTCAGCGAGTTCGATCTGCTTTTTATCGAGATCGTCTTCCGTCCACATTCTGAATAATGCCGCGCCTGTCTGGGCCGCCACTGTTTCAAAAAATTCCCTGGCATAAAGAGGTATATCATCCAATGTACGCGACGCGATCGCCAGGGCTGCAATCACTTTTCCTTCATGGACAGCGGGTATGAATGAAAAGGCCTTTAATCCTTCCCTTATTCTGACCTTATCATTGGTGGGGAATAAAACATTATAGATACCATATACAGGGATCCCTTTTTCAATCATCTGTATCTGAGGGCTGCCCGGGGCGAATCGTGAAACCCTTTTTATAAATTTTTCGGAACAGCCTTTACTGGCTTTCATCTCCATATAGCCGGTTTCCCTGCTGATTATGTACAACCCGGCACAATCAATGCCGGGGATACTCGTTGTCATATTTATTGTCTGAGTCATAAGGTCATCATAGTCCACGGATGCACTCAATCTTATCGCCAGGTTGCGCTGTTGCTTTATGAGCTCTTCAAGTCTTGTTTTGCGGTCTATCTGCTCGTCCAGCATCTCAATCTTGTCTTTAAGCTCGGTATTTGCGTCGCTGAGTTTGAATTCAAGCTCGTCACAGGAGAATTTCAGGAAATCCCAGGTTTTTTTCTGATACGTGATATCTTTTATTACACAGACAATACCGCGGGGTTTACCCTCGCCGTCTTTGAGAAACGATGTCGTGAAATGGACAGGGATATTATTGCCCTCTTTATTTTTAATGGTGACTTCAAAGCTTATGAGTTTTTCCCCAGACAGAACTTCGGGGTAAAGACTGTTTATTCTTTCTGCGTCGTCATTTTCGACCACTTTTGATATGATATCCGGCGCAAACATGTTTAATACTTCATCTCTTTCAAGTCCGGTCATTTTCAGCAGGGCAGGATTTATTTCTGTAACATATCCGTTCATATCACATGCAAACAAGCCATCGCTCATTGCGTCAAGGATATCGGTCTTTTCACGAAGGAGCTTGGCATTCTCCATTTCGGCATTGACCTGGGCTGTGATGTTTTTTGCAATCCCGACAACCCTCTTTGGATTTCCCGAATCGTCCCTGTATACCCTGCCGTCCACCTGAACCCAGTTGTAAGTGGTCGGGTCCTTGTATATTCTCGCCTTGAAGGCGAACTGGTTTTTGCCGGCCCTTGCCTCCTTTTCCAGTTCTTCAAGCATCCATCTGTCATCGGGATGTATGATGGCCATAAACGATTCCAGAAGGCCTTTGAATTTCCATTCTGTGGAGCCTCTGGGGGTTATGATCTCTTCGGTCTCGGAATCCCATTTCCAGAACCTCAGGCCGCCTGCCTCTATTGCAAGCTTGTAGAGATCCTCATCCTGACCGAATCCCTCACGTTCAGATGCCGTTTTTCGTGATGAAATATCATTTATAAGGACAAGTTCCGCATGTTCGCCTTTCCAGTATGTTCGGGCGCTTATTATTTCCACCGGAATGACAGAACCGTCTTTCTTGAGTATCCCGGTCTCGATTGTCTTTTTGAAGACTCCTCCCTTGAGGATGGTCTTGTGTCTGCTTGTTATGGCATCGCAGCAGTCAGCAGGAAGCAGGTCCCTGATGGTTTTATATCTGAGCTCCTGCAGGTTATATCCGGAGATTGTCGAGAACATCCTGTTAATGAAGGAGAGTTTGCCTTCAGCGCCTGTAATGACGAGGATTCCTGCACCCGCGTTTTCGGCTATTGCCCTGAAGTTCTTTTCGCTTTCCTGAATGGCCTCTTCATAATTTTTCCTGTCCGTAACGTCTCTGCAAACCCCCATTATTGCGAAAGGGGCACTGTTTTTGTAAACAATTGACGGGAATACTTCGACATCCAGCCAGGAGCCGTCTTTCCTTTTTATCTTGAACTCCACCGGGTAAGATGGAGTGCCATCGCTTATCACTTCGTCAATAAGATCAAGGGCCTGCTGTATCTGGTTTTCTTTCAGGATATCAGGCAGGCTCATTTTCGAGATTTCTTCTTGTGTGTAACCTGTAAGATCAAGCCCCGCTTTGTTTACATCAAGAAACCGGCCTTTAAGGTCATGGATATAAATGCTTTCAATCGACCTGTCGAAAAGGCATTCGTACTTTTCTTTGATGTCTTCATACTCCCTGATAAGATTTCCCTTGATGCCATTTCTCTCGTTAAGAGTTTCAAGATCACCTTTCATCTTAGCGGATACTTTTATTTTCATTGAAGGGGCCAGCGCTATTAATTATATGATTAAGATACCATATAATTATCGTAAGTCAATTAAAGCAGACATATCGCAAAACATACTCTAGGCCTGCTTCACTACTATTGATTCAACGACATTCGCCACATCTTCACATATGTCGAGAACGCTTTCGGCAAACTGATATATCTCTTTCCATTTCACGATGTATATCGTGTCATTGCTGGTTTCAAAAAGTTTTCCGATAATGGCGTCTCTCATCGTATCGCCGATATTTTCCAGCCTGTTAACCTCTATACAGGCTTCTATGGTGGATTCATAATTTTTGGAGTTGTTAAGGCTTTTTACTGCCGTCGCAAGTGTTCTGACAGAGCGCTCAATGACATTCGAGAATTGAACAAGGTCCTGATTGACTCCAGTGATCTTATAAACGCTCATCCTGTTTACGATTGTGTACATCATGTCTATGACGCTGTCCATTTCGCTTGCCAGGGCATGTATATCTTCACGGTCAAACGGCGTGATAAATGTCAGGTTCAGATTCTTCATAATGTCATGAGTGACTTCATCAGCCAGGTGTTCTATTTCACGCATACGCTGTACCGATTCACTGTCGTATGTTCCCCTTAATACAAGCTCTGTAAACAGCTTTGCGGCATCGACTGCATAATTTGCCTGTTTGTCAAATAGTGTAAAGAAATCAAAACCTTTAGGTAAAAATCTGAATTTCATAATATCTCCTTGACTTTATGTTAACCTCTCAAAACTATTACCCGTATTATCGGCACCAAGTCAAGACCCGGTAACATCCTCCCAGAAAGAATGTTCTTTCTTTAAGAGTCGGGTACTCCTTGTGGAAATTCCAACGCCCTTTATGTCGTGAACGGCCAGAGGTTCAAGAGATATGTCAGATAAAGTCTTTAATGAAAGAGATTTTTTTTCAGAGGGGATTGCCGCAGATGTATTGCTTGCAGAAAGATGCCTGAACTGTGGAGGGACGGATATAAAAATACAGTCAATGCCTGCTTTATTGATTGCAAGTTTAGCTCTCCTGGCCTTTTTTTCATCCGGGAACAGGAGGAAAGATGTTTCTGCATATCTTCTTGCTGTAAATTCCCTGAATTCCATGACTGTGTTATGGATGACATCAGCCGCTTTAAGCATCTGCTCCTCAGTGTTTTCCCAACCAGGACTCAACCTGATGGTTCCATACAGCATCCCGGGAGGAACCTGCATTGCAGCGAGCACATGAGAGGGTTTAACATATCCGGAGTTGCAGGCGGCGCCTGCAGAGGCGCAGATTCCGGATGCATCCAGAGCCGCAATTATGCTCCCGGCCTCGATTCCTTCAAAAGAGACACTCAGTATATTGGGCAGTCTTTCTGTCGGATGGCCGTTGACTCTGGCATCGGGCATTTTTTCAAGAAGCGCCTGCTCGAGGCAGTCTTTCAATGATTTGATATGCAGGATGTTATTGTCAAGGTTGCCGAGTGCGATTTCGCATGCCCGGCCGAAACCCACGATTCCGGTAACGTTTTCAGTTCCGGATCTGAGGCCTTTTTCCTGCCCTCCGCCTGAAAAGAGAGGTGAAAGAACAGCTTTGTCCTTTACGTAAAGTGCCCCGACACCCTTGGGTCCGTAAATCTTATGCGATGAAAGGCTTAAAAGGTCGACATTCATGCCGGCAACGTCAACCGGGATTTTGCCTGCGCTCTGGACTGCATCGGTATGGAAAAGGATGCCCTTCTCGCAGGCTATTTTCCCGAGCTCTTCAACAGGCTGCACTGTGCCGGTCTCATTGTTGGCGTGCATAACGGAAATCAGAATCGTATCTTTTGAAACAGCCTTTTCAACATCATCGGGATTCAGGATGCCATATGAGTCGACCGGTAGGTAGGTGACTCTAAATCCATTATCCTCAAGCCATTCGCAGGCATTGAGAACGGCATGGTGTTCGCTTGCGCAGGTTATGATATGCCCGTTCTTTCTCCTGCTTGCGAATGCCGCACCCTTGATTGCCAGATTGTCTGCCTCTGTCCCTCCTGAAGTGAATATGATCTGTTCAGGACTGGCTCCTATAAGAGTGGCGGTACGTGACCTCGCCTCTTCAACGAGATTTGCGGCCTTCTTCCCGAGAGAATAAAGGCTGCCGGGATTGCCGTAGTGGTAACCGAAGCATGGCAGCATCGCGGCGAGTGCATCAGGGTGCACAGGCGTTGTTGCCGCATGATCCAGATATATATTTTGCGTGCTCATTTTCACCTCGTTTTCTTAGAATAATTTATAAATCACTTCAAGTAAATAGATATGCTAACCTATTGAATATATAAAATAAATTTATGAAGGTTTGACTTGTCATTTTTTAGTAGTGTATATGCCTTTCAGATCAAAACAATCTTGAATGATGACTGTTATATTTTTAGAGAAGGATTGTGGAGGTTATTTGTGGGCAAGGATATACCGCCATCAGCAAGATGGTTTTTTGTAGCAATATCAGTATCAAGCTTGCTTTTTATTACATCCGTAATACAGGCAAGCATAGAAAAGCTGCCTGATTATCCTCAAAAGGGAAAACTCAGTATTTCCGGACTGAAGACAAACTCTCCGGATAAAAACGGAATCATATATGAAGTTAAAAGCGGGGATATACTGATTTCGATATTGAACAGGTACAATGTGTCCACTGGTGATGCCCTTACCGCCGCAAAAAAAATAGATAAGAAGACACTGAGAAAAATAAAACCGGGCGGTAAGATCGACCTTTCTTACAATAAAGACAGAACGGCGATAATGGAAATAGGATATACGTTCAGGGATGAAAAGAGAAAGGTGCTGTATTCAGGGAAGGGGTTGCCAGTTACCTCGCTCGGACATGCCTCGGCAACCGGATACAAACGGGCACAGTCTGCTGAACCTGCAAAAAAATCAAGAAAAACATCGGTTGTCGAAGCATTCAATCCAAGACCTGCCAGACTGGAAAAAGTCGCCAGTGTAAAGATATCATCATCTGCAAAAGGCCGCAGTGCTTCTCAGACTTTGACAGGGAAAGATATTTTTCAGGATAGTTATGTCCCGGGGCCGGCCGAACTTCTCACGGAAGACCTTAGTTTCATACCAGGAATGGTGCCCTGGGAAATATCGGATAAATCCTATGGGCCTCATGATACCTGTGGAGATTATGATTATTTATCGGTATTCAATGCGCCGAAATCTCTCAAAAACAGATTAAGAAATGAAATGTATAAGGAAAGGTTAAGACTTTCGAGGGCAAAACTTGCGGCAAAACGCGAATTCCTTAAGGCACCTCTTGCATACAGAAAGATAACTTCGAAGTTTGCATGGAGGGTCAATCCGATTACCGGCGAACCCGAACACCACACCGGAGTGGATTATGCCGCACCATACGGCACTCCGGTTAAAACGATAGGATATGGCAAGGTAATATTTACCGGCTGGCGAAACGGCTACGGCAAGACCATTCAGGTCAGGCATCATAACGGTTATATGTCTCAGTATGCGCACCTGAGCCGTTTCGGTAAGGGCATAAAAGCAGGCAAATCCGTAAAACGCGGTGAAGTAATCGGTTATGTCGGCTCTTCCGGGATGTCGACAGGCCCTCATCTTGACCTGAGGGTTATGAAATCAGGGGCATACGTAAATCCCCTTACATTGAACAAGCCTGCAAAATATAAGAATTCAAAAAAATATTCTTCCCACAAACTAAGAAATAAGACTCATTACCAGACGAAAGCCAGGAACCGTTCGAAAGCAACAGTCGCAAATAGCAGGTGAAGCCGATAATCAGATATTTCATTCTCGGGAATTCCGGTCATGGTGACGGATGTCTCTTCGGAAAGCTTGTTTTCATTGTTATTGCCTTCAACCTGACAATCATAAACGAAACTGAAGCCGCAGTAAAACCAGACTCGATCAGGACACATACAATTGTCGGTGTTGGAGACATAATGCTTTCAGGAAGCGCCAAATCCCTTCTGAGTAAGAATGGATACGATTATTCTTTCGGGGATACCGAACTTTCAAAACTGATCAGGAATGCAGACCTGGCTTTTGCAAACCTTGAATGCCCGGTCACGAAAAAAGGAAAGGCGTTCAAAGATAAGAAATTTGTATTCAAGGCAGACCCTGCATCGATTAAGGCTGTCAGAAGGGCCGGATTCGATATGCTATCGCTCGCCAATAATCACATAATGGACTATGGGGCCATCGGGCTTGCCTCAACCACAGATTACTGCCGGAAAACAGGACTCGTGTGTTCAGGCGCAGGGATTGATATTGCAGGGGCGCGAAGGTTGGCTCTCCTTGAAAGAAAAGATATAACATACGGGCTTCTTTCATATTCGATGACCTATCCCAGTGAGTTCTGGGCCACATCCGAAGAAGCAGGAACTGCATTCGGAGAAAGGAACGCGGTGATCGAAGATGTCATTAATGCAAAAAAAGAAGCTGATGTTGTAATCGTGAGTTTCCACTGGGGCGCGGAACTGGCTGAAAAGCCAAGAGGGTATCAGGTTGAAATGGCCCATGCTGCAATCGATTATGGCGCTGATATCGTATTCGGACATCATCCCCATGTTCCGCAGCCAGTGGAAATATATAAGGGGAAACCTGTTTTTTACAGCCTGGGGAATTATGCGTTCGGGTCCTACAGCAGAAAAACTCCGATCAGCTTTGCAGCCATGATTATTCTGGAAAAAGACAGGATCTGCAGCATCAGGCTGTATCCCGTAATCGTGAATAATTATGAAGTGAAGTTCAAGCCTGCATCTGCAAAAAAAGGCAGGGCTAAAGAAATAATATGTTATCTGAATGAGATATCGAAACCATTCGGCACCGTGATAGTCTATAAGGATGGCGCAGGGATGGTCGATATGGGAAAAGTGGATAGAAAATTGGGCTTGTTGCCAAAGGAACAGGGTGGAAAATGAAAAAAAAGAAAAAATACTGTTGTTTCTGCGGCGGGATCATATCTAGAAAAACAATTGAGAACAGGCAGAGAGATTACTGTCGAAACTGCAAAACCGTGTTTTATGAAAACCCGCTCCCTGTGGCCTGCTGTATTGTTACAAATGAGAACCGTGAAATGCTTCTCGTGAAGAGGAAGAAAGACCCGTATAAAGATATGTGGTGCCTGCCCATAGGATTTGCAGAGTCCGGAGAAAAAGTGAGCCAGGCGGCCCTGAGGGAATTGTCTGAAGAGACAGGGCTTGCGGGAGAGATCATCAGACTTATTGATGTTGACACTGTTGAAAATTACTTTTACGGGAGTCTGGCGATAGTTACTTATGAGGTTAAGGTTACTGGTGGCTCACTCACTCCTGGAGACGACGCCACCGACGCCGCATACTTTCCCATAAACAACCTTCCCGAACTTGCCTGGTCTTCGAATGAAAAGGCAGTGGAAATTTTCAGGATGCTTTATAAAGATACATGGGCGATGGTTGATTCTTTCAGGCAGCTCTTTCCAGGTGCAATGAATATTGAAGGCATATCTGCAGGCACTGACAACTCAGGGGTCTTCCTTTCAAACCTTCTTGTAAAGCTTATTGATATGGATATGGATGAAATTTCACGCGGGTGGATAAAAGATGTGCTGGATAGTATCCCGGAAACCCTGAGCCTAAGGGATGAGCTTGCCGAACTGAACAAAATGGTTCTATGCGATGTCAGGTCATGGCTGAAGGGAAGCGAGATAGATTATAAAAAGTATATTGAATTCGGAAAGAATATCGGTGGAAAAACCACTCTTCTTGCTGAAATTCTGACGGCGCTCGCGCTGAGCAGGAAATCCATATGGCTTTCTGTAATCAAGAAGCGGATACTTTCCTCTCCCCTTGAGATATATTCCACCCTCGAACTTAATAACCGCATTATATTTTTCTATGACAGGATAAATTACTTCATCACAAAGGGCTACGGCATCCGGTAGTCCCGGTTTATATTTTCAATCGATAAGGTATTCAACTGTCTCTTGACCGGATAAAAATGGTCTGTTAATCGAAGCTATCACCAGGGCACAATCTTCAGAAATGTTTCAGCTTGCAGACAAGGAGTTTTTTATGAGCGGTAACTGTCTTTCCTTTGTAAAAATGTCAGGCACAGGCAATGATTTCATCATGATAGACAATATGAACCTGGGCCTGAAGACCGATTTGAGCAGGCTTGCGCTAAGGCTGTGCCACAGAAGGTTCGGAATAGGCGCCGATGGCATCATCCTTATTGAGCCGTCGGACGAGGCCGATTTTACCATGCGGATTTTCAACTCGGACGGCAGCGAGGCGGAAATGTGCGGCAACGGATCGAGATGCGCCGCCCGGTTTGCTGCGGGACTTGGCGCCGCCGGCAGCCGTATGAAATTCAAGACGCTTGCCGGAATTATCGAGGCTGAGCTCAATGAAGGCGGTGCGGCGATAAAACTCACCGATCCCACCGGCATTAGACATGACATACCCGTAAACATCAAAGGTATAGAGTATATGATGCAGTTCATAAATACGGGAGTGCCGCATGCCGTTCTCTTCACGGATGATGCAGAGTCAGTCTCAGTCAAGATGTTGGGCAGCGCAATCCGACATCATGAGGCCTTCAAACCTTCGGGAACAAATGTCAATTTCGTCCAGGTCATTGATAAGGGTGTTATACGGGTACGCACTTATGAACGGGGCGTAGAAGATGAGACGTTTGCATGCGGAACGGGAGCGACAGCTTCTGCCCTTCTAAGCGCCGCCTTGAAAGGGGTGTCTGAAAAACCTGTAAAGGTGATCGTGCCCGGTGGGGAACTCATGATAGACTTTAAATACAAAGACGGTTCATTTGCCGATGTGTGGCTGATAGGGGCTGTGGACGTCGCATTCAAAGGAGAAGTCCTGCTGTAAATGGAAAACATAATTGAAGATGAAGTCTTAAAAGAATACTGCGGAATAGTCGGCATTTATGGTGACGAGGATGCATCGGAAAAGGTTTATCTGGGGCTTTACGCCCTTCAGCACCGCGGCCAGGAGAGCGCGGGTATAGCGGCATCAGACGGACACGATATAAGGTATCACAAAGGCCTCGGTCTGGTCAGGTCGGTCTTTTCAGATTCCAGGATAATGCCGAGACTGCACGGCCATTCGGCCATAGGCCATAACCGCTATTCGACAAGGGGTGGAACGAATATAGCAAACGCCCAGCCCCTTGTCATCCAGTGCAAATCAGGCCAGCTTGCAGCAGCACACAACGGGAACATGGTCAATGCCCCGAGCCTCAGGTCTGAGATGGAGCGTTCAGGCTCGATATTCCAGACCTCATCTGACAGCGAAATAGTCATGCATCTTATTGCGAGGTCGCAGAAAACGACAATCGAAGAACAGATCATAGACGCTCTCTCGCAGATGGTAGGCGCATACTGCTACGTATTCCTTACCCCTGATAAGGTCATAGCGGCAAGGGACCCGATGGGATTCAGGCCACTCAGCCTCGGCAGGACATCCTCGGGATATATAGTGGCCTCAGAAACCTGTGCATTTGACATCATAGGGGCGGAGTACATACGATCGCTGGAACCCGGAGAGGTTATTGTCATGGATTCATCAGGCATTAGAACCCTATGGCTTCCGCCTTCGCATAAAAAGGCCCAGTGCATATTCGAATATATATATTTCAGCCGGCCCGACAGCTGGATATTCGGCGAAAAGGTCGACAAAATAAGAAGGAGGCTTGGCAAGCAGCTTGCGCATGAGTCGCCTGCCGATGCTGATATAGTCATTCCCATCCCTGACTCTGCAAATACCGCTGCGCTTGGATATGCCCAGGCCTCGGGAAAACGTTTTGAAATAGGCCTTATCAGAAACCATTATGTGGGGCGTACATTCATCTCACCCTATCAGAAATCAAGACAGGACAGCGTCAGGATAAAATTCAATCCCGTTGGCGGTGTGCTCCAGGACAGGCGCGTTGTTGTTGTGGATGACTCAATTGTCAGGGGAACCACGATGAAAAAGCTTGTCAGGCTTATCAGGGAAGGCGGGGCTAAAGAGGTTCATGTCAGGATAAGTTCGCCGCCGGTCAAATGTCCCTGCTTCTACGGCATAGACATATCCAGCAAGGGTGAGCTTATCGGGGCATTGAAGACCGTCGAGGAAACGTGCGAATTCATTGAGGCGGACAGCCTGAAATACCTCAGCATCGACGCCATGCTCGCAACTGTTGTCAATTCCACTGATTTCTGCACGGCCTGTTTTACAGGTAAATATCCGACAGCCAAGCCGTCGGACTATGACAAGTTCGCATTTTCAAGCTGCGACTGCATGGAAGGGCAGGAATGATAGGAGTCAGGAGACAGGAGAGAAACGAAACCTGTAATATTTTTGTTTTCGTCAGTGATCTTTGATAGTTTTCATGCTGTCTACTATCTACTGTCTCCTGCCTACTTATTACTTATTTATAATTTAGGGGTTAATTATGAGAGAAATGGTAGCTGTTCTTGATTTCGGCAGCCAGTATGCGCAGCTTATTGCCAGGCGCATAAGGGAGCTTGGCGTTTACTGCGAAATCCTTATGCACGATGCAACCGCGGATGAACTTAAAAAACTGGGTGTAAAAGCAGTGGTCCTTTCAGGCGGTCCATCTTCTGTTCTTGAAAAAGGCCATCCCGGCATGGACCCGGCGCTCCTTAAAAGCGGAATCCCTTTGCTCGGGATATGTTATGGGATGCAACTTATCACCCTGGTTTCCGGCGGGACAGTGGATGCAGGCAAAAGCCGCGAGTATGGCCCGGCAACAATTGAAATCGATTCGCATACGGGTCTCTTTGAAGGTTTCGGTCTCGGAATGGATGTCTGGATGAGCCATGGAGACCATGTCAAGTTGCCTCCGAAAGGTTTTGCCGTTCTTGCTCACACACCATCATGCATAGCATCGATGGGCGATTTTAAAAGAAAGATATTCGGTGTCCAGTTCCATCCGGAGGTGGTCCACACCCCCAGGGGCATGGAGGTGCTCAGGAATTTCCTGTTCACCATTGCCGGGTGCAAGGGCGAGTGGACAATGGCAAGTTTTATAGAAGAAACCGTAGAGAAAATTCGAGCCACGGTTGGGAATGATAATCTTATCTGCGGTCTTTCGGGCGGCGTCGATTCATCAGTGGCCGCAGCGCTTATCCATAAGGCGATAGGCAGACAGATGACGGCCATATTCGTTGACAACGGGCTCTTGCGTGCTAAAGAGGTGGATGAAATAAGGCAGATGTTCACCCATGATTATCCCCTTAACCTCGATATAGTAGATGCAAGCGACCTCTTTCTCAATGAACTCAAAGGGGTCTCTGATCCCGAGAAAAAGCGTAAGATAATAGGCAAGACCTTCATCGATGTGTTCTACGGCGAAGCCGACAGGATCGGAGGCGCCAAGTTCCTGGCTCAAGGGACGCTTTACCCGGATATTATTGAAAGCCGTTCGGCAAAAGGCGGGCCTTCGGTAACCATAAAAAGCCATCACAATGTCGGAGGCCTTCCCAAAGATTTGAAATTCAAACTCATTGAACCGCTGAAGGAACTGTTCAAGGACGAGGTCAGAGTGCTCGGCCATGAGCTTGGGCTACCTGACAAGCTCTTGAAACGCCAGCCTTTCCCCGGCCCGGGCCTTGCCGTAAGGCTTCTCGGCGAAATAACCAGAGAGCAGCTTGAAGTTCTCCGTCAGGCGGATTTGAGGGTGCAGGAAGAGCTTGAAAAATGGGAAGGCTATAAGGACATCTGGCAGGGGTTCGCCGTGCTGCTTCCTGTTAAGAGTGTGGGAGTGATGGGCGACGAGCGGACATATGCAAACGCCATAGCGATCCGCGCGGTGCACAGCATGGACGCCATGACAGCAGACTGGGTAAAGATTCCCTATGAAATACTTGCCCGGATATCCACGCGAATCATCAATGAAGTCAAAGGCGTTAACCGGGTGGTCTATGATATAAGTTCAAAACCGCCGAGCACGATAGAGTGGGAATAGGGAAAGCAGCTGATAAGCTTGTAGCTCATAAGCTGATAAGCAAAAGAGTTTTTGACTCTGCTTAACAGCTCAACAGCTTAACAGCTGATTTTGATTTAATCCCCGGGCTTAACTGTTATAGTATGAACAGCCTGATTCGGGTCGGTGTAGACCTTCAATACTTCCGATTCAGCATCCCATTCGCTTGACCAAGAGCCTGCCGGGTCGCTAACTTCAAGTTTCCAGCCTTCATGGAAGAAACGCTCGGCCGGGATGTAAATTTCGCTGGGCGCGCTTATTCCGGTTTCATTGAAAGTGAGCTTAAATACACGTGTCTGCGGGTTATAGCCGTAGCTAGTCGGGTATCCAGCCACTGCCTTCGGATAGACCCTGACAAGGTTATTAATCTTTTCCTGCTCGCTGCCGTCGGAATTTAATATGCCCATCTGATCAGGGTCATAAGACCAGTATGCCCAGCCGCTTGTAGAGCGCTCAGCCATTGCCATGATCTCTTTCAGATAAATGTCGGCGACAACGCCGTTGCCGGAAATGCCGAGTTCGCCTATGAGCATCGGTGACATCTGTCTGTCAGCCTCTTTCTTACGGTTTTCTTCCCACAACAGGATTGTAGACAGGTCTATGGCATACATATGAGGGAAGTATGCAAGTCTCGCACCTTCCGGTCTGGCATCATTTACAACCCCCAGGTATGAGGGCGTTCCCTGGTTCACCAGAAGTGCAACCGGCTCGAAAAACACCCAGTTGTCATTATCCACGGTCCTGATGGCTGCAGTTAGCCTCTCATAAAAAGGCTTGAGCACCTGCGATTCAAAGGTGAGAGGTTTATGGTAGCCCGGGTAGGGCTCGTTCATTAGGTCATAGCCTATTACGGCCGGGTGGTCGTGAAAACGCTCGACGATTTTCATCACCGCCATGGTGTAATGCTCCTGGAGATATGCATACTTCGGATTATTATAATCCCAGAAGTTACCGAAAGCGGCAATCACCGCAGGCTCGGTGTAGTTTAAAAACCATGGATTCCTAGGCTTGTAGGACCAGCCGTTGTCCTCTATCGCCCAGAGAGGTGCGCCGTCACCTCCGAAATGAATCGAATACAGGTCCTGGTGCATGTCGAGAACGACATGAATGCCCGCCTCTTCAAACCAGTCAAGCCGTTCCGCGACCCTTTCAAGATAGGCCTCATCAAATACGCCTTTTTCCGGTTCGAGCCCGTCCCAGAGGATGAGCATGCGGGCGAAATTGAACCCCCAGTCCCGGGACATCCTCAGGATATCGTCCTTCTGTGTCCAGCCGACCCTGTCAGGATAATATTTGGAACTCGTGCTTACATTAAGGCCGTGTAGTATCAAGGCGCGGCCCTGATCGTCCGTGATGTACTGCTGCTGAAAGTCCTTTCTGCATGCGCCAAGCATGAACGAAAAAAAAATTAAAAGACACAGAATTATCCCCGGTATCTTCCTCATATCAATCTCCTCATAATAAAATGGTATTTTGAATTCTTCAGTTACCCTTTTTGCCCAGTTCCTCTTTCAGCTCGCGCTTTAATATCTTGCCCGACGGATTTTTGGGGAGCTTGTCCACTATGTGAATTTTCTTCGGGCATTTGAACCCGGCCAGGTTTTCCTTGCAGAATGAGATAATGTCTTTTTCGGAAAGGACAGTGCCTTTTTTCGGCACGATCACAGCTGCGACTATCTCGATCCATTTTGGATCGGGAAGTCCTATAACGGCCACTTCCTCGATGCCGGGATGCTTATAGAGAACTTCCTCGACCTCGCGTGATGCGACGTTCTCGCCACCTGTCTTTATCATGTCCTTCTTCCTGTCAACGACATAAAGATAGCCGTCTTCATCGAAGCGGCCCAGGTCTCCGCTGTGGAACCACCCGTATTCGAAGGCTTCTGCAGTTTTCTCGGGGTCGTTAAGATATCCGGTCATGACCTGCCCCGAGCGGTGAACTATTTCTCCAACCTCTCCGTTGGGCACGAAATTACCCTCGAAATCCATAAGTCTTGTTTCAACATTAAGGACAGGCTGTCCTGCGGAGCCGGGCTTTAACAGCTGGTCTTCGGGTTTCAGGATTGTTGCGACAGGGCCCATCTCGGTCTGTCCGTAATAGTTCCAGAGCTTGAGCCCCCTGAAAGCGACCGAGAGCTGCTTTATGATTTCAACCGGCATGATGCTTGCCCCGTATGCCGCTTTCTTGAGGCTGTTGTGGTTGTGGTTCTTGAATTCCGGGTGGTTGAGAATAGCTATCCATACGGTAGGAGGCGCGAATGTGTGCGTTATCTGGTATTTCTCTATGCATTTAATCATCTCCAGCGCGTCCGCCTTGTGCATGATGATATTGGTGGCGCCGACATAGAGGTAAGGCATCAGGAAGCAGTGCAGCTGTGCACAGTGAAAGAGCGGCAGCGCATTAAGGCTTACATCATAGGTGTCATACTGGCCGTCGAATATGCAGCTGTAATATTCCGACATGAGCGCTCTGTGGGAGAGCATTGCCCCTTTGGGTTTTGACTCCGTACCGCTTGTGTATGGTATCTGTGCTATGTCTTCCGCATTCACCTCGACATAGGACTCGTCATAATTCATCGACTCCATCTCTTTAATGAGGTTGAAGAAGCCGCCAGGGATTTCGGTATCCGCAAGAGGCAGAAAACCCCATTTCTCTACCGTGGTGAATTTATCCTGAGCCTTTGCAATGATGGGATAAAGCGCATCTTCGACGATGAATAACCTGGAGCCCGAATGGTTGACTATATATGCAATTTCTTCGGCGTTCAGCATATAGTTTATGGGAACCTGTATCGCACCTATTTTTGAAAGGCCAATCATGCTGATCGGGTAGTAATGGGAGTTGTAGGAATAAATCGCCACTTTATCGCCCTTCTTTATCCCGTAACTGGTCATGAGATTGGCGAAGCGCCGGGCCTCTTTCTCAAGCTCGTAATAAGAAAGCTTTATATCCCTGAAAATGATAGCCGTCTTGTCGCCGTATTTTGTGGCTGCCTTCCTTGTTATATCACCGATTGTGTCCCTGCTGATGATGTTGCTCATGCTCGTCTCCTTTAGAAAATGAATGGCTGTTCAATTATATATGACTTTATGCTTAAAAAATCGGATCAGTCAATGATGATTGAGCGTTAAATATTATAAACCGGTATTAAAGTGAAATGGTTATGGACAGAAAAGGTTTCTGGATGAGAACAAAAATATAGAGTGATGAGGGGAGTTTCCGGTATTGCGAGTTTATTTCGTCTCAGATAAAGCGGACTGCTACTCCGTTATCGCCCCTTCTCACGATAAGGCCTTCGATGCCTGTAATGCCGCCGAGGGTTCCCCATAAAAGGTTTGCTTTGATTTCTTCGCCGTCATTCAGAGGCGTATCTGTTATGATGTACATTCCTTTTCTGCTGATGTTTATTATATGGCCGAAAGCGTTTTTCCCATTGGCATATTTGAACATGATGTCTTTTTCAAGGCAGAGGCGTTTCGCCCTTCTTCGATCTTTGAGATCAAGGGCTTTCTCGTCATCCGGGGCCGGTTCGCTGCCCCTGTTCTCTAGGCGGTTGTCAAGTACTATGCCGGCAAGTTTCATAGAAGTTGCAGCCTTTTCGCTGATTCTGCGCAGGACATTAACCCACCTGTTTTTTTCGTTCATCATAGTGAGCCCCCTTCGTTCTGATATTGTCGTAAAAAACTCAGCCCTTGACCATCAAAACCTGTGATGTCGAATTTCTTATTACCTTGTCGGCAACGCTTCCGAGCATGAACTTTTTCAGGCCTCTTTTTCCGAAAGAAGATATGACTACAAGGTCAATGTTCTTGTCTTTTTCCTCCATGATTATTTCGTGAACAGGGTCTCCCTTTCTGATATCGAACTCGATTTCAACCGCATTGCTTTTGTCATATTTCGAGGCCTCTTTTTTCAGCATGTCCGAAGACCAGTTGACACTGTCCGCCTCGAGTTTTTCCACATCTGCATCTGTAAGACAGTAATCGACAGCGCACTGCTGAACCTGTTCATCGATTACATGCAGCAGGTATATTTTGGAGTTGTATCTGCCTGCTATATCTATCGCCTCATTCAACGCCTTGTCTGAATGCTCTGAAAAGTCCGTAGGGACAAGAATCCTTTTGGGTTCAAACATGTTCCACCTTCCCGCTGAATTGGCTTTTTCTCGCAAGATAACCGACGCCGATCATACCCATGCCAAAAAGGACAAGTGACAGTGGCTCCGGAATCGGCGCAGGCGGTATCTGACTGCTACCATTCGGTATATATGGGCTATGGCCATGCCTTTCATGCATGTTTCTTGATATGCCCCGGTTGTCTTGATGATGTCTGTCTGCCCGCATATCAATAAATATCATGTCAGGTTCTGTCAGAGTTATATCATTATTGCTATCATGATTAAGGGACATGCCATCGAAACGAATTGGTGCAGCATATATGGTTGTCACAGATGAGAATGCCAGCACTAGTGCTAATGATATTTTTATAAGACACTTTCTCATGAGTTGTTCCTCCTTTATCCGGGATGCTGAATATATTCTACGTTCTGTTTTTTGCTTTCTGGCTAAACATAAACCAAAGATACAGATAATTATCTGTATATTACAATTTATAGTATCAGGCAGAAACGGTACAATCAGGAAACTACTGATTTATGACTTCGAAAAGCCTTATTTATGAAAGAAAGATTGAATGATCCCGGTAACTAAAGCAGGTTTTTCCATGGGGATGAGATGTCCGGCGTTCTCCACGAGAAGGTATCGCCCCTTCGGGAAAAGGTCTGCAGCTTTTTCATATTCGATAAAGCCCCTGTTTTCGCTCAGCGCCCCTTCGATCACAAGTACAGGGCAGCTAACTTTATCGAGTACAGGCCAGGGGTTGAAATGAGTTCCCCCCATGAAGAGCGAAGCCTCCTTGACAGGCGAACATGTGAGCTTGAGCCCTTCCTCATCCGGCTTCATGCCGTGTTCCAGGTAAAGGCGGAGCATTTCATCATCCCATCTTTTAAACAGAGGCCTTGATTTAAGATAGTCGAACGCCTCATCGGAGTCGGCCCATCCGTTGCGGCGTTTGATCGATTTCGATGCAAGCGGATGCTGCTCGACACTCAGATCCATTGCATAAATGTCTTCAGGAAGGAATATAGGCTCTATCAGAACCATGCCTGAGGTAACAAGTCCGGAAACGGCCGTTGCCATGGTTATGACCGTTGCACCCATAGAGTGTCCGACAAGATAAGGCTTATCTATTTTCAGTACATTGCAGAATTTCGTAAGATCATCGGCGAGCTGGAGCCAGTTTAGGCCACCTTCATACGGATCTGCGGAGCGGTGATCGCAGAAATATGGAGCCAGTACGTGATGACTGCCTGCAAATTCCCTTGCAATAGGGTGCCATATCCAGGGCATGAAGCCTGTCGCATGAAGAAAAATTATTGTTTTCCCTGTGCCCTCGTATTCGAGGTATGAAATTTCCGCATCGCCTATTCCGACAGATGACGCCGTGGGTCTGATATCCTTTTGCACCAGTTCCTCTCCTTGGAAACAAGAATCTGACATTGCAGACCTTGAGATTCTCAACACCTGTTCCTACTGAATTAATATGAAGAAATCAATGCTCATTGCAGGGTTGATGATTTTTGCCGTCTCCTGCACCCAAAACTTAGGAAAGGATAGTACAGTTATGATGAATAATCAGCAGACTGCTATATTTGCAGGCGGCTGCTTCTGGTGCATGGAAGCTGCCTTCAGCGGTGAGAATGGCGTGATAAGAGCCGTTTCCGGATATACGGGCGGGATAGTTGCCAATCCCTCGTATGAACAGGTGTGTTTGGGGACGACAGGCCATTATGAAGCGGTAGAGGTGACGTTCGATCCGGCCATCATTTCTTACGAAAAACTGCTGGACATATTCTGGAGGAATATCGACCCCACCGATCCTTCGGGTCAGTTTGCCGACAGGGGCAGGCAGTATCAAACCGCAATTTTCTATAAGGACGAAAAACAGAGAAAGGCGGCCGTGGATTCAAAAAAAAGGCTCAATAGTTCCGGGATGTTCGACAAACCTGTCGTCACTGAAATTATTCCAGCGTCAGTGTTTTATAAGGCAGAAGACTATCATCAGAATTATTCAAATACCTGTCCTGTAAAATACAGGCTTTATAAAGAGGGGTCAGGAAGAAAGGGCTGGCTGGAAAGGACATGGGGAAAGGAAAACCTTAAAAAGAAGCTTACACCCATGCAGTACGAGGTGACACAGCAGTGCGGAACTGAACCGCCCTTCAGGAACGAATACTGGGACAACAAGCGCGAGGGCATATATACGGACATAGTTTCAGGCGAGGTGCTTTTCAGTTCAAAGGACAAGTTTGATTCCGGTACCGGATGGCCGAGCTTTACCAGGCCGATCGAAAATAAAAACGTCGTCGAGAAGAAGGAACGCGGTTTCATGGGAAGGACCGAGGTCAGAAGCAGTGCGGCAGATTCACACCTTGGCCATGTTTTCGATGACGGGCCTGCCCCTGCCGGCAAGAGATATTGCATAAACTCTGCATCGCTTAAATTCATACCCAAAGAGGATATGGCAAAAGAGGGTTACGGCGAATACTTGCGGCTGTTTGATGAATGATTAAAGCAGGAGACAGGAGACAGCATGAAAAATCAGAAGCCGTCACTTGTAAGTTTCAATAAAGCCGGCTTTAGATTTTTCATGCTGTCTGCTGTCTCCTGTACGCTGTATACTTGTTTATAATTAAGGCTGCCCGTATTTCTTTACGTCCCAAACTCTGCGCCAGGCCGGACCTGCGGGGTTTATCGCAACATCATCATTGAAGCGGGAAGGGATATCTCCGCCGGGAAGGTTCAGAAGCCACTGTGCAAGGCTGTACCAGGCTTTAACCTCATAGGATTCGTCGGTTAAGGGGTTGATTCCGTGCACGACGAACTGATCCAGATCGGATACGACCTCCCATTTTACCTTGTTCCCGCTTGCGTCCCTTGGCCAGATGTCGACCAGCGGCAGCAGGTTTGTGACATATCTGACGCCTATCAGAACGAGAAGGCTCGAACTTATCGAATAGTTTTTCTTTGAATCCGTAACCCATCCGCCCTTTAAAATATATTTGGGATTTTTGCTGTCATACACAAGCGTTTCGGTCGTTTCATCAGCCGAAATTTCATACATCTGAAGGACACGTTTGCCTATTGTGCCGCTGGAATCAAAGACTATCCGCATCCCTGAAGGCACCACGAAAAGGTCGCTGGTAAGCTGTCCCAGCAGGCATGTGCCGAGTTCGAAGAGAGACAGGATATCCGAACCCTTGAGATAATACGCATAAAGCGCTCCCCCGGGTGTCCCGTCACGGCCTATGCTGTGCGGCATGGCGGAGAAGGCTTCATATACGTTTATCGCCCCGTCCGGAGCTGTCTGAACATAAGCGGTGTCAGCACCCGGCGTGCAGACCGCAAGGTCGGTGCCTGCAATGCTGCGCATGGCGTCAGTTACGAGGTTCATTGAATTCAGGCGGGACAGTTCGAAATCGGAATGCGCCAGAGTTGCGAAAATACTGCCGTCGCCCAGTGCCGGATAACGGCTCAGATAGTTCGCCTCGATGTCGTTTCTGATTTCATCTGTTCTGGTGTTGACAGACGGAGTACCTGTTATGGTGTCGTCGACCTTGATATGGCGGGTTTCGGTCAGTGCGGTGTTCACCTTGCCTTTTTCTACGAACAGATTCGAGGCGGCCACATACTTGAATTCGTCATCGGCCTCCATGATGGTCGTCTTCCAGGTGCTCCATGGAGCCCAGTATTTCACCACCGCTGTTCCCAGGGTGTGTGAATGGCCCGAGCAGATTATATCTATGCCATACACGTTTTTTGCAAGGTCGGGCACCTCTCCGCTCGCCGAACCTGACCCGTCAATCGAAAATCCGGCATGCATCAGACAGACGACAACATCGGCCTTCTCGGTGTTGCGCAGCTTGTTGACAAGCGCCTGAATCTTGAGATTGTTGATTTTAAACTTTACAGGAAGGGCATCGGGCATGAGGACCTCGCCTCCTATCAAGCCGAAGATGCCGACCTTAATCCCGGACGGAGTCGTGCGGATGATGTAGTCGAAGATATATTTGCCGGGCTGCTCGGTCTCTGAGTGAAGCGATTCCAGCAGGTCGTCAGAATGTCCCTCAGGAGTGTCATCCCGGCTGAATGTGAAATTTGAGCATACGATCGGAATTACCGGCTCCCTTGCGTTCAGTATCGCATTGGCGAGACCAAGAGGCCCCATGCCCATCTCATGATTTCCCAGACACGTGGCTATGAATCCCATGTCGGTCAGCAGGTTGATATCTGCAGCCCCGCTTTCACCCGTCATGAATATGGTCCCGTCCGTAAAGTCTCCTGCGTGAAACGCCACAAGGTCGGGGTTTGTCAGCCGTTCGGCATCTATGACAGCCGCAGCCCTGGAAGCGCCGCCAATGGTTCCGTCTCCTGTCGAGTACGGGTCATACAGTTCCGCCGGCGCGCCTATAGTGTGCGAATGGCTGTCATTTGTGCTGAGTACGGTAAGTTTTCCGGTAGCTCCCTCTCTGCAGCCCGCCGAAACCATTATGAATGCCAGAATTACAGCCGGGATAAGTAGTCTCCTCATGTTACAATTTGCATTGTTCATATCATCCCTCCTTAAAATATGATTTATACTATAATTAAACAGCCGGCATGTCAACTTGGGCGCAATACATTCAATAATCAATTGACAGTACAATATGCTGTCATTAATAATGCAGGAATCAAATGTTTTTAATTTCAAAAAATGGCTTGAATCCGAAGCCAGGGAGGAAATCATGAAACGAACGGCAATATTCCTGTTTATCCCGCTGTTGCTTCTTTCGTCATGTTATCTGCCGGGAGGGCCGGTGCCGGAAGACCCTGCCGGACCTGCACAAATCGTTCCGATTGAGCAGAAAGTCATTGTCCAGGAGGAGTTCATATATTCACCATATCCGCGTGCAAACGGTGCTGTGCCTGCTGATTTCGACTGCAGCTGGGACTGCGACTATATCCGTTTTCTGCGTTATCGCCCGGTCTCCGCCGGAGTTGATCCCAAGCCCGTCAAGGCTGTAATTGTACTTATCCCGGGCTATATGGGAGGCGCCAACAGCTTCGATTACCTGGGCCGCCAGATTGTTTCCATGGCCGAGGCTGACGGGGAGGGCAGCGTGGAGGTCTGGGCCATGGAGCGCCGCGGGAATTGTCTGGAAGACCTGAAAGGCATGAATGCGGCAGAGGAGGGCGCAGACCCGCAGATCGCAATCGATTACTACTTTGGCGGGGGTACGGTAGGCGGCTCGACTTTTAAAGGTTTCCACAGTGATGCCGACCTGGCCGTACTTTCAGAATTCGGTCTGGAGCTTCTGATGAAGGATGTCTGGACCGTCATAACAACAAAAATACCGGATGCGGAAACGAGAAAACAATGCGTATTCATAGGCGGGCACTCGATGGGCGGTTCGTTCACATCATTTTTTGCAGGATGGGATTTTGACGGCAATACATCCACACTTAATGATGCAGGGTATATGAACTGCGCCGGACTGATAGGTCTGGACGGTAATGTCGGTCCCCGATCAAGCACGATGGAAGAAGAGGCCTATTTCGAGACTCTCAACAAAATCCGCAGCGGTGAAGAATCAAGGCTCAACCTCTTTACAGGTGTGACACCCGAGGCCATGGCCCTGCTTGAGATACTGGCCATGAATGCATATATGTACCCGGACGAGGAGGCCGCGACCATAAAGACCATTGCATATTCGTCCTCGACAAAAAACCTGATCAAACTGCTTCATTCCCGCAACCTTGGACACTATCTGACCGGAAGCCCGGCCATCAAGGATTTCCGCTACACCAACGAAGCGCTTCTTGGAGTATTCCTGGATGACAATTTCCAGCCTGTGAGCTTCCTGCAGGCAAGCCTTGGTTTTATCAGGGGTGGAGCTGTTGTTGAAAAGGATTTCCCCGGCTCTCTGGCCGAACTGCTTGGTTTGGGAAGCGTTATCAAGCAGGATGGTGTATTCATACCGTGGAATGCAGGTCCTGTGGGTGATCTCGGTAACGGGCCCCTTTATTCCTGGGTCCCGTACGATCAGGTGGGTAATGCATCCGATCCGGATTATAAGGACACAAAAGGAAAACTCACGTATACCACATGGCGCGATGAAGTGACCGACATGAAGGATTTTGCACTGGCTCAGTACAGTGGAACATCGAACTTCATGGAATGGTACTTCGCCAACCGCATCAGTGTTGACTCACAGGCAGCAGCCGCAACGTTCAACAAAAATTACGGTCTCAATTTTCTACACGGCGAAATCCTGAATACCTTCCCCATAATAAATTTCCCGGTACGCAGCGACCCTTTGCTTGAGGGATATAACCATCTCGACGTTCTTTTCGCAGCCGCTGACAGGCCTTATCACAGGCCGAACGAGGTATTCGGCCGCATGCTCGAATTTGCCCGCTTGAATGCGGGCGGCATGAGTGTACAGGTGCCCTGATTGAAAGGGGGTTAAATAACACAGGGACAGGGCTTGCCCTGTCCCTGTGGATACTTAATATTTCATATGCTCAATTCAACAGGCATCAATTGACACAGGTAAACACGATAAGCCCTCTTAAAGCTTTGTCAGGGCCTTTCTTATGGCGCTTCTGAGCATGTCGGACTGGTATGGTTTCTGTACAAATCCTGACAGATTGTTATCCTCGAAACGGCTTGTTACTTCCTGTTCATCATATCCACTGCTCATTATTACCGGCATATCAGGATTGATGAGTCTTATTTCTCTCAAGACCTCATTACCGTTCATTTCCGGCATTGTCACATCAAGCAGCACAAGGCTGATTATGTCGGAGTGTTCTATGAAGACGTTCAGCGCCTCTTTTCCATCGGATGCGATTAAAACTTCGAAACCCCATTTTTCAAGCATCTGTTTGCAGATATTGCATACGGATTCCTCATCATCAGCTATCAGCACAATGCCGCTGCCTGTCCAGCCGGCATTGTCCTCAGCGGATGTGCTGAAATTAACCGCGGCTTTACTGATTGAAGGGAAAAATAACTTGAATGTCGTCCCTTTGTCGAGTTCGCTGAATATCTTAATGGCCCCGTTATGTCCTCGTACAATGCCCTGAACGGCAGCAAGACCCAAGCCTCTTCCGGTGAACTTGGTTGTATAGAACGGGTCAAAGATTTTATCTACAGTTTCTTTATCCATTCCGCATCCGTCATCGGTGATATCAAGGCAGACGCAACGGCCATCTTTGATTTCACCGTAAGAAAGCGTTGCGCTGTCATCCTGGCTGTCGTATTCAAGTTCGCTTGTTGAAATAACGATATTACCTTTCTTCTCATCGAGCGCTTCGGAGGAATTGATGACCAGATTGAGTATAATCTGCTGTATCTGGGCCACATCGGCATTTATCGAAGGGAGGTCTTTGCTGAGATAATATCTGAGGCTGACCTTTTTGGAAACAGAGATCTCAAGCATGTTCTTCATATCGTTGATCAAATCCGACAGGTTGATAGGAACGACGAGAAAACGCCCTTTCCCCGAATACGCAAGCATCTGCTTGCACAGGTCCGCTGCACGGAAGGAAGCCTTCTTGATGTTCTCGATCTTGGATGCGGCCGGGGACTGTTCAGGGATATCCATCAAGGCAAGATCTGCATTGCCGGTTATGACCATAAGTATGTTATTGAAGTCGTGGGCTATTCCCCCTGCAAGAACTCCGAGACTTTCAAGCTTCTGAGTCTGCTGGAGCTGCCTGTCCAGGTTGATGCGCTGTTCCTCAACCTCCTTGCGCTCGGTTATGTCCTCGAATATCACACAGATATGATCAGGCGAATCCGAGGGGCGGTAGGCGTTGCAGTGAAACCATTTTTTTGTCGGCCCGTGATACATATCAAATATCTTCGGGACGCCTGTGACCGCAACGCTGCCGTACGCATCCACCCAGCTCTGTTCGGTTTCCGGCCAGACATCGAAAACGTCTTTTCCCCGGATATTTTCGTATTTGAGTCCGGTAATCTTAGTGAAAGCATCATTGAACTGTCCGAAGCGGAAGCTGACATAATTGCCTTGCTTGTCGAAAGAAGACTCCCAGACGACAAATGCATTGATCATATTATTGAATATAAGCTGCAGCTCTGCGGACTTCTTCTGAAGTTCCTCCTCAGCCAGCTTGCGCTTTGTTACATCCCATGCGATTCCGGTCAGGCTTACAAACGAGCCTTTCGAGTCGTAATATATGGAACCGTTGATATTGTGCCAGTGCCAGCTGCCGTCGCTGTACCTGAAACGGTATTCGGTCCCTGACACCAGTTTTCCTGAACATGTATCGGTGAACGCCTCCATGCATTTCTGAATGTCGTCCGGATGCAGGATATCTAAAAACTGGGTTCCTATTGTTTCAGATATCTTATGTCCGGTGGTTTTTTCGAATGATGGCGAGAGGTAAGTGAAATCGCCCTTGTCGTTCAGGTTGAAGATTATGTCATAGCTGTTATCTATGATCATCCTGTATCTCTCTTCGCTTTGCCTGAGCGCATCCTCGGCCTGCTTCATCTTTGTTATGTCTTCAACGGAGCCTTCATAGAAAGTGACATTTTTGTTCTCGTCCAGGATGGTCTGGACGTTAAACCTTCCCCAGATATGGTGACCGTCGCGATGCTTTAATTCGATTACAAGGTTTTTTACAAAACCGCTTCTGGCGAGTTCGGCCTTCATGTTTTCCCGGTCGAGAGGATTTACGTAAAGTTCCTCTATGTCCGACACACTGTCAATCATCTCCTCTGGGGAGGCGTAGCCGAACATGTCCGAGAGAGCCTTGTTCATGTCGATGAATTTCTTTCCAAAAGACGAACGGAATATCCCGTAAAAGGCGTTGTTAAAGATTTCACGGTACTTTGTTTCGTTCTGGCGCAGCTCCTCCTGCATGTGCTTCTGGGCTGTGATATCATGCGCTATGGCTATGAATCTGCGCTCGGATGAGGCAGTGTCTCCCTTGGATGCGATCGAGAGTTCGAACCAGCGTGTACCTGACGTTGTTTCATAGGGGTATGACGAACCGTAATGAGCTCCATTTTCTACGGCGTATCTGATCGCTTCTTCGACTATTGCAGCGGCGTTCTCTTTGAGGATGTCCCGGATATTCCTGCCTAAGAAAAGCTCCGGCTTTACTTGCAACTTCTCCGGCTGCGGAGCTCTGAAGTCATAGATGACTCCGTGCTCATTCACTTCGAAAAGATAATCGGGAAGGGCATCAAGTGTTGCGATCAGCTTTTCATTGAGAACCCTCATGGATTCCTGGGCCTCGTCCCTTTCCTTCTGCCTCTGTTCCAGAGAATCGGCCATATTGTCGAAAGATCGGGCGAGAGAGCCGATTTCACCATAGTAATCCTTGAACCCGGAGCGCTCTTTCAGGCTCCCCGTGCTTAACTTCTCCGTCGCTTTCTGCAGACAATTCATCTTGTTGATCAGAAGTTTGTCTGCGCTGTACCAGACAAGACTTATGATAAGCAAAGTGAAGAGAGAAAGGCCCAGAAGATTATATGCCAGTGACTTGTTTATCCTGGATACTGCTACTGATTTGGGTATCCAGATGCTCAAGTAGACTACGGCCTCCGGGGCAACCCTGACTTCTGCGAATGAATAAAGCCTTTCAATACCATCCGTTCCCTTGGTTGTCATAATATTGATATTGTCTTTAAGCAGGGTCTTGATCTGGGGGGTATCCGTGAGGGCTTTCCCAATCCATTTGTCCGAGTCTTTGTTGCGCGCTAGAATAATCCCGTTTCTGTCTGTTATAGTAAGTGTAGCGCCTTCCGGAAGTACGTTTTCGGCGAGAACCCTGTTCAGTTTTTCCAGTTCTATGGACGCTCTTAATACGGCTTTCAGAGCGCCTTTTTCATCATACACCGGAAGGGAAAGGCCTATACCAAGTTTGCCTGTAATGCGGCCTTTGCCCTGAAAATCACCGATTGAAAAATCTTTGCTGGAAACAGCACGCTTGAACCATTCCAAATGAGATGAGTTTATTTTTCCTTCCAGGGGTGAAGCACTGCAAAAGTAGTCACCGGAAGGGGTGAGTGCCGTAATGTTGGAATAAAAGGGATAAAGCTTCAGTAATTGACTGAATATTTCATTGCATTTGTCAGCGTCATTGTCTCTCACATATGGCAAGACAGAAAGCGAAAGCAGGATCTGTCTTGTGCTTTCAAGAAATTTAACCTGCTGGTCTGACGCAATCCTTGTCAGTTGAGAAACTTCGTTTTCAACTTGGTCCAGCTCTATGCGGCGTTGTTCAAAAGCTGAATATATAAACAGTCCCGACAGAGGCAGGACTATAATCAGGATAAGCAGAATAAGCTGGGATCGTAAACCCGAAAGGAATTTATACATTGCCCTTTATCCTTTATTAAAAATCAAATCTTTTAAAGTGTTTCTAAATGATTATACACATGCTTTATTAAAACGCTAACCATATTGTCAATAGGGTGAAATCCCCATACATTATGGCAAGGCTAAATGCCTTTCTCCATCTCCTGGGCACGTTCTTTCAAAAGCTTCTGTAATGCGTCGCGGTCATTTTTGATATAACGCATGATCATGAAGAATATGAGTCCGCAGGGAATCCACCAGAATACGGCGAAGTTCATCATACCGATATAGCCAACAATCGGCAGCATGAGTCCGCCTATGGCAGGCCCGAATCCTTTTCCTATGTTGTCGGTAATATTAAAGCAGGCGAAAACCGTTCCCCTGTTCTCAGGGCGGTTGACGTTCATGAGTATGGCCCTTACATTAGGGCCTGCCGCAGAGACGAAGAAGCCGGTAACGACAGCCAGCACGATATAAAGCTGATAACCCCAGCCTGATGGGTCGACAGGGATGTTGACCAGCATGAAGGCTGGAATGGCTCCCAAAAGCACGCATATGCCGCAGAATGCAGGCATGTATCTGGGGTTTTTATTGTACAGCCACTCGCCTATGTAGCCTGCAACAAGTCCACCCACGGTTGCACCCACACCCAGCATGGTTATAACGAAAGTGGCTTTTTCTTTGCTGATATGCCTGACCTGTTCGAAAAAATAGATTATCCAGAAGCTGAGTATGCCCCAGGGTACGGTGCCAGGCAGACCCTGAAGGAATGCCCAGATGTTTGTCCTGTTGGAGAAGACATGCTTGAAATCTTTCAGATGTATCTTCTGCCTGTATTCAGCACCGGCCTCGATAAGGTCTTCCAGCGCTGATTCCTTCCTGCCCCGTTGTGGGTCTTTTGCATAGATAGCAAAGATTATTGCAATAGGAATGTTTGGCAGTGCAACCACGATGAAAGGTATCCGCCAGCTCAGGTCGAAGAGGTTCATGGGCGTCAGGAATCCTGCCGCCATCATTCCGAACAGTATGCCGATGGCCCAGGCTACTCCCAGCCAGGCTGACGCCACAGCCCGGTGTTCTTCATGGAAATAATCGGACAGGAGCGAGAACGTGAGAGGAAATATTCCGCCAAGCCCTATGCCTGAAAGTATTCTCCATAATGCGAACATCTCGATATTTTTTGTAAGCGCCGGAATCCCTGTAAGGATGCACGGAATTTCTCCCAGGAGCACGACTGCCACCAGCAGCCATTTTCTGGATGCCTTGTCTGAAAAATAACCGAACACGATGCTTATGACCGCCCCCAGTATTGTGAAAAGGGAGCCTATAAATCCCAGGGTGACAACGCTTGTTCCGTATTCCTTCTGAAGCTCGGTTAAAATTCCTGTCATGACGTTTGTATCAGCCTGAAGGAAAACAAACATGAGCACCATCAATCCAAGGGTTATTTTGTCCCTTAACGGCATTTTTGATCTGGCCATCTTTAACTCCTTTTATCCCTTTTTATGCTTTCTTATAAATTCATCGATTGGCATATTTTCAATATAAAGATTTTCTATGACCACATTTCCCGATTTCACTCTGATAACGACGTATGCATCTGCTTTATCCCCTCGGGCAGCCCTGAAGTATGCACTTTCCGCTTCAGGGGCTTTGTCTTCCATGATGTAATATCTCCTGAAAGGGAGTTCCATATGGATGTTCTTGTCGTCGGCATACCTGATCCTGATTTTTATATAATTCTCATCAGGCTTATTTAAAGATATCTTGTTAAATTTGATGAAACCATTATTGTCAGTCGTATAATTGACGTATGCGCGCTGCCCGTATTTCAGCTTAAGCTCAGGCTGCAGCGGTAAGTCTTCCCCTTTGAATCTCAGATTTATGTATTTGCCCCTTAACGGATCAGCGGGATCAATGGGCTCTATCGCCAGTTTCAACTGGTTTCCGTTTCTGAGAATGGTTTCATGCCGGTATATGAGGTATGAGCAGAACGAAATCTGGATTATTACCAGAGATATGAATACTGCAATTGCAGATTTGTTTTTCATGATCTGCCTTCTTTCTTTTTTATAAGAAGGTTTATTAAAATAAAAGACGCGCCGATGATTATGAATAAAACTCCTCTGACGGTATAAGAAATATCCGAGTCAAAGAACCTTATAGTTGCAAGCCAGCTGAGCACGGCCAGACCCGCATTCACGGCAAGCTGACTGTTTTTGCTGAAACCCCTCCACAGTGTGTAGCTTCCCAGGCATAGCAGATAGATGTTGAATGTTATCATCGGTATGTATTCCGAAACCCCGGCTGAAATCGCCAGGTAGAAAATAACCGACAGGATGAAAGGACAGCTTATGATAAGAATGTCAGTTCTTTTTCTCGACAGTTCAAGAATCAGAAAAACAGCTGATGCGATTGAGAACAATAAAGCAGTCAGATTGCAGTAGATGGCATCGTAAAGATCATCGGTTCCGGATGCCGTAAACATCCAGGATTCTTTGAAGGTAAATATCGCAGATATTATCACAATGCCGGAAATCCCGACAATAAAAAGAGGCCTTCTGATTATGGGTTCATTTTGAAGCAGTTTCCTGTCTGCTAGATAATAGAGGGTGAACAGTGCGGGATAAATTACAATGCCTACCTGTTCTGACATCCCGCCTACCGAAGGCAGTATCCCCAGGAAGAGTGTTATCGATAAAACCCACATCAGAAACTGGCTTTTCATGCCGGTTATGTTTCTCCTGATGACCGGTATCAGATAGGGCAATACAAGCGCAAACAGCGGGAGGAACATGAAAGCCCGGTTGTCGTACGTATCACTTGAAAAAGACCACACGGTCATTATGGTCATGTAGAATGCGGCCGTCATTGCTGATCTGGCAAGATAAACAGAGGGAAGGGTGAGCAGGGCCCAGGCCAGTATATAAAAATCAAAGTCCGTGGAAATATGATATATCTGACTTATCAGGCCGATTGAGGCGCCTATTCCTGCGGCAAGATAGATCGAGGCCCCTTCAAGCCACGGTGCCGATTCCTTTTTCTTAAATACCGCATATCCGAGAATGGCCTGTCCGGATAATAACGGTATGAATGAAATTGCAGTCCTTTGCAGCCTTGAGAATTCATCCCAGTTATGGGCAACGAGAAGGATGACCCCGAGGCCTATCAGTGATGAGCCTATGATACCTAACAGTGTTTTTGCATGTGAGCGTCCGGGGTTCTGTTCATAATATCCTCTGATTCGGATTGAATCATCTTCCGATATAACTCCATTCTGAACCAGAGTCTTGAGTTCACCCAGAAGCCATTTGATATTCCTGTTGCTTATAGGCATCCATACCTCTTTTTCCAGAGATTAATTTTTATCGTGAGGTGTCTGGTCTGTCTGTATGTTTGATTCACTCTTACCCAGGACCGATATCTTTTCAACAAGAACAAAAAACACGGGGATGAAAAATATTGAAACAAGTGATGCGGCGAGCATGCCGCCGATCACGCCTGTGCCTATTGAATGCCTGCTGTTCTCGGAAGCGCCCGTTGCCAGGGCAAGAGGCAGGCAGCCAAGGATGAACGCGAGCGAGGTCATCATTATGGGCCTGATCCTCAGGCGGGAAGCTTCGATCACCGCTTCGACAGCACTCATCCCCTGCCTTTTCTTCATGACTGCGAATTCGAATATGAGGATGGCGTTCTTTGCAGAAAGCGCTATCAGGGTGAGCAGGCCAATCTGAAAGTATATGTCGTTCTCTGTCCCCCTTATGAGTATTGCCAGCACCGCCCCGAAAAGGGCGAACGGGACCGCCAACAATACTCCAAGCGGCAGTGACCATCTCTCATACTGTGCGGCAAGGATGAGAAAGGCCATAACAAGGCCGAAGATAAACGCCGTTATTGAGGCGCTCCCCGATTTTTTCGTTTCATAGCCTATTCCGCTCCAGTCGAACGTGAATCCCGGTGCAAGTGAGGCTCTGGCGGTCTCCTCCATGACCTTTATCGCCTGGCCAGTGCTGTAGCCGTCGGCCGGACCGAAATTAATTCTGGCTGCAGGAAAGTTGTTGAAGCGTGTAAGCAGGTCGGGGCCTTTGGCGTGCTTCATCTCGACAAGGGCCTTAAGAGGGACCATTGCGCCTTTTGTCGAGCGCACGTAAATATTGCTTATATCCGTTGGTTTTTTCCTGTACCAGGGTTCAGCCTGAAGTATCACGTACCAGAGCCTGCTTTCCCTCGTGAACTGGTTCACGTAATACGGGCTGAAAAACATCTGCATGGTCTCATAGACCTGCTCGACTGGTACGCCAAGCATTTCGGCCCTGTCGGCATTCACCTTGACAAAGAGCTGCTGGGAGTTTGCATTGAATGTCGTGGAAACTCCGTCGAGCTCCTTCCTCTTTGAAGCCTTTGCGACAAGGTCCTCTATAACCGGTCCGAGCTGAGCGGCACCTCCCTCATTGCGGTTTTGCACCCAGAATTCGAGGCCTCCCACAGTACTCAGACCTTCGACAGGTGGTGCAGATACGGGAAACATTATACCGTCGATGATTTCCGACATCCGTTCTGCTGAATAATCCGAGACGGCATCCGAACTCATGTCCGGGCTCTTCCTTTTGCTGAAATCTTTCAGGGTGACAAAGAATGATCCCGAGTTATTTTTGTCGCTGTCGTCGATAATATTGTAGCCGTCAACCTCTATCACGTTCTCGACAGCCTTGTGCGAGGCGAATATTTTGCCCCCAATCCTGTCGAGCTCTTCGACCCTGTCCAGGCTTGCAATATCCGGAAGAAGAGTCACTCCGAACAGATAACCCTGGTCTTCATCGGGAATAAAGCCTGAAGGGGCAGCATTCATGAGAAAGTACGCCGCTGCTGAAATGATTATAAACAGGGCTATCATAACAGCCTTTCTCCTAAGCGAGAACCTGACGCCCCTGATATAGAACCCTGTGAATCGCTCGAATGACTTGTTGAACCATTTGAAAAAGCCCCTTCTCTGATGGGGGTTGTTTTTCAGGATCATTGCTGCAACAGCCGGCGAAAGCGTAAGCGCTACGATGCCTGATATGACGACGGAGATCGCTATAGTAATTGCGAACTGCTTATAGAGCTGGCCGACCATGCCCGAGAGGAATGCGACAGGAACGAATACAGCTACCAGCACCAGGACTATGGCAATCACGGGACCGGTGACCTCATCCATCGACATCTTTGCTGCCGCTTTCGGGTCGACTCCCTTTTCGCGCATGTTTCTCTCGATATTCTCGGTCACCACTATCGCGTCGTCCACAACGATGCCGGTAGAGAGTATCATTGCGAACAGCGAAAGCATATTGATGGAAAAGCCCGCCAGCTTGAGGCCTGCGAAAGTCCCGATAATGGAGACAGGTATGGCGAGCACCGGCACCAGGGTCGCCCTGAAACTTCCGAGGAACAGATATACGACCATGATCACCAGGGCGATGGCGATTGCGAGGGTCATGGCCACTTCTCTTATCGATGCGCTCACGAACCTTGTAACGTCGAGCGACACCTGATAATCAATACCCTGCGGGAATGTCTTTTTCAGTTCATTAAGCGTCCTTATGACATTCTTTGAAACCTCGAGGGCGTTTGCCCCGGGCTCCTGATATACAGCTATCAGCGTTGCCGGGCGTCCGTTCAGCCTCGTCCTGTTGCGATAGTCCCTCAGGCCGAGTTCGACTGTGCCGATGTCCCTCAGTCTCAGGATGGCCGAACCGTCCTTGCTTGTCTTGATTATAATCTGTTTGAATTCCTCCGGGTCGGTCATCATTCCCCGGGTGGTTATCGGCAGTGTCTGCTGTGACTTTCCTTTCATGGGCGGCTGTCCCAGCTGGCCTATGGCGAACTGCTGGTTCTGCCTCCTGATTGCATTGGCCACATCGGAGGCGGTGACGCCGAGCTGGGACATCTGGTCCGGCCTGAGCCATACCCTCATGGCGTAGTCGCCCATTCCGAGCATGGCGGTCTGGGAAGCCCCAGGTATGCGCTTGAGCGTATCCAGGATGTAGAGGTTGGCGTAATTGTCCACATACGCCTCGTCGTACCTGCCGTTTGTGCAGTAAACGGCAATGATCATCAGCGTCGTGGACGAGACCTTCTGCACCTGGACTCCCTGCTGAATCACTGCTGCAGGAAGCTGGGGCAGCACCAGGTCCACCCTGTTCTGCACCATGACCTGGGCTATGTCGGGGTCGGTGCCGATATCGAAAATGACGTTCAGCTTGAGATCGCCGTTCTGCGCGCAGGAGGATGTCATATACAGCATGTTCTCGACGCCGTTGATCTGGAGTTCGATCGGGGCGGCGACATTCTGGGAAACGATTTCGGAGTTGGCGCCGGGATAGTTTGTCGTGACGCTCACCACCGGCGGCGTCAGGTCCGGATACTGTTCTACCGGCAGGACCTTAATGGCCAGAAGGCCTGCTATTACTATTACTATTGATATTACACATGCAAATACCGGGCGGTCTATGAAGAATCTCGATATCATGCCCTGACCTTATCCGCCCGGGGTTTTGCCCGGAAGCAAGCTTTCTGAAGAAGACCCCGGCTGCTTAAGATATTCCCTGATGATAACCTTCATTCCCGTTGACAGCTTGAGCCCTCCGTCTGCGACAACCTGCTCGCCTTCGTTAAGGCCTTTAATTATGAACTTTTCTTCCCCGGTCCATTCGCCTTCGTCGACATCGCGGTATTCTACTGTCATGTCCGTTTTAATCACCCATACGAATGGCCCCTTCGTTCCTTGATTAACCACAGAGCTGGGAACGACAATCGCCTTCGGCCTCACCACTCCTCCCAGTATGATTTTAACGAACTGCCCAGGCTTCAGAAGTCCGGAGGGGTTTTCAAACTCGGTCTTGACCAGAAATGTTCCCGTCTCCTGGCTGAATGAAGGTTCGGTGAAAATTAGTTTTCCCCGGCCGGGATATTTTTTGCCATTTGAGAGTATAAGGGCAACAGTCATACTGGAGTAGGCAGGGACGATCATCGAACCCTCTTGTTCGCTTTCGGTGAGGTTGAGGTATTCGTTTTCGGATATGCTGAACGTGACCCATATGGGGTCTATCTGGGATACCGTTGTCAGCAGGCTGTCATCTCCGGCGGAAATATATGAACCTTCCTGCTTCTTGGCGAGGCTGGATATGCCGTTTATTGGCGAGGTTATGGTGCAGTAGCTGAGGTTCAGTTCCGCCTGCCTGACCTTGGCTTTTGCAGCCAGGTATGCCCCTGCCGATGACCTTTCTGCTCTGATAGCGTCATCGAGGTCTTTCTTGCTCAGCGCGTTCTTCCTGGCAAGCGGCTTTACCCTTTCCAGATCGGCCTTTGCATTCATCCAGTTCGCTTCCTGCTCGACGAGAATTGCACGGGCTTCTTCAAGCATGGCTTCGAAAGGTTTGGGGTCTATCATGAAAAGGACCTGCCCTTTTTTGACATAGGCCCCTTCGGTATACGCGACTTTATCGAGAAAACCGTCAACGCGGGCGCGTATCTGGACCAGGTGGGAACTTTCCGTCTGTGCCACGTATTCGAATGTTACGGGGGTATCCTTCCTTTTCACGACAACAGCAGTAACTTTGACCGCTGCTGAATCCGCCGGGCCTGCTCCCCCTCCGCCGCATCCAGCCAGAATCATTCCTGAAGCTATGATGCCGCATAATGCGATGATGAGAGGTTTCAGGGAAGAATCCAGGCTCCGGCGTTTTCGAGCCGGTCCATAATCCGTGGGAATATCTGGTGCGGACTCATGGTATGAGGATTTTAGTTTCAAGATATCAGGATACGCCCTCTTGAACATTATCTATCCTCAGCCCTGAGTGATTTTTATTTCTTATCCGCTTTCCCCGGTTCCTGTTTAGGGGGATCAAGGATGGTCTCAGCCTGTTTCCAGCCTCCGCCCATGGCTTTGTATATGCTTACAACTGCGAATGCCTGATTGCTCTTTGTCTGCACATAGGATAGTTCCGTATCGAAAAGCCTGCTGTCCGCATCCAGAACCTCCAGATAATCGGTGTATCCATTCTCATACCTGAGATATGAAAGGTCACGGTAATTCCTGAGAGCCTGGACCTGCTTTTCCTGTGCAGCGCCCTGTTCGGTTATTTTCTGATAGCCTGTAAGCGAATCGTCCACATCTGCAAAAGCCGCCTGAATCGTCTTTTTATAGTTGGCCAGGGTCTCTTCCCTGACCGCTTCGGCTGCCTTCACCTGTCCTCTTATTGCGCCTGCAGTAAATATGGGCATGGTGATCGGTACCGTAAAATTCCATACCTGTGCAGGTCCTGTGAACAGGTCCGACAGCTCCGCACTTGTGGAGCCCAGTGCGGCTGTAAGGGATATGCTCGGGAAGTATTGCGCTTTCGCAACGCCGATCTTGGCATTGGCCGCGACCAGGGCCTGCTCTGCCTGCATGATGTCGGGCCGCCTTTCCAGAAGGTCGGATGGAAGCCCTGAAGGAATGAGCGGCAGCTGCTGGTTGTCTGGATCCACATTTCTGTCTATGTGTCCGGGATTCCTTCCCAGCAACAGGCACAAGGCGTTTTCCTGCTGGGATATCGCTTTTTCTATCTGGGGTATCTTGGCCAGCGCAAGTTGATATTCTGATATGACCTGACTCAGCTCAACCTCTGATACGACTCCGCCTGCATACCTGTCCTGGAAAATCTGCAATGTCCCTTTGCGGCTGTCGGCGGTCTGTTTCGAGATGACGAGCTGCAGATCGAGATTGATCAGGTTAAGATATCCCTGCGCCACCGATGTGACAAGACTCAGAAGCACGGCCCTCTTCGAGTATTCCTGTGAGAGAAGATCCGCTCTGGCCGCCTCGTTGGCCCTTCTCAGTTTTCCCCATATGTCAAGCTCCCAGTTTGCATTGGCGCTGACAGTCCATGTATTGTAGGTCGGATTCATTCCCATCAGCGACAGTATGTCATTGTCCGGAATCTTCTGCCTTCCTCCCTGCGCGCCTGCACCAACCTGAGGGAACATCTCTGATTTTGTAGCCTGATAACGTCCCGCATATTCGCTTATGCGCGCAACAGCTATCCTGACATCCTGATTCTGTTTTATCGACTCGACAATCAGAACATTCAGTTTGGGGTCGTTGAAACCTTCCCACCAGGCCGAGTCGATCTGCTCTTTTGCAGTCTTTTCCTGGATGCTGTACTTGTCAGGGATATCGATCTGAGGCCTTTTGTAGTCTTTTCCTATTGCGCAGCCCGTGAAGAGAGCAAGGGCAAGAAGGTAAAGTATCGCTTTCTTCATATTACTTCACCTCCCCTTCGATTTTTGCTGTCTCATTTTCTTTTGAATCTCCTTTCCCCTTGTCCTTGGAAAGCAGTACGAAGAACATGGGTATGAAGAATATTGCGACCAGCGAGGCCATGAGCATTCCCCCTATAACTCCTGTTCCGATGGAGTGTCTGCTGTTGGCCGATGCACCTGAGGCTATTGCAAGAGGCACACAGCCCAGGATGAAGGCCAGTGATGTCATGATAATCGGCCTTATTCTGAGTCTCGCCGCTTCCACTGCCGCTTCCACGGCGCTCTTACCTTCCTTCCGGATATCGACTGCGAATTCGAATATCAGAATGGCATTTTTAGCTGCGAGTGCAATCAGTGTAAGAAGACCGATCTGGAAGTAGATGTCGTTCTCGATGCCTCTCAGGACAATGGCCAGCATGGCTCCAAACAGTGCGAACGGTACGGCCATGAGGACTCCCAGAGGAAGCGACCACTTCTCATATTGAGCCGCCAGAATCAGGAACACCATCACAAGACCGAATGCAAAGACCATTGTAGAGGCTGAACCCGATTTCTTTTCTTCGAAAGCCTCTCCCATCCAGGAGAAGCTGAAATCCTGCGGCAAGACCTGTGCCGCGACGTCTTCCATCGCATCAATCGCCTGGCCAGAACTGTATCCCGATGCAGCGTTTCCTGTTACGCTCGCAGCCGGGAAGTTGTTGAACCTGGAGACGATGTCCGGGCCGGATGAATATTTGTAGGTCATGACGGCCTTCAGCGGTATCATATTGCCGTCATTGGAGCGGACATAGGCCATACCGAGCGATTCGGGCGTAATCCTGTACTGGGATTCGGCCTGAACGATAACCTGCCACAGCCTGCTGAACTTCGTGAACTGGCTTACATAGGCGGATCCGAAGAGTATCTGCATGGTCTGATAGACATCCTGAACCGGGACCTTCAGCGCTTCCGCCTTTTCTCTGTCGACATCGACCCAGAGCTGCTGCGAATAGGCCTCCATTGTCGAAGATATGCTGGCAAGCTCAGGCCTCTTCTTTGCCTCATCGACGAATTTGTCCGTGACCTCCTGCAGTTTGGTTATATCCCCTTCACCCTTGTTGAGTATCCAGAACTGGAAACCTCCCATGTTTCCGAGACCGGGGATTGACGGGGGATTGACAGGAAACACCTGCGCTTCCTTGTATTTTCTGAATTCCAGCAATGCCGCGAACTGAAGCATGGGGGCGGAAAGTTTCATGCCTTTTCTTTCCTCAAAATCCTTCAGCGATACGAAGAGGACGCCTGCATTCGTCTTGATCTGGGAATCGATCAGCGAGTATCCATCGAATTCGCTGACATCCTGGACCGCCGGTTGTTTCAGGAAGAAGTCGGCCGCCTTGCTGTCGACGTCCTGGGTTCTGTCGAGGCTTGCCGCATCGGGTAGCAGAGAGATACCGAATAGGTAGCCCTGGTCTTCTGTCGGAACGAACGAGGTCGGGACCTCTTTGAACATGATTCCAATAATTATTATCATGACCGCGAAAACTATCAGGCTCACCTTCTTTTTTCCTATGACCTTGCTCACGCCGCTGACATATTTGTTCGTGAATTTTCCAAAGGCATCGTTGAACCATCTGAAGAAAAAGAATTTGGATTCTTCCCTTTCCTTGAGGATGAGTGCCGCCATTGCAGGGGACAGCGTCAATGCCATGAGTCCGGACAGTACAACGGATATGGCGATAGTTATGGCGAACTGTTTGTATAGCTGTCCTGTCATTCCCGATAGAAATGCGACCGGGACAAAGACCGCGCACAGCACGAGCACGATCGCGACGACAGGGCCGGAGACTTCCTCCATGGCCCTTATCGCCGCCTCCTTAGGCGGCAGCTTGTGCTGCGTCATGTTTCTTTCGACATTCTCGACGACGACTATGGCGTCATCGACGACGATCCCGATTGCGAGCACCATCCCGAACAGGGTGAGCATGTTGATGGAAAAGTCGAAGAGCAGCATGCCCGCTGCGGTTCCTATGATCGATATGGGAACTGCAAGTATAGGTATCAACGTCGCCCTGAAGCTCTGAAGGAACAGGAAAACGACGAGGATGACCAGTATTACTGCGATCATGAAGGTAATCTCGACTTCCTTGATCGATGCATTTATGAATGTTGTCGTATCAAGTGAGACCTTGCAAGCTATTCCGTCGGGGAATGATTTCGACAGGTCGGCGATGGTCGCCTTGACCTTCTCTGAAACCTCAATGGCATTTGCGCCCGGCTGCTGATACACGGCGATGAGCGTTGCGGTCTGGCGGTTGTATCTGCATCTGACCGAATAGTCTTTTGCCCCGAGTTCAGCCCTGCCGACATCTTTGAGCCTCACTATGGCTCCGTTCTGTTGAGTCTTCAAAATTATGTTCTCGAACTCGCTTGGTTCGGTTAACCTTCCCTTTGTCGCCACTGAGAAGGTCTGTTCGACCCTGCCGTTTGTTGGCGACTGTCCTATCTTTCCTACTGCGAACTGCTGGTTCTGGTTCTTGATGGCGTTTGCTACATCGGTTGCGGTAAGCCCCAGTTGCACCAGCCTGTCGGGCTTGAGCCATATCCTCATCGCATAGTCAGGCATGCCCAGGATGGCGCTCTGGTTTGCGCCCTCGATCCTCTTGATTGCATCGAGCACGTAAAGATTTGCATAATTGGCGACATAGTTCTGGTCATATCTTCCGCCCGGCGAATAGACCGCGATTATCATCATGAATGCGCTTGATTTCTTCTGCACCTGAACGCCCTGCTGCTGGACCGAATCAGGCAGCTGAGGCATGGCGGTCTGCACCCTGTTCTGAACGTCAACCTGCGCCATGTCGGGGTCGGTGCCTATGTCAAAGTAGACGCTCAGAGTCATGTTGCCCGTGCTGGAGGATGCGGACTGCATATAGATCATGTTGTCGGCGCCGTTTACCTGAAGCTCTATCGGGGCTGCGACATTGTCCGAAACGACATCCGCACTTGCTCCCGGGTATACGGTCGAGACTGTTATGCAGGGAGGCGTAATATCAGGGTATTGAGCGATGGGAAGGTTAAACAGCGCGACCGCTCCTCCGATAACTATTATGAGCGATATGACGGAAGCGAATATGGGCCTTTCGATAAAGAATTTGGAGAACATGGCTATTCTCCCTGCTATTTGGTTTTTGTTACAGGCGCACTTTTGGGAGTGTTGTCAGTAGCGGCGACCTCTGTAACTTTGTCCACTTTCAGACCATCAGAAAGCTTCTGAAAACCGTCGACAACGACCTTGTCACCGACGAACAGACCGCTGTTTACGATGACATCATTGCCGACCCACTGCCCAAGGGTTATCTGTCTGACGGACGCCTTACCGCCATCTGTTATTATCCATACGAAATTGCCTTTTGCTCCTTCAAGGACAGAACTTCTCGGGACGGTAACGGCATTTGGTCTTATGGCTCCCTTCATGTGGACCCTTACAAATTCCCCCGGCTTCAGAAGTCCCTGCTTGTTGTTGACCTGGGCCCTTACAAGGAAGGTCCCGGTTTCAAGGCTGAAGGACGGGTCAGCGAACATCAGCTTGCCTTTCTGGGGGTATATGGAGCCGTCGGCGAGGACTATCTCGACATCGAAGTCTTCATACTTCGGTATTATCAGTTCTTTTGACTGTGTTTGTTTTGACAGGCTGAGGTATTCATTTTCGGAAATACTGAAGTTGACCCACATGGGATCTATCTGGGCAACATATGTCAGTAGGCTGTCAGGACCTGCCGAGATATAGCTGCCGGTCTGTTTCTTGGCGTTTGAAGATAACCCGACTATAGGAGAGCTGATTACTGTATAGCTCAGGTTGAGCTCCGCTTCCGTCACCTGGGCTTTGGCTGCAAGGACAGCGGCGGCCGTTTCCTGCTCCTGGCCAACGGCGTCATCAAGGTCTTTCTGGCTGACCGCGTTTTTCGCAGCCAGAGGCCTTATCCTGTTCAGGTTGGCCTGTGCGGTTGAATGTCTGGCCTCCTGCTGTGCAAGCTGTCCTTTGGCCGCCTGGAGGTTTGCCTTGAAAGGCTTCTGGTCAATTATGAACATGGGCTGGTTGGCCTTGACCATACGGCCCTCTTCATAAAGCTGCTGGTCGAGAAATCCCTGGACCCTGGCCCTGATTTCAACCATGTGGGAACTCTCGGTTTCACCGATGTACTCGAAAACGATTGGCGTATCCTTGGTTTTAACTGTCATTATGCTTACGGCGGTTTCCGCGTTGCCGAGCATTTTCTTCACCTTCATCATTTTAATCTTTTCGCAGCCCGTGCCTGATATTAAGAATAGAACAAGCACTGCTGCAGAAATCTTTATGATTGTTTCCGGTCTCAGACTCTTCAATGAGAAAAATAATTTCATTCGGTTCATAATCCCTCCTGATTACTGTTCACTCAATATTATAATGACTAAACGGTATTCTTCAATTTTTTAATGAGCAAATTAAATTTTTTTTATTTTTCTCTTACAATGAAAATCGGCATAAACTAATAGAGTTAACAAAAAAGGATCCTGATCATATGCCGAAGATTTTGAAGATTTTCATAACGGTTCTGTTTTGCGGTGTTCTATTGACAATAAACCTGACAGCAGGCTCAGTCCCGGCAGCCGTTACTCAGAGTTCAACCGGCACGGATGATACTACCCTCATGCAGGGCGGAGATAATCAAGTAAAAGTCATGGTAAAGCCTTCCATCATATATGTTACGGATTTTTATCTTGATCCTGAACAGATCCAGAAAGTCTCGATAATCAAAAGGGAAGGTATTGTGAAAAAGAGGCTCGATGCCCTCAAGCCTGATGAAGATCCTTCCTTGAAGGCTCTCAAGCTGATTTCCACCCTGTCAGCTTCTATTGTCAAGGGATTGCAGGATGCAGGGCAGAAGGTGGATTATCGTCCGAATCCTTCGGGTTTAAGAAAAGATTTCATCCCTCAGGACCTTAAGCTGCCATCTGTTGGATGGCTTGTAACTGGATGGTTCTCAAAAGTTGATGAAGGAAACAGGGCGCTGAGTTCAACAGTCGGTTTCGGGAAAGGCGCTGACAGCATACAGATTGAAGTCGACGTTTATGACCTTTCCGGAAATTACAGCGAGCCTTTTCTGCATATTGGTTCTGACAGTGGATCAAAAAAGACCCCCGGAGGCCTGATAACAAAAAATCCTTATACGATGGCGGCCCAGTATGTACTTTCAAAGGGGGCTACGGAAAATGATGTTAAGAAGCAGGGCTCTCAAATTGCAAAAACCCTGCTTCAATATATCAGTGAGCAGACGGTCAAATAACTGTTAGAATTTTTTCTTGTTTTCAACCTTGTATTCTATGCCCATCTCGTCGCAGATTTTTGTGACAGATGCAAGAACGAGGTTGGGTGTTTTCTCCTCGTCACCTTTCGTCTTTTTCGATTCGATTGTCAGCAGGGAAAAACCATCTTTTTTGGCTTTAATTTCGAGGGTGGCAGTCCGTTCACCTTTTGAAAATTCGAGGGTTAATTTTTTGTTATCCTGTTTTAAAATTTTCACATCAGGGGTTTTACTGGCGATTTCCAGGGCCTTCTGATATATTGCTTCGGGTGTTGCCTTCAGTTCAACCTCGGCGATGTCTGAATTCGACTTTGCTTCATAATAAACAATAGCTCCGGCTACTGCTGCTGCCCCGAGTCCACCCGTACAACCGATATATGTTGCAGAAAACATTAAAAGTAATCCGATTACAGCACACATTTTAGACTTCATAAATACCTCCTGAGTTTTAATTTGTCGGGTTTTTAATCCAGCACTGCTACTGAGCATGCTGGAATTTCGATACTAAATGAATCCGTCTTAATATTCAAAGGTTTTTCTTCAAGTTTTATTGCATGGGGAGTTGCAAAGCTGTTTTCAATGAGCGGCGATTCTGCTGAAAGTATGCTTATGCGTACAGGATGAATCCCAGGCCCCGTATTTTTAAGGCTTATGCTGATTTTCATCCGTCTTGTGGGATGGCGGTTAATAAGGCCGATTGCGAGACGCCTCTCATCATAAGAGCGTGTTGCCACTGCATCGAGCCAGGGGACATTTTTAAAGGCCTCAATATTGCCCAGTGCTTCCGAGTCAAATGCCGGACTCTCGACCCTCAACCCTACGGAAAGCTTCTGCATCCTTGTGTACATCAAAAACGGGTAATATATGGCAGTTGCAAAGGCCCTTGATTCGTCAGTAACGATTGCGGGCAGCACATTGACAAGCTGGGCCAGGTTCGCCATGAACAGGTCTTTGCACTGGCGTTGAAAAGCGTTCAGCATGCCCGCACAGTAAACGGCGTCACGCATGCAGTAGTTTATGTTGTGCATCGACGATGCACCGGGCCCGGGCGGCAGCCACAGATTCCACTCATCAAAGGTGATGCCGATATTTGACCCTGGTGCATATTTTCTTATCTGTCCGGCAATCCTCTTTATGACACGTTCAGCTGAAAGGGGTGCTGCACATACCGTTTTGTGCAGGCTTTCCCGGTCATAGCTTTCCCTCCATCCTTCATTTTCAGGCTGATAGATATGAAACGATATGGAATCGATTATGTCGCCTGCCTCTTCGAGGACAGTTCTGTTCCAGATATATCCGGGATCGTCCGGTGAATCCGTATGAACCTTGTCGCCCACTGCGACTATATGTATTTCGGGATCGACCTCCTGCATGGCCGTGACGAATTTTCTGAGCCTGTCCGTGTATTCGGTGGGGCCGGTATGCCCTATCTGCCAGCGTCCCCAGACCTCGTTGCCCGCTCCCCAGATTTTTACATTATGAGGTTCGATAAAACCGTTTGCAGCTCTGCGGCCGCCCTCCTGGCCGCTTGCCTTTTCATTACAGTATGCGACCCATCGGGCTGCCTCTTCGGGCGTGCCGTTGCCGTCGTTAATCACAAGAAATGGAACGGTTCCAAGACTCCGGCAGAATTTTATGTATTCATCAGTGCCAACCATGTTTGTTTCATGCGACTGCCATGCCTCGTCAAACCTTTCAGGGCGGTTTTCCCTGGGGCCGATGCCGTCCTCCCAGTGGTATCCGCTTGCAAAATTGCCGCCCGGATATCTTATGACAGGCGGTTTTATTGCGCTTATCAGGTTAAATGTGTCTGTTCTTACGGCCGAGCCGTCCCTGGTCCAGATGCCGTCATATATGCATCTTTCAAGATGTTCAATGAAATGTCCGTAAACAAAGGGATTGATTTCGCCGAGTTCTTCGTCAAGGTCGATTGTCACCTTGGCCTTGAGTGAAGGAATCAGAAGGGGAGGGACCTTGAATCGCTTTCTTGCCGAATCGGACTTTTCACCACCTGCCGCCTGAACGGTGAAGGTTATTTCGCCGGCTTCTTTCGTGTCTATTCTTATTGTAAGTTTTCCGGTTCCTGAAGAAGCGGATACGGATATTTTGTAAACAACGCCCACTGAAAGGGGCAGGGGGTTATCCGGCGTGATTTTCTCAGCAGCCACGAGGTTTCCATCTTCAGGGCCCATTGCCAGTTTGTTTTTGTCAATTGTCATACCGTCGATATCAAGCCCTACGGAAAGAAGCGTAGCCGGTGCGAATGTGTTGTTTATGCAGAAGCTGAAACCTTCACCTTCTTTTTTCATGCTGCCTTTGACAAACAGTTTTTTGAGTATAAATTCAGGAATTACCATATCTTCCCTCCCGAGATAATGAAAAACCCTGCCGGAAAGGTTCCGGCAGGGTCACATGATAGCATAGGGGGCGGTTTAATGCCCACTCTAATAATCTGGTGGTTAATCCATTGGTGACACTTTAACTATCAATTCGCCGTAACCCGGCTCAAGCCTCATTGTAGCGCCCGGTGTTGCCGAGGTCGATACCAGCCATAGAGGCACGTTGTAATAGACATTTGTCAGACCGGTTGAACCGACGACTTCCACACCGTGATGAACAAGGACATAATGATGCTCATCCGGGGTTGAATTGCTCATAACCGCCGGGTTGATGCCCGTACCGCTTGTGGATGCAGCGCTCGTAGTCCTTATGATCTGCCTGCCGACGCCCACATTATATCCGAGGTTGTTTGTAAGCTCGCACTGGAAATCTATCTCAACAAGACTGTTTGGCGGTATGGTAATCGGTCCTATCGAATATGCATTGTTTCTCACCACGCCTGTTTCCTGTGTAACCGGCAGATTGAGGATGTTTTCGGTATTGTCCCTGTAAACAACTATTTTCTGTTCAGGTTCGGTTGAAACTACCGTTATATTCCATGTCCTGGAATCACCAGTTCCATCAGTGACGGCAAGGATGTGGTCGCCCGCATCGGCATTCTCAGGTTCATAGATGTATGTTTTCCCTGTTGCCGACGGGATGAGGGCATCATCCAGTGTCCATGCAATGGTTGTACTGGAGCTGTTTACCGTGAAATCCTGTGATTCTCCCGCATTAATGAAAACTGTCGACTTGTTGCCGGGGGTTATAGAGATGATGCAGCCCGAAAAAAGGAAAAGAACACACAAAACCAGACCAATAAACTTTTTCATATATCCTCCTCATATCTTAATGTTTTTTATTCAATAAAAAATCAGAGCATGCATATTGTACCTGTATGATTCTTATGTGTATATAGGAATTTAATATAAAACATTAAGGAGTCAAGACCATGGACCTTGAAAAAGTCGCTTTGAGCCTGCCTGAGATTCTTTTGCCGAAAAAAGGGACCGACCTGGCCAGATGGGCGGTTGTCGCCTGCGATCAGTACACGTCACAGCCCGAGGTGTGGGAGGAGATTAAGAAAACGGCGGGGGAGAGCCCGTCAACGCTCAATATTATTTATCCCGAGGTTTATCTCGAGGAAGAGGGCGCCGAAGACCGGATCAAAAGCATAAACAGCTGTATGGAAAGATATCTCGCAGATGGAACGCTTGAGGCGCGGAAACCCGGATTCATCCTGGTGGACAGAAAGACTTCCCAGGCGCCTTCGAGAAAAGGGCTTGTCGTGGCGCTTGACCTTGACCAGTACGATTTCAGCGCCGGGTCGAAGACCATGATACGGGCAACTGAAGGCACAGTTATAGACAGGCTGCCGCCCAGGATAAAAATACGAAAAAATGCCGCTATTGAATCGCCTCATATAATGGTGCTGATTGACGATCCTGACATGACAGTTATCGAACCGCTGTTCAAAAAAAATCTTATGAAGCTGTATGATTTCGAACTCATGATGAACTGCGGACATATCAGGGGCTGGGCCGTGGATGATGAAGAATCTCTGAATCAGATAGCCTCTGCCCTGACAAGGCTTGCCGAGGCCGGGAATTACATGAAAAGATATGGCGTCAATGACGGCAGCATAATGCTCTATGCCATGGGAGACGGCAATCATTCTCTTGCCACTGCCAAGAGCATATGGGAAACCATGAAAAAGGAGGCAAATGACCCGTCTTCCCTGATGGGCCATCCGGCGCGCTATGCACTTGTCGAACTAGTCAATATTCATGACCCGGGGCTTGAATTCGAGCCCATACATAGGGTGCTTTTCACAGCGGACAAAGACGACCTCATCGGGAAATTCAAGGCTTATTGCGAATCGGAAGGCTCGACTGTCTCAATAATTGCCGCAGACTCGCCGAATGAGCTCTGCCAGAAGCCTGCATCGCGGTCCGATGTCCATCTGATACCATTTGTTGCGGGCGGGTTCTGCGGGACCATAAAGGTTGATAAACCGGTGCGCCAGCTTGAATACGCTACGCTCCAGACCTTCCTTGACATATATCTGAAAGATAATCCTGCAACAAAGATTGATTATGTCCACGGCGAAAAGATTGTAGAAGACCTGGGTACCAGACCGGGCAACATGGGCTTTTTTCTGCCGGTAATCCTGAAAGATACTTTTTTCAGAACTATCATCATCGACGGTGCTCTTCCGAGAAAGACTTTTTCAATGGGTCATGCCGATGAGAAGCGCTTCTATCTGGAATGTCGTAAGATAAAGTAATGGAGGCGGAAAATGAAGAGACATGGGATTTTGATTACAGCGGTTTTGATATCCCTTGTTTTCATGGCGGCTGCAAGCCCCGCGCAGAGGCCTTCGAACTGGGCTCAGCCGATCAAGCTGGATGGTGTCGGTAATCTGTTCAAGGTCAGCGATGAGCTGTACAGGAGCGAACAGCCAACAGCCGAAGGCTTCAAAAACATCAAGAAGCTGGGCATTAAAACAGTTGTCAACCTGAGGACTTTTCATACGGACTCGCCGCTGCTCAGGGATACAGGGCTCGAATATGAGCACATCTACATGAAATCATGGCACGTCGAGAACGATGATGCAGTGAAGTTTCTTAAAATCGTTACTGACCCGAAGAAAACGCCCGTACTGGTCCATTGCCAGCATGGCGCAGACCGTACCGGCGCGATGTGTGCAGTCTATCGCCTAGCGATTCAGGGATGGTCAAAGGATGAAGCGCTTAAGGAGATGACGGATGGCGGCTTCGGCTTCCATGAGGTATGGGCGAATCTGCCTGAATGGATAAAAAATGTGGATATCGAAAAAATTAAAAGGGAAGCGGGGATACCGGATAAAAGGATATGATGGGAATTTACAATGCCTTGATTTGCCTGGTAAACTATATTATAAAGCAAAAATCATCAAATACAATAAAAGCAGTCAGTTTACTAATAACTTTGAGGGGGCTATAATGAGAAAATCAGTGGTATTCCTGATGTTTATTTTACTCGCAGCCATGCTGAGCACCGGGTGTATCAAATCCAAGACGCCGATTTCTAACGATATCACAATGGCATTATATGAGTATACAACCTTCAGAATAACCGTATTGCCGTCTAATGCTGTATATACATGGACACTCGACGGTACTGACATTTCGAACTCAGCGGACTTCTATATATATCAGGCTGAAACACCCGGAAACCATACACTGACTGTCAAAGCCAAACATATTTTAGGGACGGACACTCAGACATGGAACATATTCGTAAAGAGTCCGCCTGTAGCGGATGCCGGCGCCGACCAGTCGGTATTTGTGGCTTCGGAAGTAATCCTTGACGGTTCAGGCTCAACAGACCCTGAAGGCGACACACTTTCCTATAATTGGGAACAGACGGGCGGACCAGCGGTCGATCTGGGCCTCACCGATAAGGTGACAGTGCAGTTCAACGCTTGCGTTGAGCGTGGATCGGTACTCACTTTTATGCTCACAGTTACTGATTCCGACGGGGTTACGGCGACTGATACATGCACGGTAACCATCCTTGAGACTGTCACCGTGGACTGGAAAAGCGTGTCCGCAGGAGGCGAACATACGCTTGCTATCAAGACTGACAATTCTCTCTGGGCCTGGGGGTACAATGGAGACGGTTCGCTGGGAGACGGAACTTATAAAACAAAACCATTACCCACACGTATAGGAACAGACAATGATTGGTCTTCTGTATCGGGTGGAGGATTACATACTCTGGCTATAAAGACCGATGGTTCTCTCTGGGCTTGGGGGAAAAACGTAGACGGGCAACTCGGGGACGGTACGAGCATCTCAAAGAACGTACCCATTCAGATAGGCACGAATACCGATTGGGAAAGTGTATCCGCGGGCGGATATCATACTGTTGCGATAAAGACTGACGGCTCTCTCTGGGCCTGGGGGTATAATGCCACGGGCCAGCTGGGAGACGGAACCAATACTACGAGGTATGTACCTGTGCGGATAGGCAGCTCTAATGACTGGGCAGCCGTATCTGCCGGTTACTATCATACCATTGCAATTAAGACAGACGGTTCGTTATGGGCATGGGGTTACAATAATCATTACCAGCTCGGCGATGGAACAGCCGTAAACAAATATGTTCCCACACGTATAGGCACGGAGACAGGCTGGTCTGTCGCTGCAACCAAGGTATTTCATACGGTGGCAGTCAAGACTGATGGGTCTCTGTGGGCCTGGGGCTACAACGTATACGGAGAACTGGGAGACGGCACCAACACGGACAGGAGCGTGCCTACGCGTATAGGAACGGACAACGGCTGGGATAAGGTTTCTGCTGGTTACTATCATACGGTGGCAGTCAAGACGAACGGCACCCTATGGGCCTGGGGGTATAATATTTACGGTCAGGTCGGTGACGGGACAGCTATCCAAAGGGATGAGCCTGTTCTCATAAGTTCAGACACCGACTGGATTATTGTCGTGTCAGGGCTTTACTCCAATCAGACCATCAAAGATGATGACACGCTGTGGGCCTGGGGTGATAACTTCCGCGGCCAGCTCGGCGATGGAACCTATACTGAAAAGTATTCGCCTGTACGGTTATAGTGTTTAAAACTGATCAGTATCTGAATGTGCTTAAGGTCGGTATCCGGAAACGGATGCCGCCTTTTCTTATTCATGCCGGGGTAGGATATATTCCGTTGTAACGTAAGTTCTTCTTTGAGAAATGCAACTATTCGATGGAGTGTTTCCTCAAAGGCTTTCTGAAAACGGCTATCAGAAGTAAGCCCGCCAAGAGTACGGCAGACTCTATGTAAAGAGCAGTCTGAAAGCTCCCAGTCATCATTTTAACCCTGGCGAAGAGATATGGTCCCGTTACCCCTGCCAAGCCAACAGCAGTAAAGATGAAACCATAAATCTTTCCTATGCTGGCAGGGCCGAACATGTCTGCCGTGAAGGCTGGAAACGTTGCAAATAAGCCGCCGTAGCAGGCGAGCAGATAGCAGGCAAGGCAGGTGAACATCAAGGTCCCGGTTGAATGCCCGATAACGGCATAGCCTGCCGCCTGTGTAAGAAAAATGATTATGAACACGGTCCTTCTTCCGGCCCAGTCCGAAAACCATGCCCAGGCAAACCGCCCCAATCCGTTGAATATGGATGCAACGGCAACGATTGTGCCTGAAAGGATGTATATATTTTTCAACACTTGTTCCGTGATGTTTTCGCCCAGCCCCTGCCTGATGACATCCTGCGCAATGGGTGAGAGTTGAGAGATGAATCCTAGTCCTGCTGTTACATTCAGAAACAGCATCAGCCACAGGGCCCAGTACTGCCACGTTACTACAGCCTCGCCGAACGTAAATGAATTGGAATCGGCCAGCATGTGAGTTTTCCCCATTGGTGAATATTGCGACATCCAGCCCGAAGGCGGATTTTTGATAAGAATTATTCCGGAAGGCACGAGTACGATGCTTATTAGGCCCCATGCAATGAAAGTGCTTTCCAGTCCGAAATCCAGTATTGCCCTGGGTGCCAGGTTTCCCATGATGAACGAGCCGAAGCCGTAGCCCATTACTGCAAGCCCTGTCACCAGCCCGCGCCTGTCAGGGAACCATTTTATAAGGGTCGTTATGGGAACGGTGTAGCCCAATCCTCCGCCGAGACCTACAATCATTCCATAGGCTATATAAAGAAGCCAGGGTGCGCCGATAATGTTCGCATAACCTGCAAGCAGAAGCCCGGAGCCGAAAAGTATGCCGCCGATAAGTCCGGTAAACCTAGGCCCCTTTCTGTCGATGAGCATGCCGCCCAGAGCAACAGAGATGGAAAAGCACAGGGACTGTATCATGAAGGCGGCCTGTGTGGTCGTCTCCGACCAGCCGTGAGCAGTCATCATGGGCTTCTTGAATATCGACCATGCATATACGGTCCCGAGACAGAGCTGGACGATCACACCGGCTGCGGCTATGATCCATCTCTTTTTCATTAAAACAGTATTTTCTTTATCAAATGACATTAGCAGATGCCTATAAAATAATTTCCGATAAAAAAGCTATTGTTTCTTTTTTGGCGACATGGATTTTTTTCTCATTTTTTCTCCATGGCTGGCGTTATATTCGAGCCAGGATGCCAGGAGTTCCTCATTCTTTTGTTCAAATTCCTTTACGCCCGATTCGTCCGGGCCGCATGAAGCAGCCATCTGCATGAAGAATTCGTCATGGTTTTTTCTCTTTTTTCCGCCAGTTTTGTTCATCAGAACACCTTGAAACCCGTGAGTGCGGGCACAAACCTGACCTCTGTATCAGGCACAGTCTTCATGGCGGCAGAGATGAATTCATCGATGCGCACTCCTTTGAGCAGGCGCACCCCTTTTTCAAAAGGTGAGAAGAACCAGTCGTGGTGTATTGGGATTATTCTTTTTGCCCCGGTTTTCTTTACCGTTTCCTCGATATAGGACCGGGTGTCTTTCCTGCCTGCAAGGCACAGAAAGATGGTATCAGCCTTTATCCCGTCATACATCCCGGGCAGCCATCCCGCGCTTCCGTGGTGGATGAAGGTGCCCAGCGGATGGCTTACAACCATGCCGAAGAAGTCGCCCAGCCTGTAATCCGAGGCCTTTGCGGGCGGAGCGAACGGCTTTTCGATGATGCCCGGATAGGGTATTCTGCCAAGGAAGGCCGGCCCGTGGACGCCTTCGATGAACCTGATATTGAATGCACCCAGTTCAAGAGTGCTGCCGTTTTTTATCACCCTGATATTTTCTTCAGGGATATCGCACCCCCTGCCGACATTGGCCGTGCTCTCTGAGCCAACCAGCAGTGCGCCGGTTTTTTTTGCGAATTCAGGCGCATCGAACAGGTGGTCGAAGTGGGAGTGGCCAAGCAGGACGGCTGCTGCCTTCTTCCCTGATGTGAGGTTTATGCACTTGTCAATGCTCTTTATGTCCGGCCCTATCTTTTTCCCGCTGAATATGCTGAAAAGAGAGACCCTGCTTACATAAGGGTCTATATAAAACGCAGTCTCACCGTCGGATACGAAAAGCCCTGCGGTTCCTAGCCATGTTGCATGAATACCGTTTGAAAGTGTCATTTGATTGCCTTTTATCCTGTAACTATGCTGCAAGTTCTGACAGCCATCTGCCAGCCCTGGCGATTGCAACCCCGTTTCTGTTCTCTTCCTGCCTGAGGTTGTGCACGAGCTGGACCGCTTTAGTGTCAGGAAATTTTATTTTGAAATATACAAGCCCGGGGCTCAGTGTATTGTCCGATAGCTTGACCTCAATCATGGTTTCAAGTTTCTTTTTATCGTATAAAGCAAAATCACATTCCTTGCCTTCTTTTGTCCTTAGATAGCCAAGCGAGAGTTCTTTTCCCGTTGTATCGTTTATATACTGGAGATGCTTCAGGAGGCATACGGCTACGGTGTTTTCAAGGCGGATGCCTTCATCGCCGCTGACATATCCCGTGTCATAGAAATATACCTTGGGCTCTTTGAGTATGGAACGGGCAATGTTTGCATGAAAAGGTCTGACAAAAAAGATAATGCAAAGACTTTCAAGTATCTCGATATATCTCTTGATTGTATTCGGAGAAATCTGCAGATCTCCCGCAAGTGATGCATACGAAACAGGTGATCCGACACGTTCTCTCAGCATTTCAAGAAGCAGCCTGATGGCTTTCAACTCAGCCACTCTGCTGAATTCAAGGATGTCCTCGCGGACAAGGTCTGTGTAATACTGACTTCGCCATCTCCCGGCTTCCGTTTCCGAGTCTGAAAGAAACGGCTCAGGAAACCCTCCAAGAATGTTTAGTTTTCTTGTTGCCTCACGCGGTTCAATTGCGCCGGCAAGTTCTCTTACTGAAACAGGATTAAGCCTGTAATGGAAATACCTTCCTGCAAGTGATTCTCCCGCTTGTCTGAATGTCTCCATCCTGGCGCTGCGGGTTACGAGTATCGACTGGCCAGCATGCTTTGAGTCAAACACACCCTTTAGATAACCTTTCCAGCCCTTCATCTTGTGTATTTCGTCTAATATAAGAAAATCTGTGTCTGGCGACCATGACTGGTTTTTTATGATTGCAGAGTCTCTCACATTATCAAAATTCAAATATTGGGGATTGCGAAATTCATTCATCAGCTCCTTTGCAAGCCATGTTTTCCCGACCTGCCTTGGCCCTGTGAGGATGACCATTTTCTTTTTCAGGTCACGCAGGATATCCTTGTAAAGGTATCGTTCCATTACGACTATATTGCAGCCAATTGCATTTTAGTCAAGACTATTCTGCAATTGGCTGCGTTTTAGTCAATGCCATTTTATTCTGGAATATCGTTTAAAAATCATTACAATATAATTCATGGACATAACCTCCCTTGCCAGATTTCAGTTTGCAATGACGGCGATATTTCATTTCCTGTTTGTCCCGCTTACCCTCGGATTGGCACCTATTGTCGCTTTTATGGAAACGAGGCATCTGAGAACCGGTAACAAAATGTACGAACGCATGGCGAAATTCTGGGGCAAGCTCTTCATCATCAATTTTGCGCTCGGGGTTGTTACAGGGCTTACAATGGAATTTCAGTTCGGCATGAACTGGGCAAGGTATTCGTCATACGTTGGCGACATATTCGGCGCCCCGCTTGCAATCGAGGCATTCGCTGCATTCTTCCTCGAGAGCGTATTTATTGGGCTGTGGATATTCGGCCGGGGCAGGATATCAAAGAAAATGCATGTCGCCTCGATCTGGATCGTTGCCTTTGCCGTCAACCTTTCCGCGCTCTGGATATTACTGGCGAACGGCTGGATGCAGCACCCGGTAGGCTACGAAATACAAAACGGCCGCGCGGTAATGACCGATTTTGCGGCGTTCATGGCAAACTCATACGGCTGGTTCAAGTTTCTGCACACGGTGATTGCAGGGTTTGTCACCGCTTCGTTTTTTGTCCTGGGCATATCCGCCTGGCATCTTCTCCGGAAAAATGAGACTGAGGTTTTCCTATCATCATTCAAAATCGCAGCCGTGTTCGGGCTTGTCAGCTCACTCCTGGTCTTTTTAATGGGCGACATGGCGGGCGGAGATATAGCTGAAGTTCAGCCCGAAAAACTGGCTGCCATGGAGTCTCACTGGGAGACGGCCAGGAACGTCCCGTTTTATCTGATTGTCCTTCCTGATGAAGAAAATTCCAGGAACTCAATCGAACTCTTCGGGATCCCTGGCATGACAAGCTTTTTAGCGTTCAAAGATTTCAATGCCGAGGTCAAAGGCCTTAATGAATGGCCGAAAGAAGACAGGCCACCGGTGCTGCCCGTTTTCGCGGGGTTCAGACTGATGGTCGGGCTCGGCATGCTGTTCATGCTCTTAAGCGCCGTGTCCGTTTTTATTGCATTCACCGGAAGGGCCGGCAAATGGTCCTGGTTTCTGAAGCTGCTCCCGTTTGTGATACCGCTACCTTACCTTGCGGCCGAACTCGGATGGATTGTCGCCGAAATGGGCAGGCAGCCCTGGATTGTCTACCGCATTATGCGCACGGCCGATGCTGCTTCGCCGTCGGTAGGCCCCGGACAGATTATGTTTACCATCATTAGTTTCATTTTGATTTACGGACTTCTTGCAGCACTTGACATATACCTTCTTGCAAAGACCGCACGCAAAGGGCCCGAGATTCACTCGGTAAAGGGGGCGGCATCATGAGCCTTGAATCCCTCTGGTTCTTTGTCTGGGGCATACTCTGGGCGCTGTGGCTTGCAACCGACGGGTTCGATCTGGGTGCAGGAATACTGTATCCGTTCATAGGCAGGAACGATAAGGAGAGGTCTGCGGTAATAAGTTCAATCGCCCCTTTGTGGGATGGAAACGAAGTGTGGCTTGTTGCTGCTGGCGGCGCCACATTCGCTGCATTTCCACCGGTTTATGCAGGCCTTTTCAGCTTTATTTACATCCCTTTTGCTATCCTTCTTTTTTCGCTCATACTAAGGGGTGTATCTCTTGAATTTATTTATGAAGGAAACAGCGCCTTATGGCTCAAGGCATGGGGCATGATATTTTTTATCGGAAGCATAACTGCACCTTTAGTTTTCGGGCTCATATTCGGCAACGTCTTTCAGGGGCTTGCCTTTGATGCGGCAGGGTTTAGCGGCAGCCTTTTATCTTTTATTAATCCCTATTCCGTTCTGACTGGAACCGTAATGGTTCTCATCTGCATCCTGCACGGGAGCATCTGGATAAGCATGTATTCTGAAGGAGACCTTAAAAAGAGGGCCGAAAAGACGGTAGTTATGACGTGGTTTATTTCGCTTGTCCTTTTGGCGGTATTCATTGTCGAGACCCCGGTGTTCACATCTATGCATCATAATTACATGGCAAATCCGGTTCTTTTCATCATTCCATCAGTCATGCTCGCCTGCTTTGTTTGCCTCCGCATATTCTTTATTAAGGGAAGGCCCGGCATATCGTTTATCTTCTCAATTGCAACAATCATGCTTTTGTTAACGAGCGCTCTGGCAGGCCTTTATCCTGACCTTCTGCCGTCTTCAATTGATAAGGCTGCCAGCCTCAGTATTTACAACTCCGCTTCGGGCCGGCACACGCTCATAATAATGACTGCCGTGGCCGCAGTGCTTGTACCTCTCGTTGTTGCGAGCCAGATATTTGTGTACCGGGTATTCAGGTTTAAAGGAAATTAGATACCGATTCGTATTGAGTTGCTTTTTCTATTTTGAACTGCAGGGGGTGGCTTATGAAGGTTAAACTACTCGGCAGGAATGGTCTTGTTTTATTAATTTCTCTGGCAGCTCTTTTAAGCCTTGGCTCGGTCAGAGGCTGCGGTTCTGCTTCAAGCCCGTTTAATCCGGCGGAACTTTATTTTCATGTGACTAAGCTCTCAGTTGAAATAGGCTCGCGAAATATCGAGGAGCCGGGCAATAACATTGCTTCTCTCTATATAAGAGACCGGCTGATCGAATATGGTCTTAATAACGTTCATTTCGAGTACTTTCCCGACGGCTACGGGAACCTTTATAGAAACGTCGCAGGCATATGTCCGGGCACTGCATATCCCGGCCTGATCGTTATCGTCTGCGCCCATTTTGACACGAAGAAAGGTGTCCCCGGTGCAGTGGACAATGCAACTGGAATAGCTGTTCTGCTCGAGTTTGCCCGTTATTTTTCAGCCAACCCCTCCCCATATACGATCAAGTTCGTTGCGTTTAATGGAGAGGAATCAGGTTATCTGGGCTCATCTTATTATCATTGGAAAAGCATTAATTCGGGCGAGCTTCTTGATACTCTCATGATATTGAACCTTGATATGGTGCAGAGCAATGCATCCAGCCCCGAGCGTCCGTTTGTATTGTTTGTCGTCTCACCAAGCAGGGCAACTCTGAGGTCTTTCACTGAAGCTAAAGCGGAAGCAGGCAGGCAAGCTATACATTTCTATTTCATACCTGCAAAAACAGCCTCGCTCTTATCCCTTGGACTCAGAACCGATGCAAGATTCTGGATCGATGATGAACTTACCCTATGCTGGCCCTGGGCTTATGACATCTATTACAACAAGCCCGTAGACACCTGTGACAAGGTCGATGAAGCAGGTCTGGCGATCAGCACGAATTTTATTTTCAGGTTTTTCAGAAGGATGCTTGAAAGCGAACCCGGGGAATTCAGGGAAGAGCTTCCTGATTATGAAGCAACTCCCGCTCTGCTGAAAATGCTTGCGGATATGGGTGGTATAAAGCCCTGATCCTCTTTTGAGAAAAGCATATGGTTCAAGCAGGGATTGTGCATGAGAGTGAAATTGTGTAATATGAATTTAAGATTACCGGTTGCCTTTTTAAGGCAAAACAATTCTGTTTCTGGAGGAATAAATGAAAAAGCTCACAATCGCCATTGTCGCAATGTTCGGAATCATGTTCAGCACCACTCTGCTGGCGGCAGACCTTTACGGCATCGTTACGGATAAGAGCGGCAAACCCGTCGAGATCAAGATGGACCTCAAAGATACCAAAGACGGCAAGGTGGCTGCAAGCGTAAAGTCGGACAGCAAAGGAAACTATGCATTCAAGGACATCAAATTCGGCAGCTATATTATGATTATCGGCACAAAGGAATTCAAGGTTCAGGTGGCCCCGGGCGATACGCGCAGAGACTTCCAGCTCGATAAATAGGGCGTGGATAATACGCGCCAAGCCACTTTCATGTTACCACGCAATCTGATGTGAGGTTTAGTCATGTCCGATAATGTAAAGCAGAAAAAAGATTTCTGGGACATAATGCAGGCTCTCGGCCCTGCTATCATTGCGGCGACCGTAGCCATTGTCGGCACCATGTACAACCATCAGCAGGCGCAGATAGCAAAGGCCTCCGAAATGCGCGAGGTATATACGAAGATCATGGCCGAGCGCGAAAGCTCTGACAACAATATCAGGGCCACCATGTTCGGCATGCTCTTTAACGCAATGTTCCAGAAAGAAGGCGGCCTCAAGGGTGAGCCCACCAATATCCGCGCTGTAAAACAGCAGGTCATGTTCCTCGACCTTCTCAGCCGTAACTTCGATACGATAGACATCAAGCCTCTGTTTGAAGACCTCGATAACGAGATGACGAAAGAGGTTTATGACGACAAATATCCAGCCGAGCTCAGAGGTGAGATGTTTCTCATGAGAAACGACCTGAGGCGTATCGGAAAGAATCTTTCCATCAAGCAATTGAACGCCCTCGCATCTCTTAACGGGAGCGAGGTAAGGCGCGTTGTCATAATGCAGATGGATGACGGTACCATACAGGTGATTCCGGATGATACCCCTGACGGCATAGCGGACGACTTCCCTGTCGAGATCAAACCCGAAGTCATGCATGACGGGGTCATTGACCTGACGCTCGACTATAAAAAAAGCAAGGCCGCAGATCAGGGATTCAAGGCGCCCAGCTTCTATATAACCTTTTATGACCTGCCGTATATCGACAACAGCGTGCTCGATAAAGACATGAGAATAGCGCTTGTCCTGACCAAATTTTTCAATGTCCTGGACCTTGAAAAATTCAGGAGCAAGCTGGACAGGCGTCTGCTCAAGGACTATCAGGACATGAAGGACGGCGGCATATCGAAGTATGCAGAGGTGCGGCTCATCAAGTTCCCGGCTAAATATACAGGCCACCGTGACAGACCTTATCTGCAGGAGATTCTGCAGGACCTTGTCGAAGACAAGAACTTAAAAGAAATAAAGCCGGACTGATTTGGCTTGCCTGAAGGACATCAGCCTGTAAGTCCGAATGCCTGTTAAAAGGGCTTATGGCGCTTTGAACGTTTTTCTTTGAGCAGAATTACAAGATTATTATCTCTATTGGCTAAGAAAACAGCCACAATAACAATACTTTTAAGAAACTTGAAAATATGGTAAATATTTATCTGAATGAAGTCTGGAGACCAGCCGGGAAAATTTCAGCATCATCTCCAGCGGGTACAAAAACCGCTGGTGCAACAAAAGACACATGTTTTACACGTGCAATGCAGGCCTTAATGCTTAAAACAGATGAATAAAACCTGAATTATATAGGGGAACACTATGCAAAAACAACTAACAGCAATTATTGAACGTGAGGGTAAAGGTTATGTTTCGCTTTGTCCGGAACTCGATATTGCCAGTCAAGGTGATACCATTGAGGAAGCACGCATAAATCTTCGGGAAGCGCTAGAACTTTTTTTTGAAACAGCCTCACCGGCGGAAATTCAAACAAGACTGCATGAGGAGATATATGTAACACAGGTTGAGGTTGCCGTTGGGTAAACTTCGTCTTTTTTCCGGGAAGCAAGTATGCGATCTCCTTTCCCGGCATGGATTTGTGGAAGTACGACAACGGGGCAGCCACATTGTCATGCAAAAGCAACTTCCTGAAACAACGATCACTGTACCAGTTCCCAATCATTCGGAACTGAGAATCGGGACACTGCAATCCATAATTCGTCAATCTGGTATTTCAAAGAGTGAATTTGAATCTTAATTCCAGCCAGCCGCTCTGCCCGATATCAGTCCGTTTGGATGCTCCGGATGAGCTTTTCGGTATGCAGACAAATGAACCTACGCTCTGGTTGAGTGTTTAATTAGGCGTAATTCCTGTCCATTAATAGTTTAAGGAGAAGTAGTATTTGAAAATCTATATTGTTGATGCATTTACGAACAGCCCATTTACTGGAAATCCTGCAGGAGTATGCATTCTTGATCAACCTATCGATGATGAGTTGATGCTGAAGATCGCAAAAGAGGTGAATCATTCTGAAACTGCCTTTGCTCTGAAACAGGGGGATCATTATTATCTTAGGTGGTTTACCCCTAAGGTAGAAGTTCCTTTATGCGGACACGCCACAATGGCGACCGCCCACATCTTATGGGGACAGCATTATGAACCGGGGGAGCATCTGATAGAGTTTGCCACAAAAGAGAGCGGCATACTCACGATCAGGTCCGAAAATAAAATGATCATCATGGATTTTCCCCAGAAAATTGTCCAGCCCGCAAGCTGGAACGAGCTCATTCGGAAGGCGTTGCAGGTAAAACCGATATTCATTGGCTGTGATGATATCCGGTATGTGCTGGAAGTTGAAGATGAGCTGGATGTAAGAGCATTGATTCCCGATTTCGTATTATTGAAACGCCTTGAGAAGCGAGTTATTATCACGGCGCGTTCAAAGAATCCGCAATATGATTTTGTTTCCCGCGTGTTCGCACCATCAGTCGGTGTAAATGAAGATCCGGTCACCGGTTCCGCCCATTGTTATCTTGCGCCATATTGGGCAAGAAAACTGGGCAAATCTGTTGTTATCGGCTATCAAGCATCTTCCCGGCCCGGGATTATTCACTGTGAAGTGCTCGGTCAGGAGCGGGTGCTCCTAATAGGAACCGCAAAAACCGTGATCAAAGGGGAATTGCTGGTCTGACAAAGATGTCTCATATGGTACAACAGGGCAACTGGACAACCCCGAGAAAAATCTATCCCCTGGTCTTCTAGATAAACCTCTCGAAGCGGTCCAATTTAGCTTTGCATATCGGGCAGACACCGGGCGGATTGTCTCTCGCGCAGAGGTATCCGCATACTTTGCACCGCCAGACAGGATAGGAGAGTTCTTTATTCAAGGTTCCTGACGCCCCCGGCTTTTTCATCTTTCCCTTTTCGGCAAGCCTCCTGTCCGGTATCGAGGAAAGCTTTTTCGTCCCCGCTGCAACCTCTCCGGTTATATAAAGCGCGCAGTAGCAGGCCCCGTAATCGCTCAGGTCCGCATCCCTGTAATCGCAGGGGCATATCATGTCCCGGTCATCTTCAATGCTGCCGGATGCGAGCCTGCAGGGGCAGGCCTGATACCCGTAGCGCTCTTCGTTAGTGAGAAGGCCTTCGGCCAGTGAAAGCGTGAATTCATCATCGGGATTGATGATGTAGCCGCCTGATTTCGCATCGGCCTTCAGCCTGTTAAGCAGGGCCTGGGCTTTTGTGTTGTCGCTCATTCCAGTTTATCCCTTATCTCTTCTTCAACGAAACCCACTATGCAGCTGCTGCCGTTGATGACCAGGGTAGGGAACGAGCAGGCGGGGTTCCATTTCCTGACTTCGTCCATGACGCTTTCCCTCTCGGCGCCTGTAAGCGTATCGACATCGGTGTAGGAGTATGCCACTCCCAGTTCGTTCAGAAGGCCCTTGGTCTTTTTGCACCACCCGCAAGTGCTGAGCGCGTAAAGCATGACCTGGCCTTTGTCTTTCCCTTCGACTTTGTTTATAGCCATAATCCCCCCTCTTCTATACAGGGCGTCATAACTTTGCATACCTTTGTCGCTTCCTTGGCTCGTCATTGCGGCATACGCTAAAAGTATGCCTCATTCCTCGCCGTCGTCGCTCCTCGGTCTGCTTTGTTCTTA
>CAYNVT010000007.1:0-62324 GCA_964400685.1 uncultured Bacteriovoracaceae bacterium | reverse complement strand
TTGAAACTCTCAAGGACTTAGGCCGGTATGACCTTAATGACCAGTAGTGCTTAAATGTGCCCGAGTCGCTATACCTATTCCTTCTGAAATCTTACCATACCTGAAATTGACAAAATATAAATACTATCCTAAACCAAATTGGAATGTTCAAAAGGAGGTTCTCCCATGTCGTCACCGGTCAGTGATTTCAGAATGAGAGGAATGCGTTTTCAGTATTGGTTGACAGCCGTGGCCGCAACCTTGCTGGGGCTTGCCATAATGCTGTTTCCAAGGCAAACGGAAAAGCTCTTCATGTGGAAGAGGCAGGATGATATCGTCTTCGGCATCAGCGGTTCCGTGTATTTCGCTTTTGGCCTCTTGTCGTTCATGGGACTGAGAAACCCGAAGAAATGGGCGCCTGTCCTGATGCTCCAGTTTGTCTACAAGGTCGTCTGGTTCTCTCTGGTTGTGGGAGGCCTGATCAAAAGGCGCGAGCTTGACGTGCGTTCATCGTGGGCCCTGATTGCAGGCTATGCGGTATTCATTGCCGGCGATCTGTGGGCTGTTCCTTTCGGGTACCTGCTTAGAAACAAAGCAGATTAGACAATCGCCGGCAACATGCATAATGGCAAACTGGGGAAGTCGCATGGATAAATTCGATGTCATCTTTATTGGAAGCGGTTGCGGAGCGGCACCTGCTGCGGGCAATCTGTCCGAGGCCGGAGCGAAGGTGTGCGTGCTTGAACGCGGCACCTGGTGGGGGTCCCTCCAGGGAAGACAGCCATATCCCGAGGGATTGTTCGAATTCGTAAAACATCTGCGGGGCGTGGGATGGAGTTCTCCGCTCATTAAAAAATATATAGGAATCAACAAGAAGGAAGGCCTTCTGGAGGCCTATATCGTCAACGGATACATCATCCTCATTCCCTGCGGGGTGGGTGGGGCTTCACTGGTCATCGGAGGTTTTCTGGATAAACCGCCGCGGGATATTTACGACCATTATCCCGAGGAAATCACACGGGAAGAAATGGAGCGCCACTTTGACAATGTCGCCAGAATAGTCGAGCCGTCCTATGCCAGGAAGAATACCTGGTACATGGACGCAATCGACAAAGCCTGCGAGCGTATCCCCGATATAACGGCCCATCCACAGGAAACGAGCATCTGGTGGGGCAGCGGACCCGACAAGGATGAAGAGCGTATCAACGCCTTCGGCTGCAGGCAGAAAAACAACGACTACAGCGGCAACGAACTTACGGGCGACAATCGTTTGTCCAAGAACAGCATGGACATTACCTATCTGCAACTGGTGCTTAAGCACGGGGGCGAGATCCGCGACCTGGCCGAGGCTACCGGTATCAGAAAGGCAAAGACAGGATACATTGTTGACTACGTGGACCTTAACAGCGGCGCCAGACAATCGCTTTGCGCCGCCAAAGTGGTAGTAGGCGCAGGCGCGCTGAATACCGCAAGGCTCCTGTTCGCATCACGGGCCAATACGGTTGACGGGCTACCCATGATCAGTGATAAGCTGGGTTACAGGTGGGGCTTCAACGGCGACCGGATCGGGTTCAAATTCGTCCCGCACGCCAGGCTGGAGCACGGGCGTAATCCATGCCTGTTCCGCTACCACGAGATTGCCTCGGATACGTATGATTTCGATTTCCATCAGTTCTCCTGCTCATCGTCCGTCTTAAACTGGGTGCCGTGGCCTCTCAACATTCTCACTGGCAGGATTATGCCGTTCCTGTCCCTTTCCCGGGAAGAGCCCATCGGTAGAATCTTTCCGGCCAAAGATGTTGTGGATATCTACTATCCGTCACAGGATTGCCATCGTCGCGCCAATATCGCGCAGAAGAAGATCGCCATGGAGGTGGATGCCGTTGGCAAGCCCATCAGCGAAGAGAAGCGCCGTTTAAAGCTTGCCAGGATCGAACGCACCGGGGCCTGGAAGGGTATCGGTTCGGTCCACCCGACGGGCGGATGCGCCATGGCGGAGAGCATTAAGGAAGGTGTCATCGACCACACGTGTGAGGTATTCAACTATCCCGGGCTGTTCGTATGCGATGCCTCCATCTTTCCAATAGCGCCATGCTGCGGACCGCACTTCTTCATCCTGGCGCATTCGGATCGCATGTCCAGGTTGATTATCGCCAATGAAAAATAGCCTTGGATAGCAACACTCATTAGGTCGCAGCACCCACGTTTCAGATTTTACTAATTTAAGAAATAAAGAGGAATAATCGTGGAATGCAGAAAAGAGAAGAACCTTGAAAGATGCAACTGTACCACAGAGCAGTGCAGCAGGAAGGGCGTGTGCTGCGACTGTCTGGAATATCATCTGAAGAGCAGGAAACTGCCTGCCTGCTGTTTTCCGGGGGATGAAGAAAAGAAACACATCAGGTCGTTCGAATATTTTGCAGAGCTGGTATCAAAGGGCAAGATATAAAAGAACATAGCAGGATGATAAAGGATTTAAACAAGAGATATACAACACAATATAATGTAAGCATTTTCGCAAACTTTGAATCAATTAAAAAGGCATGGGATCAGAGGATTTGTAAATCAGGAGGAAGCAAGGTGGAAATGCAGTAATTGCTGAAAATTACTGTGCATGCACAGAGAAAAATGTCTGGTATGCGGGTATGAGAACCCGATATATTTAAGAGAAAAATAACATTTTTGAAAGCTTGTGTTATAAGTGAGTGGAATAAATTAATTAACAGGATTGCATCATTAATAGAAGAATCATTTGTTTATACTCCTTATCCACATGAAGTCCTGAAGGAGAGTTATAAAATGAAAAAAAATCTAATCTGTTTATTACTGGCAGCTGTATTCGTGATTACAGGTTTCCAGAATGGTTTTGCATCCAGGGAAGCGGCGCAAACAGTAACAGGTGCGACTTCTCAGGATACGTCAGGAAAACGTGTTAGCGAACCGTTCAAATATTCGGGATATGGTGTCCCGGAATTCAAGGGCATCAGCAAGGAAACGACATTTGTTGTAATGAGTGACGGGACGAAACTGGTGGTGGATGTATTTCTGCCGAAGGACGGCCCTAAAACAGATAAGTTTCCCGCCATATTCATCTTCACGCCGTATGGCAGGTCGTATCTGTATCCGCAGATGGCGTGGTATGAAAAAGCCATTGCCCGGATAACCAAAGGAACTTCGGGCCCTGTTTTCGATTATTCCTTAAAGTACGATACGAAGCTTTTTCTTTCTCACGGGTACGCCATTGTCGTTGCTGATATGCGCGGAACAGGTGCCTCCTACGGGTCGCAGATTCCCTTTACTCCGGCGATAGCTGAAGACGGGAAAGAGATGGTGGACTGGATCGGCTCACAGCCCTGGTCGAACGGGAAAGTCGGAATGACAGGGCAGTCATATCTTGGCTGGATTCAACTCATGATAGCAGCAAAGCATCCCAGGGCTCTGACCTGTATCATGCCCGAGATGATACTGGCCGACGGCTTTACCGAAGGTATACGGCCCGGCGGAATCGATGCCATCGCGTGGATAGAAAGGTATAGTGAATTTCTGCAGAACCTTAATCTCAACCGGTTCGATCCCGGTAAAATGAGCCTGCCAACTACGCCTGCAAAGGATGAGGATGGCGATGGGGACATCTCCGATGAAATGCCGCTTATGAAAGACGGTTCATTCCTTGATAACGGTGCACCCAGGTATGGTGATGATAAAAAAAGGCAGGACATCTACTTCAATGCCACGAAAGAGCATACAGCGGATATTCCCTTCAACTTCTTCGCCAGAAAGAATGCGCCATATTTCGACAGTACGGCTCCGGAAATTACCGGCGACACACGCTTCGTCGACAGCAGCCCGGTCTTCTATATAAATGAAATAATAGCATCAGGCATTGCTGTTTATAACGTAGGCGGATGGTTCGACGGTTTCACCAAGGGCACTGCAAAACTTTATGCAACGATGGAAGGGAAGACAGCAGCCCGGTTGAACATTGCACCCAGGTTCCACTATTATCCATTCATAACCAGACGGTATAAGAAATATTTCGATTACGAAGGAGACTATACGAAGCAGATAGCCGATGAACGGCTCCGCTTTTTCGACTTTTATTTAAAGGGGATAGAAAACGGAATCGAGACACAGCCGCCCGTGAACATCTATGTCATGAACTCGGGCTGGAGGACCGAAAACGAATGGCCGCTTGAACGCCAGGAAGTAACGCCTTTTTACCTTGATTCCAAAGGCGGACTGTCACAAAAGGCTTCAAGTGAAGGTTCCGATACATATAAGGCGGACTTCACCCACAGCTCGAGCTACGGAAAGAACAAAACCAACCGCTGGCTGATGATGTACACGCCCGACGGGTTGATGGACCGGACCGCTCTTGATGAAAAATGCCTGATCTATGAGACGGAGATACTGGCAGGTGACATTGAGGTAACCGGACATCCTGTGGCGGACATATGGGTTTCGTCCAGCAGGGATGACGGTGATTTCTATGTATACCTCACCGATGTGGACGAGTCGGGAAGATCGCTTTATGTGACCGAGGGTGAGCTTCGCGCCGGATGGAAGGATGAATATGATGACAACGACCAGGTGCAGGGTAAAACAGACATAAAACCCGATCTGCCCTGGCATGGGTACAAAAAGGATCAGTACGTCGAAAAACCGTTTGCAGGGGGCAAAGCCATCGAGCTGCGGTTTGATTTGATGCCGACATCATGGGTTTTCAAAAAAGGCCACAGGATACGAATAGCCATAGCCTGCGCAGACTATAAGAATTTCGAGATGAACCCGTTCCTGTGCTCGGGCAATGAACCTGGGGACTGTCCCGAAACTCTCGTTTCGATAAAGCGCACTAAAACACATCCATCAAGAATCGAACTGCCGGTGATACCGGCTGCTCAATAATTATGGATACTGAGACGATAAGATTCCAAATTAGCGAAAATAGGCAGGCCTTTATTCTTGAAATTAAAATTATTTTGACAAACCTGAAGGTATGACTCACAGATGATTCATTAAATATGATGATCGGGGGTAATAAAATGAATATTCAAAAAATATTTGCTCTCTTTTTCATTGTCTGCCTCACTGCACCTGTTCAGCAGGTTGTGGCCGGACAGTGTGATGACCTCTACAATATCGCAAAAACCAACATTGAAACTGCAAAAACATTTGCATCCCAGAAAAACTATCAGAAGGCACAGGAGCTTTACCTGAATGCAGCCGGTCAGTTTGAACGGGCGGCTGCAATGAATGACTGCAGCACAAAGGAGATTCAGGAAAATTCCATTAAGAATGCTGAATACTGCAGGAAAGAGGCAGAAGACATAAAGGATAATGTCAATAGAAGTGAAGCCAATGAAAAGCTGCTTAGTGACTTCAACCGGGCGAAAGACATATACAATCAGGGAGTAGACCAGATGAACAGTCACCAGTGGCTGAATGCCATAAGCTCTTTCGATCAGGCTGCCTCCATGTGGGTGCAGGTGGCAGCAGAGTCACCAGCAAGCGATCTGAGAGATAAAGCCCTTCAATACGCTAAGGAGGCCAGCAATACCGCAGACCTTATCCGTGAATACAAAAAGAAGAATCTGTATCGCTGAAAAGCCCAGAGACAAAGATTAATACCAGGAGGTTTGATGAATGAAACGATCCGTCATAATTTCAATACTGGTTATTGCGGCGGTGTTGATTGCACTGCCTGCATTTGCCAGAGAGGGAGGTAAGACAGTGACAACCGCATCCGGACTTAAATATATCGATGAAGTTGTGGGCAAGGGTGCCTCACCGAGTGTCGGGAAACACGTCAAGGTGCATTATACAGGGACGCTTGAAAACGGCAAAAAATTCGACAGCTCGGTTGACAGGGATCAGCCATTTACGTTTGTTATAGGTGTTGGACAGGTAATCCCAGGGTGGGATGAATAAAGTGAACCCCATTGTCTAGACCAAAGATGATTTAAGATAAGGTGGATTTTCCTTTTTATACCCGACGGATTTTTTCTCAAACCATGATTTTGATTTTCTCCTTTCATAAGTATTCCTTTGTCTGAGGTTGAAAAAGGCCATTCCCCCGCCGTCGGCCATGATATCATGTGAGCATGCAGTGAGGAGGAGTCAAGGCTGCCGAAGGCATGAGCGACAGCGAACTTGGCCTTGACGCCGACGAACAGCATGCTAGAAATTGACGGCTGACTGGAACTGACCATAATACTCCTCTGACGGTGTTCTATATCCAAGAGACTGATGTGGCCTTTCGTTGTTGTAGAATTCAAAATACCTGGATATGCCCTTTATCGCTTCTTTTACTGTGTCATAGTCCCTGATGTAGATGTCTTCATATTTCAGAGAACGCCAGAGCCTTTCGATAAAGATGTTGTCAAAGACTCTGCCTTTGGAATCCATGCTTATCTGTATGTTGTTTTTGAGAAGGATTGAGGTGAAAGCCTCACTCGTGAACTGAGACCCCTGATCCGTGTTGAATATCTCCGGTTTGCCGTTCATCAATGCTTTGTTTAAAGCCTCTATGCAGAAATGAACATCCATCGTGTTCGAAACAGACCAGGAAAGAACATACCTGCTATGCCAGTCCATTACTGCGGCAAGATATATAAAGCCCTGTTTCATCCGGATATATGTTATGTCCGATGACCACACCTGATCCGGTCTTGTTATTTCTTGATCTTTCAGAAGATACGGATATACCTTGTGCTCCTGATTCGCCCTGCTGAGATTCCGTTTCGGGTGAACGGCCTGAATCCCCATTTCCTTCATCAATCTGGAAACTCTCTTGTGGTTTATATCGAAGCCTTTCTGCTTAAGGTAAACAGTCATTTTCCTGTACCCGAAAAAGGGCTTCTCCGTATAGATTTCATCAATCAGGTTCTTTATCCTGATGTCCTCTTCGGATTCGGGAACTGGCTTGTAGTACAGATTCGACCGGTTGAGTCCAACAAGCTCGCATTGCTTCCTGATGTTTACTTCATGTCCAGGGTCTATCAGCATCCGCTTGTCCTCAACTGATAAGTCCGACTTTTTTTTTCAACCAGTCCAGTTCTACCTTCATCTTGCCTATCTGTTTGTAAAGCTCTTCCTTCTCAGCATCATCGGGCTTTTCCTTAATACCGTGTTCAAACATATCCGGCATTCTGTCCATGAACTGCTTCTTCCACTTGGTAATCATATTTGGATGAATCTTATAAACAGATGCTATTTCGTTTATCGTCTTATCGCCCCGGACAGCCTCAAGTGCCACCCTGGCCTTGAATTCATTAGTGTGCGTTCTTCTCTTGTTCATGTCTACCCCGCTTACTGGATTCTCGGTCATCTCAACCTCAAATCTTCAATAAATCCTTTCCCAAAATCCACCTTATACTGTGGTCTGAAAAACGGGGTTCATTATAGAAGGCGTAATGACGATGAAAGTCGGCGGAAAAAGAAAGCTTATCATACCTCCCAATCTCGGTTACGGCGCCAGGGGGGCAGGCGGGGTCATTCCTCCGAACGCGACACTTCTCTTTGATGTTGAATTGCTCGACGTCGAAAAATAAACATCTTTAAAGCATATTGCCTTACGGCAGTTCATGTGAATGGACTGCCGGTTTTATATCCTGCTGGAGTTGCCGGGTGACAAATCTTATTTCAGCTGAAGGCTTGAAAAAACTGATAGAAGAATATGACTATCTCTGGAAGGTGGAGCGCCCGAAGGTGGTGCGCGGTGTTGCCGATGCGGCTGCTGAAGGCGACCGCTCGGAGAATGCGGAATACATCTATGGCAAAAAGCGTTTGAGAGAGATTGACAACAGGCTCAAACACCTTAGTTCACGGCTGAAGGTATTGAAAGTGGCGGCCGCTGTGCAGAATCCGGCCAGGGTCGTTTTCGGATGCTGGGTCACATATGAAGAGGAGTCAGGTGAAAAACGCTGTTATCAGCTTGTCGGTCCCGAGGAGACTGACGTGAGCACCGGCAGGATCAGCATCGATTCGCCTGTAGGAAGGGCTCTGCTTAACAGGAATGTGGATGATGAAGTTGCCGTTAAGAGGCCCGATGGAGAGATTACATTGTGCATAACAGGGATATTTTCGAGCAGGCCGGAATAATGAAGGCTTAAGGAATTCAGAAGGTGCTCAGGTTATGAATGAGAAACAGAATCCAAGAAGGATTGAAGAGACGTATGACTGTGTAGCTGCAGAATACGCGGAAAAATTCACCAATGAGCATCAAAAAAAGCCTAAAGACCGGGAAATGCTGCTCAGGTTTTCTGAAGAGCTGGGAAACAATAAACCGGTATGGGATCTGGGCTGCGGCCCCGGTCAGACAACAAGATACCTGAAAGACCTCGGTGTTGAAATCTCAGGTCTTGACCTGTCTGAAAAAATGCTTGAGCATGCGAGAGAAATTCATCCGGATATACAATTCAGAAGGGGAAATATTCTTGCCCTTGATTTCGAGGATGACACAATAGCCGGAGCAGTCGCCTTTTATGCCATAGTTCACTTTACAGAAGAACAGGTTAAAACCGCCTTTTGCGAAATATACAGGGTATTGCAGCCGGGTGGAAGATTCCTTCTCACTTTTCACATCGGTGATTTGACAATGCATGTTGAAGAGTTCCTGGGCAGGAAAACGGATATTGACTTCATGTTTTTCAATGTGGATTTTATTTCAGACTGTCTTAAGAACTGCGGTTTTACAGACATTGAGATAATCGAGAGGGAGCCGTATCCCGATGTGGAATATCAAAGCAGAAGGGCGTATGTGTTTGCAGTAAAACCTGTTGTGAGATAGTTGTTTATATCAGGAACGTACTTCCGGAGGTGTGATGGAAAAGTGGATTTCAGAAAGCCGTCCCGGCAGGCAGATCATAATTTGCATTCTGGCCATTGCCGCCGGATTCATACTTGTTGCTGGCTTTCATGACTTCAGCGGACCCGGCCTGACAAACAACAAGGCCGGTTTTCTTCTCGGCGTCATGATTCTTGTCATCGGCACAGCAGGGGTGCTTTTTCAGGGAAAACAAAGCGTCACAATCGATCCGGCTGCGAGGCGCATAACAGTTGAAGATAAAACGCGGTTCGGCAGAAAAAAGCGTACTATCGGATTCAGTGAAATTGTCGAGATAGGTATCGGTTATCTGGGTAAGCACTCAAACTTCGTAAACTGCTACTATCTTGTTCTCAAGCTCAGGAACGGAAGGGAATACCCGCTTTTCGCGCCCGGGCGTTTCTATGAAGGGTCGTCTGACAGGGCGGTTGTAAATGGGTGGAAAACGCGTCTCGATGATTATATAAACCTGCAAAACCGGAAATGAATACAGTAGAAATAAGGAGTATGACATGAAAAACTATTCTTCACGCATTACCAGCTTAAATAAAATAACCGTTTTATCAATAGTTATATCCCTTATGTTTTTCATTTACGGTTGCTCAGGCGGAAGCAGCAGTTCATCGAATGAAGGAACGGATATAATTGCCGTCGGCAATCTTGATAAAAACGGCAAGGAATACGCGGTATGCTGGGTGAACGGGAAGCTTAATTATCTGCAGGCGTCTCCGGATGCGGTGAACAGCGGGGCGAATACCATCAAACTCGGCGGTGACGATGTTTATATAGCAGGATATCATGCAATATCCGGATACTGCAGTGCTGCATATTGGAAAAACGGCGAACGCACGAATCTCGACGGCGGAGGCGCTGATTTTGTCGGAGGCATTGCTTTTGATGAGGACGATCTGTATTTTGGCGGCGCAACTGCTAACGCCCATAACATAACTGAACCTCCGCAGGCCAGCTACTGGAAGAACGGCGTTCTGACGATAATGAAAGAGGAAGGGCATACTGGAGTGGGCCTGGATATTGCGGTTGATAATGGCGATGTCTATGTGGCGGGCAGATACGGGATAAATTTTCCTAACATTGCATGCTATTGGATGAACGGAACGAGAATCGAGTTGAGTCCCGAGCATATGCAGAGTGAAGCCGGCGCCGTTGCCATAAACGGTCCGGACCTGATATTTGTCGGATATGTGATTCCTGAAGACGGCAAGGTGGCGGTAATCTGGAAGAATGGCGTGCGAACCATCCTGTCCGGCGGCGGAGAAAACGACATGGCCAATGCAGTAACCGTTTATGGAGACGATGTTTATGTCGCCGGATATCAGACTACCGGAGATGTAAAAAAGGCGTGCTACTGGAAGAACGGTGACAGAACCGATCTTCCGAACGGAGACGGGGGCGACGCCAGGGCTATTGCAGTATCGTCAGAAGGCACCCTCTATATTGCAGGAAGCTACAGCATTGATGACAGAGACCATGCCTGCATCTGGAAAGGCGGCAATAGGATCGACCTCGAAGATATGGGCGGTGTTTCGGTGGTAAACGGTATTGCAATAAAAACGTACTGAATGCCCTGAAATCAACTTCATAGTATTGGAGGCAACCGTTGATGGATATACGTGTACTCTTACCGGACGACCTGTCCGCGCTGCTTGAGCTGTATAAGCATATGCATGTCACGGACGACTCGTTGCCGGATAAAAAGGATGAAGCAGCACTACGCTTCTATGAATCGGCGGGCTTCGATCCCGAGGGTAAAAGGGTTTTATAGCAAAGCCGCGTACCTGAAATTTTCAGGTGAAGGAGGATATGGGATGTTGTGCGTTAATATCTGGAGTTTCAGGGGCAAATCGGCTGCATGGGGGCATGCCTCGATGCAGATTGACAGGACATACATCTCATGGTGGCCGGAAAGGCCGGGGCTGGTTCCGTCGCACATCCATCGGAACATATATGCATCTAATCCGTTCAGGAACAGGACATTCGAAGAGGATGTGAAGGCTGAAAAGCAGAAACCTGACCACCAGATTTATATAGAAGGGCTTGATGAGACAAGGATAAAGGACTGGAGGCAGTCATTTGGCCTTAACCGGGACGGCGTGAAGTTTCAGGGCCCGCTTCTCCCCTGGGATACTCTCAAGATGAACTGCTCGACCGTTGTCTCAAGCGCATTGAGAAAAGGCGGGGGAGACACGTATTCGAGCTGGGTTAAGTCATGGAACCTCGTGTGGAAACCATCGGACGTGCTTGCCTATGCCCTGTCCATCCAGAAAGGCCTGGCCAGGAAAGATAACAGGGATGATGTACTGAAAAATTACAAAGGATATTGAAGGATCGATTTCAGGCGTCAGATTAAGCAATCGACAGCAAAAGTATTTAAGGAAAAGAGGATAAAACTTTTTTGTACAGGAGGATGAAGATTTTATGAATATAATTCGAAAACCTCTTCTGTCAGCATTGAAAACCAGTCTGGCATTTTCTATGTATCTCATTCCACCCCAGGAGAGCTTTCTTATGCAGGGGGCGGGAAGCGTCAAAAAACTTCCGAAACTTATAAGGGCCCGGGGCATCAGGAAGCCGCTTATAGTAACTGATCCTGTACTCATGCAGATAAGGCTGCTTGACGGTCTTTTCGCTGAATTAGATGCTATCGGAATGCCTTATGCGGTATATGACGGTGTCCAGCCTAACCCGACGATAGACAATATTGAAAGCGCATATGCTCTATTCATGAAAAACGGCTGCGATGCATTAGTGGGCTTCGGCGGCGGCTCATCCATGGACTGCGCCAAGGTGGTTGCAGGAAGGGTTGCCAGGCCCAATCTCACAGCGGATAAACTGGGCGGGTACCTTAAGGTCATGCTACCGGTTCCAAAGAGAGTGCCCCGCATCTTCGCGGTTCCTACAACCGCGGGCACAGGAGCGGAAACCACAAGCGCCGCCGTTGTCACCGACCCGAAGACGCACATCAAGTACACTGTGAACGACTTTCTTCTGCATCCGCATTTCATCGTTCTTGATCCCGAGCTTACACTCGGTCTGCCTCCCTTCTTTACTGCCATAACGGCCATGGATGCCCTTTCTCATGCCATCGAGGGCTACATAGGAAAGGCCCATTGCAGGGTATCCGATGTCTATACCGAGATGGCGGTCAGGATGATTTTCGAAAACATCGACAAGGTATATAACGATGGAAATGATATTGAAGCGCGCTTTCAGATGCTTCTTGCGTCATATTATGCAGGCGTCGTGCTGAACCGAGCTTTGACAGGTTATGTACATCCTTTTGCGCACAAGATAGGCGGCATGTACAGCCTTCCGCATGGAAGGGTGATCGGCGCTGTCATGCCGCTTGTTTTTGAATATTACGGGTCTGTTGCATGCAGGCGGCTGGGCAAGCTCGCCGATATCATCAATATTACCACTCCTGACATGAACGATGATCAGAAGGCGGCGGCGTTCATAGAGGCCATAAGGGGCTTCAACCGCAGGTATGGAATAGAAGCAACAATTGCCGAACTCAGAGAGAATGATTTTGATGAAATTACAAAGTCCGTGCACATGGAATGCATTCCCTTTCCTGTGCCAAAAATCATGGACGATGATGATGTCTTCAGGCTGCTTGGGGCCCTTAAAGGATGATGCTGAGGCAGTGTTGAGCGATAAAACGGTATAACCTGACTTGCCTCAGATCTTTTTACCGAATGAGGCGCTGAGTGCTATCATGAGCTGCCCCCCGGAATAGAGAAACGGCCCGAAAAGCATGGGCACGTCCTTTGTATATGTGTGCAGCGCGAATTCGACATCCCCTATGTAGAGCATGGCGGTGCCGATTGTAAGAAATGTTGCCTGCGTCTTTGAGATCTTATCCCCGAAAAAGGTTGAAACAGCCCTGGTGACCACGAATGGAAGCACGAGCCCGTATATCATCCCGGGTATTTTCATGCTGCCGAGATACGGCCAGAGATATGACATGACGCCTGCGTATATGACGAGACCCGCCGCGCCAACATACAGGTCCTGTTTATGAAAACCGTTTATGACGGTAAGCCCCACGGCGTATGTCATGTAGGCGATGATTGCTATAACGAGGCCCCGTATTACAACGGACGGGTCGGTCATGTTGAGGTTCAGGAAGTCTCCAAGGAGCGCAATTGTAAGACCTGCACTGAGCCAGAGGGTGAGCTTTCTGTTGGTCCCCGGTCTGGTGAAGGAGAGCAGGGCGGTTATTATGCACAGGATGGTTATAACGGGCTGGACTACTGAAACGGTCGAAAGGTCGTTCTGCTGGCGTGCCCACCAGTAGATTACAATGCCGATGACTGCGAAAGGAACCGGGATGAGATGATACATGTTCACCTCCTGTTGGAAAAATAAACTTTAATTAAAGTGAATAATTATCACAAATATTTGAACATAACCATTTTGAAAATGAGACATCAGAAACAATTGATATAAAACCCTTACTCCTTGACAAAAATATTCAAACATCAAAGATGATAATCTGATGCCGTGAAAATTTTAAAAACGGGGTGGGTTATAAAAGAGAACTGTCCGAGCGATACTGCAATGCGTGTTGCGCTCAGACGCGCTGCACATCAGATACTTGATGCTCCCAGGGTATTTGATGACCCTCTGGCACTTCGCATTCTGGGTGTTGAAGATGCAGCGAATCTTCAGCCGAAGCCGGAATGGCTGAAGGAGACCCCCATATCGCGCGTGCTGCGGGGTTCGATGGCTGCACGCAGCAGATTCGCTGAAGACGAACTTCATAAGGCCGTGAAGCGAGGTGTCATACAGTATGTCGACCTTGGCGCAGGACTCAATACCTTTGCATACAGGAATCCATACGAATCACTGCGCGTATTTGAAGTAGACTATCCGGCCACGCAGGCCTTCAAACGAAAGTGTCTTGAGGAGTCGGGCATACATATTCCACCAACCCTTAATTTTGCACCCATTGATTTTGAGGCCGAGACACTTGAACAAGGTCTCAGGCGTGCAGGATTTGATGCAGGTAAAAGCACCTTCTTTTCATGGCTCGGTGTTACCCCCTACCTGACTGAAAACGCGATTGATGCCACGCTGAAATTTGTAACATCGATGCCTATGGGCAGCGGGATAGTTTTCGACTATATGATATTGCCATCGCTGCTCAGCCCTATGGGAAAAAGGGCTTTCGACAGCCTGTCTCTTTTCGTGGCCCAGGCTGGCGAACCTTTTCAAAGCTTCTTTGACCCTTCCTGTTTAAAGGCCAGTCTGCTTGTTATGGGATTTCTGTATGTTGAGAATATAGAACCGGAAGAAATGAATGCCCGGTATTTCATGGGACGGACGGACGGGTTGAGGACCGGGAGTCTTGCCCATGTAATTAATGCTATTGTCTGATACGAAGCAGGAAGTCAGACTGTTCATCCTTGACAAATACCGTTAAATACCGAAGATGAATCTTTGATGTCATAAAGTCTCCTGGGGTATTCATAAGGCCTGAGATGGAGAACCCCGGATTGCCGGCAATGCGAAATCTTTTATAGCTGTGGCAATTTATCGAGGCCTTAAAGGGAATGATATGGAAATATTCAATAAAAATAATACAAGGAACACCGGAAAGCTTGAAATCCTCACCTCGCACATGCTCATAAGTCCTCAAAACTCATCATGCAAGAATCTGTCAATACAGGTTTCCGAGGTACCCGTCGGCTCGGAGCAGCCTGTCCATGCCCATGAGCCTGAGCAGTGCTATTATATCATCAGCGGCAAAGGGCTTATGATTATTGAAGATGAAAAATGGGAGGTCTCCGCAGGAGACGCGGTATATATCCCGCCTGATAAGAAGCATGGGATTAAAAATACGGGAAATGAGGTTCTTAAATATCTGACTGCGAACTCACCATGTTTCACAAAAGAATACGAAGACCGGCTGTGGCCGGCAAATTCAAATAAGTGATTGGAAGGTAAGACATGAAAAAGGTTGGAAACCATCAGGAAGAAGCGGATAAGAAGCTGGCTGCTGTTTGCGGCCTTTACTGTGAGGGTTGCTCTTTGTATATTGCAACCACGGAAGACCCGGCCAGACTCACGGCAATGGCGGCACGTTTTCAAATGTCTGAGGAAGAGGTGAAATGCTATGGGTGCCGAACGGAGAAAAGAGGCCCTTATTGCAGGGTATGTAAGATGTTTGATTGCGCCGCTCAAAAGGGAATCGATTTCTGTGTGGAGTGTGAGGAGTATCCCTGTGAAGCTTTGAAAGAATTCCAGTCGGCAATGCCGCACAGAATCGAGCTTTTCAAGGACCTTGACCGGATCGGGGCCACAGGCTGGGAAAACTGGCTTAAGGAGATAAAGGAAAACTACACCTGCCATAAATGCGGCACCATTAATTCCGCCTATGATATTAAATGCAGGAAGTGCGGCAAGGAACCCGGATGCGATTATTCAGCCGCTCATAAAGAGGCAATCGAGATGTTTTTGAAAAACAGATGATACATTGCTTCTAATCTTTGAACCCTGAGATGTAAAATGTTTGAAGAACTCGAGGATATAAATAAACGTCCCGTCCCGTTTGAGTTTTATACGGCAAGCGATCTGTGGACAGACAAATACACGTCAGAGCAGATGCTCAAATTGCACCTGAGCAAAGACATCGATGCAGCATCCAGGAAAGAGGAATTTATTGCGCGTTCGGTTGAGTGGATAGGTTCACGTTTCGGTATCACTGCCGGGACAAAAATTGCCGACTTCGGCTGCGGGCCAGGACTGTATGCTATCAGGCTTGCACGGAAAAAAGCTGATGTTACCGGGATAGACTTTTCATCAAGGTCGATCAGATATGCCAGGGAAACGGCAAAAAGGGAAGGGGTGTCGATAAATTACGTAAATGGCAACTACCTGGAATTCGAAACAGACGAACGCTTCGATCTTATCCTGATGATCATGTGTGATTTTTGCGCACTAGGTCCTTTACAGAGAAGACTGCTGCTGGATAAGTTCAAAAAGATTCTTAAACCCCGCGGCTCTGTTCTGCTTGATGTATATTCCCTGAAGGCATTTGATGGGTGGGAAGAAAAGGCGATATACGAGGCCGGTCTTTTAAACGGCTTCTGGTCGGCGGATAAATACTATGGGTTCCTGAATACGTTTAAATATGAGAAGGAAAAGGTGGTGCTTGATAAATATACGATAATTGAGCCTGATCGCACTCGGACTATCTATAACTGGTTTCAGTGCTACAGCCGGGAAACGCTTAGAAAGGAATTTGAAGAATGCGGGTTAGGCATTGAAGGGTTTTATTCCGATGTCGCCGGTTCACCATTTGACCCTTATAGCAATGAATTTGCAGTTACTGCAAGAAGGAGAGAATAATGATGATAAAGTCAGATACCATTGAAATGGGCGGCAAACCGAATTTTAAAAGAGCTGCAAAGCTATCGGTATGCCTGAGCTGTTTTCTGATGCTCAATGCCCTGAGTTTTGAACCTCTTCAGGCTGAAACGAACTGGCCGCATATGGTTCAATCGAAAGACGGCGTTCCGGTCTCCTATGAGGTGTATGGAGCCGGAGAGCCGACCCTTGTTTTCGTGCATGGATGGAGCTGCGATGTCCGTTACTGGCGTGCGCAGATTCCGTATTTTTCAAAAAAACACAAAGTTGTCCTTATCGATCTTGCCGGCCACGGCAATTCGGGATTCTCACGAAAAGACTATACTATGGAGGCATTCGGGGAGGATGTTAAGGCCGTAACCCTAGCTGAAAGTACCGGCAAGGTCATCCTGGTAGGCCACTCAATGGGAGGCTCTGTGATAGCGGAAGCGGCCAGGCTCATGCCTGAAAAGGTTGCAGGCCTGATCGGCATAGATACGCTTCAGGACATTGAGTATCCACTGACGCAAAAAGAGCTTAAAGCCATGATCGGACCTATTGAAAAGGACTTCAAGTCAGGAAGCAGGGACTTTATAAGTCAGATGATTTTGCCCGGAACTGACAGAGAGTTGAAAGAATGGATACTCTCGGATATGTCGGCCGCACCGCCTTCAATTGCAATAAGTGCGATGAACAACATGATGATGCAGTACGTCACAGGGGATGCTGCGAAGGTGTTCGATAAAATCAGAATTCCGGTCATAGCTGTAAACGGAGATATGGCGTCCATCAACTATAAGGCCAACATGCGGCATATGTTTTCATTCGACGCAATTATTATAAAGAAAGCCGACCATTTTCTGATGATGGACAAGCCGGAAGAATTCAACCCCGCACTGGATAAGGCGATTGATAAGCTTTCAGGAAAACAGGGAGAATGAGCTGTTCAGCGTTTTAAGAACCCCGTTTCAGGGAGGAAATGAAGATGAAATTCATCTCGATGCTTTATGTCATAAACGCAACACTCTTGATACTGCACGAGATCGAGTCGGCCTATGAGAAGGAATGGGAGATACTGAATCTTCCGGGAAAGATAACCGGCTTTCTACTTCTTCACGTTCCGATCATCATTCTGTTTTTTTACGGTTTGATCGAGATCGAGAAATTAAGCACCATCGGACTGGTATTCGGCATTATAACAGGTATAGGCGGGGTTATTCCTTTCATCGTGCATAAAATTATCGTCAGAAGAAACGAGCATTTCAACCTGATCATATCAAATGCGATAATTAACCTTAATATCTTGTCAGGAATATGCCTGCTGTTTCTTTCATTGCGCTTTTTCGCCTGAAATGAGGCTTGAAGGCAATTGTTCTGCCGGTGGATGAGGCCTATATCGGTAAGGAGGTTTAAATGAAAACAGGTCTGGTTATTATCGATGTACAGAATGACTATTTCCCGGGCGGTAAGATGGAGTTGAGCTGTATGGAAAACGCCGCTGAAAAATGCCGCCAAATATTAGACAGCTTCAGGAAAAAAGAGGCTCCGGTATTTCATATCCGGCATATTGCCGCCAGAAAAGATGCGGCTTTTCTTCTTCCCGGCACCCTGGGCAGTGAAATACATGAGTGTGTGAAACCGAAAGAAAATGAAGCTGTTGTTGTGAAGCATTTCCCGAACTCATTTCGTGATACAGGGCTGAATGATTTATTGCAGAATGCCGGGGTAAAAGAACTGGTCGTCTGCGGAGCAATGACTCATATGTGCGTTGATACGACTGTCCGCGCAGCCTTTGATCTGGGTTATACCTGTTGCGTGATTTCCGATGCATGCGCCACGAGAGACCTTGAATTCGAAGGAAAGATTGTTAGGGCTGCTGCCGTTCAAGACGCTTTCATGGCTTCCTTGAAAATACCTTTTGCCAGGGTGTTGACCGCAAATGAATTCCTGGGAAATTCATATGATGAAGAATCCTGACAGAAAAACGGTATCAAGGCTTGAAGCCCTTCCGAATATAGGCAAGTCCATTGCGGATGACCTGAGACTGATAGGCATCGATCATCCGGCTGAGCTGATCGGTAAAGACCCTTTAAAATTGTATGAGAAGCTTAACAGGGCGAAAGGCAAAAGACAGGACCCGTGCGTTATCGATGTTTTCATGGCAGCAGTTAATTTCATGGAAGGAGGTGACTCTCTTCCCTGGTGGTCGTTTACAGATGAACGCAAAAGATGTCTTAAGAAAAATATCTGATGTATAAGCTATTAAAATTATTTTTAATGGAGGGTTAATGAATAAGTTGAAGCACTTGAAAATAAAGATTCTGTTGTCTGTCATGAACATACTTGAAAAAAATCCTATACTGGTGAAGCTCTTTCTGAAGCCGTTAGCCAATGCACCCATTGTATCAAAACGCTTGCAGGTTCTGATAAGGGCCTTCATGGGGGCTACTGCGTTTGAAATACATGATGTCGACTTGAAAAACGGCCGTATAGGCATAGGCGGAGTGGAAGAGATCATGGCCGGTGCAATCATAATAAAACTACTGCACACTGTTTTGGCTGAGAAGCTGGGAGAGGAAGAGAAAAACAAGATACTTTATAATATGGGAGTCGAACTGTGCACATGGGAGGTTTCGCAATCTCTGGCTCACGGCAAGTGGGTGCCCAGGGTGCTGGTCCCCTTGATCATGAACAGCCGGATTGTGGATGAAGTGCAACAGAATCCGCTGATGGCTGAATTCTTCAATAAAACCATGAATATGGTATCTCGTCTTATTACCGATGAAGGCGGATGGGGGCACCTTGATTTTGATTTTTCCTCCATGCCTCTTAAAGCAATACTGACGAATTCGCAGGAAGCCCGCTGGCTTCCTGATTCAGACAGACCGGTCTGCCATTTCTATGCAGGCATTGTAGCCGGATACGCCAGCACGATATCAGGGGAAAAGCTTTATGCCCTTGAAGTTGCCTGTAAGGCCATGGGTGCGCCGAAATGCGTATTCCATGTACACAGAGCCGCCGGGAATCAGATTCACAGTTAATAGTATAAGAATTTGTTTTACTTGTGGAATGAAGGAGTGCGCTATGAACAGGATACTCTGTCTGACTGTTGTCATAATACTGCTGGGAAATATAACGGCAAGTTCGAATGATGATGCCGGCTGGAAACAGGTCAAGGAACGTTCAGGCATAAAGGTCTATACAAGGGATGTTCCTGGCAGCGATATTGATGAATTCAAAGGAGTTGGTATCGTGGATGCCCGCCTGGAGGTTCTGGCATCTATCCTTAGAGACGTATCTGCCTCGGAGTACTGGATGGCGAACACCGAACATGCCGAAAAGATTAAACAGCTGGAAGGCGAAGATATGATCGTCCTAAATATCACCAGATTGCCGTGGCCGCTTAAACTTCGCGAATCTCTGGTCCGAATAACAGTCAGGATGGATTATAACAAAGGGTATGCCGATATTGATATGCAGGGGATAGACGATCCGAAGCTGAGGCCGGTGAGCAAGGCTTATGTGCGAATGAAGTATGTACATGCTTCCGTCGTCCTCGAATATATCGACAGGGAACATACACGCGTCACATATACGGCGAGGATTGATCCGGGCGGGAACATACCGATCGATATTGCCAACCTATTCGTAGTAAAAATACCTTTTGACTCGATCAGCTCACTGCGAAGGCTTTCTACTCAGGATAAATTCATTACTGCAGGCAAAAATTCAAAGGACAGAATTTTAATCGATCAAAATGTTGCGTTGGGATACCTCAAACCCTGAGAAGGAATCTGTGTCATAATCCAACAGGCATGCGGAAATTTTCAGGCATTTCATTCAATGCCGTGAATCGCGGCGGCGATTGCGCCCAAAAGCGCGGTGTCATAGCCGAGCCTGCTTAGCCTCACGGCGGGTGCCGGAACAATCTTAAGATATCCTGCCATGATTTCTGCTGCGGCGTTGATGAACCTTTCTCCAGCTCCGACAGCCACTCCTCCGCCGATTGCGATCACATCCGGAAGATAAATGGCTACAAGGTTTCTGAGCCCCTGGCCCAGGTTATATGTAACTTCTTCCCATTCTCCCGGGTCGAGCTCCTCAGCGGGTTTGCCGTAGATGCGCCTTATGCCGTTGCCCGAGACAAGTGCTTCAAGGCAGTCGGGAGCGCCGCATTCGCAGGCTATGTTTTGAGGATGGCTGCATCTGAAATTTGTGGACTGGTGACCTGCTTCAGGGTGTGCATCGCCTGATCCCCTGTAGATTTTGCCGCCAATGATGTATCCGCCCCCCATACCCGTGCTCAGTGTCAGATAGAGAAGCTTTTCAGCATTTTCGCCGCCGAAATGGTATTCTCCAAGGGCTGCGATATTCGTATCGACGTCTACATGAAAATCGCATCGCCATTTCCCGGTCATGATCTTTTTTAAAGGTACATCCCTCCATGCGGGCTGATGAAGAGGTGAAACAATACCTTTCCGCCAGTCAAGCGGCCCGCCAATTGCAGCGCCAATGGATTTTATCAGTCTTCCGCCTGAAACCTCTTTGATCATTAAATCAAGCAGTTCAAGGCCGCCGTTCAGGTCTGGCGGGGTTTCAAACTGCACCCTTTTTATGATAAGGCCCGAGGAATCGGCTGAAGCGACAAGCAGCTTTGTCCCCCCGATATCCAGTCCGATATAAATGCCTTTATCGACAGTATCCATTTATAACTGTCAGCCCCTCTCTTTATCCGGCGCGTTGTCAGGCAGAGGATATCTGAACGGCAGCTGGCTAGGGTAAATGGTCCAGTTCCCGGAGAAGATAAAGGAAACTGCACAGGCCACAAATGAAGGCAGCAGAAGCGTGTAGTCGCCTGCAAGCTCACAGGCGATGAATATTGCACATATGGGTGTTTTAAAGGCGGCAGCAAAAAACGCAGACATGCCTATTAAAACAAATGCTTCGGGCTGCGGAATCATGCCGGGCATAAGTTGATTGATGAGAAGCCCGAAGCTTCCTCCAAGCGCCCCGCCTATGACAAGCGACGGGCTGAACAGTCCTGCTATGCCTCCTGAGCCAATGGTCAGGGAAGTCGTCGCCATTTTGGCAAAGGCTATGACTGCAAGAAGCCCGGCCCCGATTAATGCGATTTTACCGGAAAGAATTCCCTCAAGTACACCGAAACCGTCCCCGATTATAGACAGGGTTGAAGTATTTCCGCTCAGGCTCAAGGCAAGCCAGCCTATAAACCCTGTGGCAAGGCCTCCCAGCATGGGCTTCATTACCGGATGCACATGAAGGCCCGCAAATCCTGAGGATGTGCCCTGATAGGCCTTTACATAAATGAAAGCGCACGCACTGCAAATGAGTGCCAGCAGCGCATACGGCAGAAGGTCAAAAACTGATTTGAACTCAAAGCTGATTGTGCAATCGAACAGAGGAGAGAGGCCGAAAAAGAGAGAGAAAACGGAATAACTCACTGCGCTTGCGATTGCAGCGGGTAGTAGGGTCTTTGCCTCGAGGTCCTCGCTCGAATAGTAGAATTCCATCGCAAAGAATGTGGCGGCTACAGGTATGCGGAATATTGCGCCTATGCCTGCGGCAACGCCTGCAGACATGAGCATGCGCCTGGTGTCAGGATCGACCTTGAAGATTTTACCAGTAAGGCTGCCGAATGATGCACCGATGCTGCCGGCAGGTGATTCCTTGCCGCCGGAACCTCCTGTGCCCAGGGTTATGACGGAAAGCAGCAGGTTGAAAAGAGGCTTGAGAAAAGGATATTCGCCCTCTTTCTGCATGTACGATTCGATTTCATCCAGATTGTCTTCTCTGGAATGCATCTTGGAGAAAAACCATGAAAGGATGCCTACAAAAAGCCCTCCGATACCCGGCATCAGGACAATCAGAAAAGGTTTGAAGCTGCCGGATGCAATAAAAGTTCTTGCGGTTTCCCTGTACACAGGACCGTCAGGGGAGATACCTATAATACTGTTAAAACAGAAATTAACTGCGTACTCGATCAGATACTGGAACAAAACCGCTGTAAGGCCTGCTGCAATGCCGAGAATTCCGGACAATATCAAAAGGCGTGTAAGCCTTCTGGGATTGAATATTTTTTTCATCATAATAACGATAGTATACATTATTTTTTTGATGGATGTCTCCTCATGTCTTAATGATTTCATGCCGATAGTTAAGCAGAGGTGATATCGCAAGTGAGCACGGCAATAACAGTGATGCTTGATGAAGTATCAGTAATTATCGGTAAGGGTCTGGACCCTGATTCGGCATATCACCTGCTTGAACTTGTCGGCATAAGCACATTGCCAAAGGGAATTCTTCACGATTTCAGACTCTATGGAGACCTCCTGCCTGTAGGTTATGATATCGAACCCTACAGCGATGAACAGAGGCTGCTTCATTTAATATGGGATGCATTCGACAAAACGCCATTGAGCCTGATTACTGATTTTTCGATTCCCATGAGGAGGCTTATCGCAGAACGGCTTTTCAGAGAATGCGGGAAAAATTTTATCTGCGAGTCAGGAGTAAGCTTCAATTATGGCAGCAGGATAACCATAGGCAACGATGTTTTTATAAACAGAAATGTTTTTATGGACTCAAAAGGCTTTATAGAAATAGGCGACAGTGCGGGTTTTGCTGAAGATGTCAGGATATTTACCCATACTCACAACGAATCTGACCACACGGACAGGACATATAAAAAGGTCGTGATAAAGGACTTTGCCCTTATATTCAGCGGCGCGGCCATAATGCCGGGAGTAACCGTCGGCGAACAGGCAATAGTGGCAGGCCGGTCGGTTGTTACGCATGATGTGCCTGCTAACACAATGGTTGCAGGCTCACCTGCAAAGGTTGTCAGAGAAAGGCAGAACGAAGGAAAGATGAGGAAAGGATTAAAACATGTATGGCTCGCTGATGGTAAATTTCAGGACGGAAGTAGTTTTCATGAGAATGTTTTCAAGAGCGTATAATTCAATTCATCCCGGTCTTTTCACTTGTGCAATATTGATTGCGGGTTTTGCAGCGGTCATGACTCTTGCTCCCTCGTTTGCTTCAGCTGATGAAGGCCAGACAGCGGAAGCGGCATACGCTTCCCCCTACAGCATCCGTCTTCCTTATTCCATTGAGGAGCTTATACCGGACATACTTTCAGGCGAGAGAGGTGATCCACGGAATGAATCCGATTTGCCCGAGAACGACTGGTATGACCACTCAAAAGTGGGTCCCTGGGGTCCATTGCCAAGGGCATATCTGCCGCCTGCCGATGCAAGCGGTAAAAGCGCAATGTTTAAACGTGCACGTATTATTGCCGTTGCCATGAGGTATATCGGCTATGGATACCGTCACCACTATATCCCGGACTGGAATCCGCCTGCTGGCTGGCACACTCCAAAACCTGGCGGCGAAAGGCATGACGGCAAGGGTGTGGATTGCAGCAACTTCACCGCTTTTGTATACAATCAGGCGCTGGGGATAAAGTTCAGTTCGGACATACAGAAGCAGGCGGATATGGACTCGGCTTCAATAAACGGGTCAGGAGAATCCATAACGGTATCGGTAATCCCTCGCCAGGAAACACTTGAAGCCTGGAAAAAAATCTTGAAGCCGGGCGACCTCATTTTCATTCGGCCAAAGTCAGGTTCAGGAATATCGCACGTAGTCATGTGGCTGGGTGAATGGGGCATATCCCCGGACGGGGCATCCCTTGTCATTGACAGCCACGGGGAAGATACCCGTGACCCGAACGGCACATTGATTCCAAACGGGATATACCCGAGACCGTTTAAAGACAGCTCATGGTATCTGAGCTATGCGGATCATGCCATACGCATTATCGGTGAGTGATCTGTTATAATGAAGGTGCAGGATAAAATGCTTTTTATGAGAGTCCGAATGTGAAGGAAATTTTAAAATGAAGAAAGAATTGACTGCATTCGCGGCCTGTCTGTTTATAGTTCTTGCTGCCTTGAACGGGTGCGCATGGCTCGGCGGAAAATTGACAAAAGAGGAAAAAGCCGAACCATGCAGATTCCTGATTTATGACCAATATGCAGATTACCTTGGGCGAAAGGACATCAAGCTGAAGGATTCATTTGTTTTCGCCGTGTCAAGCCCGGATAAGATTCTCTCTATTACCTTTGATGACGGGCCGTCCGAAAATTCCGGAAAGATATTATCAGTTCTGAAAAGGCTTAAATGCCCGGCTGCGTTTTTTCTCGTAGCTGAAAACATGAATCCTGAGAATGTCGAACAGTACAGGGACCCGCTTTTCGAGACATATATTCATGGATATGCACATGAAAATTACACCTCTTATGATAAGGAAAAATGCTTCACGGAAGTCAGCAAAGCGGTCAGCGTTTTTGAGGGCTTCGGGATGAAACCGGAATACTTCAGGCCGCCGTACGGGTCCTTCAATGATGATTTGAAAGAGGCTCTTGCTGAAAACAGACTTACGGGAATCCTCTGGAGCCTTGATTCTCTCGACTGGGCCGGACTTTCAGGCGATGACCTTGCAGGCAGGGTAGTATCGAATGTCCGTGATGGAGACATCATACTTTTTCATGAAACCCCCTGGACTACTGATGAACTGGAAAGGATAGTCACGGGAATCAGGGGAAAAGGCTTCAGTATTGTGCCTTTGAAATATCTGCTTCAGATTCCGAAATGCCCTTCTCCTGAGTATATACAGAGCGCTTCGCTTAAAAATTGAATCAGACTGTTAACTGGGATTTGTAAATAGCATTCACTGTAATTAAATATTTCCACATCAATATAATTGCAATATGGAAATAATAGTGTTATTTAATGTCCATGAAGAAAAATCCCATTAATATCCCAAGGAATGAACTCGATGATCTACTGTTCAATGCCCTTCTTGCTGTTTACAGGTTTGAAAGGCAGAAGATCAATACCTTCGGACTGGACTATACCGCCATACTTGCCCTGCAGATGCTCAGGAGAAGAAATCCCCAGCGCATGCGTGAACTGGTCGACGGGATCGGCCTGCCGTTCAGCAGCGCTACGAGACTTTTTGGAAAGCTTGAAGAAGCTGGTTATGTAAAAAGGGTTTACGCCGAAGAAGACAGGCGGGGTGTTCATGTCTATCTGACAACCAGCGGTGAAGAGATCGTGCAGAAACTTGAAGAAGATACGTATAAGATTATATCCGATACATCGAGACAATTCGACGACGAGACGCTTAATCACTTTATCGAAACGGCATATAACATGGGCAGGATTCTGGGTGTGGAAAGTTTAATCCAGACCAAAGATGAATAAACCTGATAAGGAGGTTCTTTGTGGGCTGCTGCAAAATTGATTTAAAAGGGAAGAATGTACTTGTGACAGGCGGAGCTATGGGCATGGGGAAATCAATGGCAGGGCTTTTCCTTAAGGAAGGAGCTCGTGTGGCCATAGTCGATATCAGAGAAGCCGAGCTTGCAGCCGCATCGAAAGAGCTGGCACCATTGGGGCAGATCGCCGCCTATGTATGCGATATCTCTGATAAGTGGAATATCTACTCGCTTGCTGAAAAGGTTAAGAAGGAATTCGGCACGATCGACATACTGGTAAACAATGCGGGAGTCGTTCGCTCGGCGCCATTTTTACAGAAAACGGATGAGGCGATTGAAAAGCTTGTTGCCGTAAACCTGATGTCGATTTTCTGGGCTACGAAGGCATTCCTGCCGGATATGGTCTCAAAAGGCGAGGGCGTCATAGTTAATATGGCTTCTGCCGGCGGTCTGCTGGGAGTACCTTATATTTCTGACTACTGTGCATCGAAATTTGCCGTTGTCGGGCTTACGGAATCTCTCAGGCAGGAAATGGTGCTGGCGGGGCAGAAAAAGATAAAGTTCATCTATGTTTGTCCAAACACGGTTTCAACCGGCATGTTTGCAGGCGCGCAGGCTGTAAAAGGCACAAAGATGCTGACCCCGGAAGACGTGACAGTAAAAATCATAGAGGGCATCAAAAAGGGCAGGGCGATGATAGGTGTGCCGTCAAGTGTTTATACTCTGCCCCTTATAAAGGCCATCCTGCCGATAGGCGCCATGGACTTTTTATGCAGGGTGCTCGGCATTGCCACTTCATCAAAAAACATGACCGGAAGGAAAGATTCTGTAATCTCCAGATAGACCCGATCAGGAAGGCAGGTCTATAGGAAACATGAGAATCATCTTCACGGCCTTTATTGTTCTGCTGCCTGCAATATCTCTGGCGGCCGGCTTCAACTGTGAAAAGGCGTCTTCCGCAGTGGAGAAGATGATTTGCGCAAATCCCGAATTAAGCCAGTTGGATGAAAGCATGACCGCCGCATATAAAAAGGCAGTGGCCGGGGCCTCGGATCCGGCGCCGTTGAGGATCGACCAGAAGATGTGGCTTAAAAACACCCGGAATGAATGCAGGGACGCATCCTGCCTTAAGAAGGCTTATCAGGACAGAACCATCGAACTGAATAGATGGAACGAGCCGGCAGCTCCAGGCGACAGGGATATTTCTGGAAATTACACGATAACCAGGGACAACTATATCCATAATCCCGATACCGGCAGGGACGAGCCGGCAAAATCAACGGACTGTCTGACAATCAGGAAATCAAAAGGAGACAGGATTTATTTCTCGTTCATTCTTGTCGGTGCAAACGGACACACCTGTTCAATGGACGGCGAGGCGGTTTTCAAAGGCTCTGCATTTCAGTCTCTTCCTGAGAAAGACGATCCGGACTATCCGAAAGATTGCAGGATCAATATCCGCATAAAGAGGAACACAATCCTGATTGAAGATTTGAACGGGGGATGCAAGGAATCTTTCTGCGGCATGAGGGCTGTAATAGACGGCGTGGAATTCGGCCGCAGACAGAAGACTTCAAAAGAGTGCGAGCAGTTTTGACGCCTATAGATGAGCTAAACGAAAGTCAGGTCTGTTAAACGATTTCCCCGGTTAATGTGTTCTTGTTGCCGCGCGTTATTCTTACCATGGCCTCGTGGCCGGCAAGTGACAAGGGACCCTCGAAATTTACAATCGTATTGTGGGTAGTTCGCCCGAATATCTGAGAAGGATTTTTCTGGCTCGGGCCGTCAACGAGCACTTCAAATGTCTGACCTGCCCTTGAACGGTTTATCTCAAGCGTGATTCTATTCTGCAGTGTCTGGAGTATCAAAAGACGCTCTTTTTTGACCTCGAGCGGTACATCATCTTCGATCGCGGCCGCCTTGGTGCCGGGCCTCGGCGAATATTTAAACGAATAGAGCACATCGAACCTGACAGCCTCGATCAGGTCGAGCGTTCTCTTGAAATCCTCATCCGTTTCCGTTGAAAAGCCGACCATGGTATCAGCACTGAAAGCTATATCAGGCCTGGCTTTTCTGAGTTCGCTCACAAGCCTCAAATAAGAATCGAAAGTATAGTTGCGGTTCATCGCCTTCAAGACTTTATCCGAGCCGGACTGAAAGGGCAGGTGGATATGGCTGCAGAGTTTGTCGAGACTCGAAAAACAGTCTATGAGTTCAGGGCTGACGTCTTTCGGATGGGAGGTCGTGAATCGTATCCTTGTTATGCCGTCTACTTGTGCGATCTTTTCAAGGAGTGCCCCGAAGCTTATTCCACCTGCATAAGAGTTCACATTCTGCCCGAGCAGGAAGATTTCCTTCACACCCCTGTTAGCATGAAGTCTCACTTCATCGATGACATTTTTCCACCCGCGGCTGATCTCGCGGCCCCTTACATATGGAACAATGCAGTATGAGCAGTAATTGTCGCATCCCTGCATAATGTTGATGTAAGCCCTGTGGCCGGGCCGGATGAATGATTTATCGGGAATAAGCTCAAGAGACGGGATGGATTCTGAAAAAGCCGTCTCGATTTCCCGGGTGCGGGATTCTCTGATATTCTGAACGATCCCTGGGATTTTGTGGAGCTGATGAGTGCCAATTACCGCATCTATGTACGGCATCTTTGCAATTAGCGCCTCACCTTCCTGCTGGGCCACACAGCCGGTGACTATTATCGTTATCTCGGGCCTTCTCTTCTTAAGAAACTTGAGCCGCCCCAGATTGCTGAGCGCCTTTTCTTCGGCCTTTTTCCTTACAGAACAGGTGTTCAGGATGATTACATCGGCGTTTTCGGTATCGGTTGTTTCACTATAACTCAGCCCTGCGAGGGATGAATAAATTTTCTGGCTGTCCAGATCGTTCATCTGGCAGCCATAGGTGAATATCTGAACTCTGCCCTTCATTCAGTATCAGCAGGGTAAAATGGAGCAGGCGTCTTTCCCCAGACCCAGAGCTGACCGTCCGTGGTCCTGAAATATACAAGGCCCTCGGCACTCACGATGGTATAATCAAAAACAAGGCCGGCAGGAAATGCTCCTTGAGTGTTCGGGTCAAGTTCGGGGTCATACCAGGGATTTTCTCCGTCGGCAGGTGCCGGGTTATACCTGTATTTTCCTACCCATATTCTTCCCTTTGCGTCTTTTGAAATCCTCGATACACTGCTTATGTCAATATCATCCGGCGGGGTTATTCCTGAGGAGGTCCATGTCGAACCGCTGTTCTTGAAATATTGCATGAGGGTTCCGTCATCACGCAGCGCGAAAACATTCTGAGGGCTTGCCTGCGCAGTTACAGAAAGGACTTTTGTGCCTGGATCACTCGGCAGAGGCTCCCAGTTCATGGCGCTTGTCGTACAGTAGTATACGCCCAGAGACGTTGCAACGGCGGAAAGACTGCCTGAATTGACGGCATTGTATGATTCATACGGGACCGTGTCCGTAAAATTTGTTGCTACAGTGTCAAACTTCCATAACCCTGAATCTGCAGAAATCCAGATGTTGTCATTGATGAGTGTGATGCTGTTAACTGAGTCATTCGAGTCTGTCGTGGTTTTGTACACGAGATCATCCGCTGATGAACTGTGGTCGACCAGGGTTAAATTGGAGCCGTTCATATATCCCCCCCATATAGTAAAATAGGCCGTATACAGGGCGGAAAAATATATGGGATAAATTGCAGCCAGAGGGTAAGACCCGCCCCAGCTCATATCGACTTTGAACATTAGGGATGTGAACATCTTTACATTGTTAGAGGCAGTCCCGTCACTGTTCTTGTCATTGGACACCACTGCAAATATACCGCCGGACGATGTATTTGCATCATAGCTTATAGATTCAGCTGTTGCAGGGTTTGCGTTCATAAGCTGTGTGATTCCACGGCCTGAGACATTTATTACAAAATATGCCGTTTCCGTCTTGTCCAGATCGTCTCCGACAGTGCATGTCACGGTGTAGGTTCCCGGGGTCTGAGGAGTTACCCAGTATACCCCGTAATTGGATGTTACTGTGCCGGGCTGTATTACATTCCCGTAATTGTCCAGAATGGTACTGATCGAACTGTTATAGTTCCAGGTATAGGTCATCGGCGGATTATTAGTCAGACAGGCAACCCCGAGAATTATTTTCTGCTCGGTGACAGGGTAATAATCTGACTGGGAAGCTGATATAATATCAGGTCCGTCAGCCGAGCATGCTGCAGATAATAATATTGATAGTGCCGCAAACAAAAAGGAAAGCTTTCTCACAAAAATTATTCCTCCATTCCGGGATTGAGGGCTTTCATATCAGATAGAGATAAAAGCTTCAAGTTGTGATAAAAGACATATATTCAATATTTAATATCCCGAGGAACTGTATGATACTTGGCATTGATGTCGGCGGTACGCATACTGATGTTGTATGTATCAATAAGGGAGAGGTTGTTTCATCCCTGAAGGTAGAGACAGCCCCCGACATTGTCGATTCAATAACCGCAGGTGTCTCATCCATGAATATCGATTACAATAGCGTCAAGAGGGTTGTACTTTCGACAACCCTTACCACCAATGCGATTATCGAAAACAGGCTTGAAAGGGCGGGAATGTTTGTAAGCGCCGGCCCCGGCGTCAATCCCAAATCTTATTTCCTCAACAGGGATTTTCATCTTATTGAAGGCGCCATGGACCACAGAGGCAGGCAATATATCCCTCTCGATGAAAAGGGAGTAGAGCGCGCCGCCTTGCTGCTCAAGGATTCAGGGATTGATTCGGTCGGCATAGTATCGAAATTCTCAGTAAGAAATCATTATCATGAACTCAGGATGAAATTCCTTATTGATGGCAGGTTCAAGTATATAACGATGGGACATCAGATGAGCGGCAGCCTCAATTTTCCAAGAAGGATTCACACGGTATTTTTTAATGCCGGTGTTCTCCCCGTACAGGCCCGTTTCATCTCTTCGGTCAGAAAAGCCTTTGCCGGGCTGGGAATCAGGTCCAGAATTCTCTTTCTGAAAGCTGACGGTGGGACATTCTCTTCATCTGCTGCAGAAAGGCTGCCTGTCGAAACAATCATCTCAGGACCGGCAGCCAGTATTATGGGTGCCTTTGCATTAAGACCCGATGAAAAATGTGCTGCAGTCATGGACATTGGAGGGACTACTACCGATATCGGTATACTCGCACTTGGTCTTCCCGTATTCGAACCTAATGGCATAAGCATAAAAGGACTGAAAACACTTGTCAGGGGCCTGAAAACCGTTTCAGTCGGTGCCGGCGGTGATTCGGCGGTTATTGTCGATAATGGGAATATAAGAGTAGGCCCCTCAAGAAAGGGACCCCCGTGCTGTCTGGGGGGGAAGATTCCTACGGTAATGGATGCGCTCAGGGTGCTTGGCTATGTAAAAACAGGCAACGAGGATAAGGCGGTAAAAGCCGTAAGCGATATTGCTTCAGCCTGCGGGATGAATGTTGAAGAAACGGCAAAAATGATCATCAGACAGATGGTGGGCATAATAAAAAACGCCTACACCGATTTTCTGGAAGATGTGAATGCAAATCCGGTCTATACCATTTATGAAATGCTTCATCCTGAGACTGTTAAACCTGATAAGCTTATACTGATCGGGGGTCCGGCACTCGCGCTTAAAACATTTATCGAGGAGGAATTAGGCATACCCTGTGTAGTACCTGAAAATTTTGATGTGGCAAATGCCATCGGCGCAGCGGTCTCTAAGACAACAGCCAGGATAACGCTCCTTGCCGACACCCAGCGCAAACAGATGATCTGCCCGGAACTTGAAGCTGAAGATATAATACCTGCCACATATATGATTGAAGACTTAAAAAGCAGCGGAGAAAGACTCTTGAAAAAGAATGCTGTTTTTCTTGGCCTTGCAGATGATTACGGAATTGATGTCGTGGAAGAGCAGTGCTTCAACATGGTAAGCGGGTTCCGTACTGTGGGCAGGAATATGAGGCTCAAGCTGCAGACCCGGCCAGGTATTATCCCGGAATTCAGAAAGAAGGTTTTCAGGTGAAGACTGGAAGGATTAAGGCAAAAAACAGTACAGGGCTTATTTTCTTTCCGGCCTATGACTGGGAGATATCGGCCTTCCATCCTGAAAGGAAAGAGCGCCTTCTTTACACGCATGATCAGGTCATCGAGGAGGGGCTTCTCGATATTGAAGGGATTCGCGAATTCAAGGCCGGAATAGCAACTGATAAGGACATATCGAGGGTACATTTCTGTCTGCCCGATATAAATTCGGTTATAACGGACTCTCACAGGATATCAGCAGGCGGCTGCATCGAGGCCGCAAGACTTGTGCTTGAGAAAAAGGTGAACAGGGCCTTCGCCCTGGTAAGGCCTCCCGGGCATCATTCCATGCGTGTTGTTCACGGGTGCAGGGGTTTCTGCAATATCAACATGGAAGCGATCATGGTTGAATGGATAAGGACAAATTACCCGCATATAAAAAAAATTGCGATCATCGATACCGACTGCCATCACGGAGACGGCACTCAGGATATCTTCTGGCATGACCCTGATATACTCTTTATTTCCGTACATCAGGACGGAAGGACGCTCTATCCCTGGTCGGGATTTCCTGAAGACCTGGGCGGGACGGGTGCGAGAGGAATGACGCTCAATATTCCTCTTCCCCCGGGAACGACTGACGACGGCTTCATACATGTTGCGGAAAACCTGATAAGGCCCATCCTCGATGAATTCAAACCCGATATCGTCATAAACTCGGCGGGACAGGACAACCACTATTCCGACCCTATCACCGACATGCAATTCAGTGCCGGAGGCTATGCAAGACTCACCGAAATCGTATCCCCTGATATATGCGTTCTGGAAGGCGGTTATTCCATCGAAATGGCCCTGCCTTATATTAACACGGGAATAATACTTTCACTTGCAGGCGTCGATTATTCGTATCTCAAAGAACCTGATTTCATGCCGGAAAGATTCAAACAGGCGTCAGTCGAAATGAAGTATATTTCAGGCTTATGCGATTCGATGCTTAACTACTGGCACAAGAGGCAGGGGATACCCATTAAAAAAGAAGGTATAGTCGAGCGGCGCAAGACCATAAGATATGACACCGATAACATAATCGACAGACAGGCCGAATTTAAGAAGCTATGCGACTGCCCCGGGGTATATAAAATAGAGACAAGGGCTTCAACCGGGAACACCGCAACATGTATTCACATCCCCAGGGGCGCATGCGATGACTGCAGGTCACTGGGCATTGACTGGTTTGATTCGGCCGAAGGGTTTGACTTCGTTCAGATGCAGGACATGGATAACGACAGTTTTATGGTGAGAAAAGGATGAAGATCAGGAGGAAAAGAAAAATAGTGCTGGCCCTTGGCGCAGGAAGCGCAAGGGGGCTTTCTCATATCGGTGTGCTGAAGGCCCTGAAAGAGGCACAGATTCCGATTGATGCGATTGCCGGGGTGTCGTTCGGGGCTATAATAGGCTCACTATACAGCATTTACAGGGATATAGACGAAGTTGAACAGAGGGTCAGGGATTATATGGATTCTCCTTTTTTCAAAGATGCACACAAGGAGTTGAAATCCATGGAAAGAGAATCCGCCCATTCGTTTTTCGAACGCATTCAGGCGACCTTCAAGAAAGGATATTTTTATACCAAGGCGGTCAACAACCTTTCCATTCTTACGCAGGAAACATTTGTCATGAACATGAGCATCCTTGTTGACGACAAATCTTTTGAGGACATGAAAATACCATTTAAATGCCAGGCGATTGATCTTATCACAGGCGATCCGATAGTTTTTTCCGAAGGCAGCCTGTGCGGCGCTCTTCAGGCGAGCAGCGCCATTCCGGGATATTTCCCGCCCATAAGCATGCATGATATGCTGCTGGTTGACGGAGGTGTGGCCGAGATGGTTCCCGTGCACCTGGCGAAGACGTTCCATCCAGACTACATAATCGGCGTGAACGTGAGAAAAGGTATCGAACCTCTGACTGACCCCGATAATGAACTGAAAAACACCTTTGATGTCGTTTTCAGAAGCTATGACATAACAAGGGATTTCATGGACATATACCTGTGCGACGATCTCGACTGTGTCATTACCCCGGAGATCCATTCCCAGCACTGGTATGACTTTGACCGCATCGATTATTTTGTGGAGCAGGGCTATAAGGCGGGCAAGGCCAGGATAGCTGAGATTAAAAAGGATATCTACTGGTTCTAACTATACAGGGCGCTGTAACTTTACATCCCGTTGTCGTTTCCTGGCCTCGTTGCTGCGGCGTACGTCAATGTACGCCTCGCGCCTCGACTTCGTCACTCCTCGGCCTGTAAAGTTACAGCGCCCTGTATGTTTATTGATTCAGCCTGCGCCGCTTTCTCTGCACCTTCGGTTTGAGGAGCGAAACAAGATGCACGAGAACCCATTTTCTCCTTGCATCGTCTTGGAGGAGGGTTGGAATATTTTGACAAGTCCTCCCGGGAAGATATGATCTTTTCATATAATCCTGTGAATTTAGATCTTATCGTAATATGTGAAATAAAGACAACCTGTTGATTTCCTCAAGATTATTTTCACTTTTTCGATTATTGGATTTTGGACGATTTTCATAGTAATCTGCATTTCCAAAGGAACAATCCAATCAGATGTAACTTGAAATTGTACTCTGCTTAATCAGGTTTCCATCTTCAGAAGAAATATGTAGTCCTGGGGGCTGAAAAGGAAGAATCGGAGCATATTACAGACTTCGTGCCATACTCTATAGTCCGTAGATGGTCATCTATACTGCATATTACAATAAGTACAGTCTGGTGGAGGCAGGTTTGCAGGCTTTTTTAAAAACTGGAATCCACATTTACAGAAATGTTTACTTTTACATAAACGCACATCGGTTAAGGTTTCATGGAGCAATTGACAAACAATAACCATGGGTTTTTGTAGCTCGCCTCATGCTGGTTTAAAAAATATTCTACTTGATTTATTGATATTTAGGTGTATTTAATGGTGTATTAGGAGGTGTATATGAGAACAAATATTGTCATCGATGATAAGCTTGTTGATCAGGCTTTCAGCTTATCCAAGGCAAAAACCAAGAAGGATTTGATTGATGAAGCCTTGCGCGAATTAATCGCTCATCGCAGCAGAAAGAATCTTCTTGATCTTAAAGGCAAGATATCCTTCCGTGAAGACTATGATTACAAGAGCATGAGATCATAAAAATATGATTCTTGTAGATACTTCCGTCCTTATAGATTTTTTCAGCAACAGACCAACATTATCAACTCAGAAATTTGAAGACATTATTTTAAAAGATATTCCATTTGGTATTACTTCTTTCATTATTCAAGAACTCCTTCAGGGAACAAAAACAGTTCACGAATTTAATAAACTTAAGTTATATCTTGAGAATCAGAAGATATTTTCACCAGTTGGTGAACTTGAATCTTTTATAAACGCTGCAAAAATATATTTCGATTTGAGAAAAAAAGGGCTTACAGTAAGAAGCTCAACAGATTGTTTGATTGCACAAATTTCAATTGAGCATGACTTACATCTTCTTCATAACGACAAGGACTTTTTGACAATCGCCAAAGTCGTGCCGTTAAAGTTCTATTAAATGCTCGTTGCCTTTTCACAAACGATGTCACGAATATATTACAATGATTTAACCTGAAGGTCTTCATTCATTATAGAATGCTTATAAACTTATGCTATCCATCTGAAATCAATACTGGCAAAGACAATCTTAAATCTTATGATCTTGGTACTCTATATTTATCGACTTAAAAAGCCAGCAAACCAGCTCCAATAGAGAGTTCTTACAGTATTGTGGACTTTCGCATAAAGGCTGATTAGTAAAGGTTTTATGGAGTATTATATAGTTTTCGAATGTCATTTCGAACCCCCTTGTGGGGAGAGAAATCTTGCTCCTAAGCTTCTAAAAGATATAAAACAAGATTCCTCCGCTAATGCGTTCGGAATGACAATAAAAGGAAATTGTAATCTCATCTTGATATGTCCATTTTGATTTAAAATGATGAAAGCATATAACTAGACATCATAAACCAAAAGTAAACATAGCTGCATAAACAGAGAATATCGTAACCAGTTTTGCCGATCTGTGAAATCAGATTGCAAAGAATGCAAATAAGCTGTCAAGCAAAGTCTTTTCTGATTCTGCTCAACAGCTTACTAGATTCTTTTTGTTTTCTTGCTTAACAGCTTAATAGCTCAACAGCTTAATAGCTAAACAGCTTATCAGCTGTTTTTTACTTCGCTCCCAGTCCCCCATCAACAGGGAATATGCCGCCCGTTATGTAGTTGGAGGCGTTTGAAGCGAGGAATACGGCCAGCCCCTTTATTTCGTCTTCGTCGCCCCACATCCTCAAGGGGATTTCACCCACTATTGCGTCTAGTATGGGTTTCATATCCGGCTTGAAGACATAGGCCATCATATCAGTCTTGAAGAAACCGGGCGCCATGCAGTTGACGTATATCTTGTATCGGGCGAGTTTGATGGCAAGGTTTTTCGTAAGGACTTCGACGGCCGCCTTTGAAGGGTTGTAGGCGACTGCAGGGTGGGCCTCTTCGATCGAACCGCGTGAGCCGTAGATGGACGATACATTTATCATCTTGCCGCCGCCCTGATCCTTCATGATCCTCGCCACCTTCTGGCAGATTATCCATACGCCCCTTGTATTAACGCTGAATATCTTGTCCCAGGCATCCAGCGGGAAATCGAGTGTCGGAGCGCCCCATGTTACGCCTGCATTGTTTACGAGCACATCTATGCGTCCGAATTCCTTCATGGTCGCGTCCACCAGGGCTGTAATGTCAGCTTCAGACCCCATATCGCATTTTACGGCAAGCGTCTTCACGCCAAGGGCCGCCAGTTCGGCCGCCTCTTTTTCGCAGTTGGCAAGTTTGCGGGATGCAATGACGACATTACTGCCGGCTTCGGCAAGTCCTTTTGCGATAAACGAGCCTATGCCCCTGCCGCCGCCTGTTACGATGGAAACCTTGTCTTTAAGGTCGAATAAATCTTTTACGTTCATGGTATTTCCTCCTCAATCGTGTTTAGTTTTGTTGTTTATAAGTTTTTCCAGATTCTTCCTGGAAACGATTTCTATTTCGTCGTGGAGAGATTTTCCGAATGAATCCATCGTAACAATCGCAGGGAAGTCGGTTACATTAAGAACCCACATGGCTTCAGGCTGCCCGAACTCGTCAAGAAAATAAACATCACTCACGGCGTTTATGCACCCTGCAAGATATGCAGCGGCGCCACCCGTGGCGTTCAGATAGACGCATCCCGACTTCCTCATGGCCTCGAGTGTATGTCTGCCCATGCCGCCTTTTCCCATAATGGCGGCCGGTCTGAATTTTTCTATGATATCGGCTTCATATGGCTCTTCGCGGATGGATGTCGTCGGGCCTGCGGCCATGACCTTCCAGATATTCCCGGTTTTGATGGTAACCGGTCCGCAGTGGTAGATCACCATACCTTTCATGCCGAGAGGCGATTCTCCTGTTGATGCAAGGTGCTTGTGCGCCGCATCCCTTGCAGTAACGATTGTCCCGCTTAAAAGTACGCTGTCGCCTATGTGGAGAGACCTGACGGTATATTCGCTGAAAGGTAATGTTATGCGTTTCATATCCATTCTGCGATACCCCCGGTTTCGTCAAGCACGGCAGTGTACCTTCTTGTCGCCCAGCATGAATAGCTCACTGTAACGAAATAGCTTGCCGGATGCCGGCATATGCCTGCGATTTTTACGCCGAGGAGGGTCGTTTTTCCTCCAAGCCCCATCGGCCCTATGCCGAGCGAGTTGGCTTCTTCAAGCAGGCGGGATTCAAGCCCTGCAAGCTCAACGTCGGTATTTATATCGTCAAGCCTTCTGAAAAGCTGCTCTTTTGCGATAAGATACCCGGACGCGCGGTCTCCTCCGATGCATACTCCGAGAATGCCCGGAGAGCAGCCTTTGCCCTGGGCCCTGAATACGGCATCGAGCAAACAGCGCCTTACTCCTTCAAGGTCTCTTCCTGCATTGAGTGAACTGTCCGGCAGACTGTACTGCGTACTGACATTTTCCGACCCGCCGCCTTTGAGCATCAGACTCACCTGTGTCTGTCCGCTCAATGGTTCGAAATGGATTTGCGGTACATGTTCTCCTGTATTGTCCCCAGTATTCAAACCGCTCAACGAGTGAACGCAGTTCTGCCTCAAGATGCCGTCGCGGGTAAGCTCCCTTATGGCCTTTAAAAGCGATTTCCTTATTTTTATGGCCAGTGCCGGCTCAGATCGTATCAATGCGAATATGGAGCCTGTATCCTGGCAGATCGGCAGATTGCCTTTATCGGAAAGGCTGGCGCTCTTAATGATCGTGTCAAGTGTCTCATATGCGAGAGAAGAGGGGGCTTCATTCTGAAGGGCGTTTTTCAGTGATGTAAGAATATCATCGCCAATAACTATGCTGGCCCTTTTGGTAAGCTCGAGCATGCTGGGATAAAGATTCTCCATGGAGAATTAATTATCACAAAGGTGCTAATTTTACTATGCTATTCCGTTCCGCATTCAAGCCCCGCAATTGTAAATATGATGAGCGATTAAGCAATTAAGCTTGAAAAACCAATTAGCTGATAAGTTGTTGAGTTAATAAACGAATTCGGTTTTGATTTTCCTTAACAGCTTATCAGCTATCAGCTTAATAGCTAAATATTCCTTGACATAAAAAAGCTGTACTGATTAAACACGAAGAATCGTAAACGGGTCGTTAGCTCAGCGGGAGAGCGCTACCTTCACACGGTAGAAGTCACTGGTTCAATCCCAGTACGACCCACCAGTTTTTAAAATATATATCCTACTTTACAGCATCTTTATCGGCATCCTTCATGATCCCGTAATTCACCCCGTAGCATATGGCGAAGGTGACGATATTGTTTTCTTTCATGAAGTCCGAACTCCAGGGCAGGTCGGCGGCAGTCGCTCCCTCCTTCGGCAGATAAAGATAGATAGTGTCCGTAATCTGCTTCGGATTGCCGATGTCCTTATATTTTATCATCTGATAATCCCATATCCATTCATTTTTATCGGACAGCGTCATACTTGTGGCGTTAGTCACATTAACAGACCTTTCTTTAATAAACGGCAGCTTGAGTCTTACCTTTTTGCTCTTGCTCTCGATTTTCCTTGTAGTGTCTGTTATTGAAAACCTGTCGCTTTCACTGGTGGCCGTATTTACCTTGATAACCTTCACATCGTATTTCTTGTTGGACAAAGAGTTCTGATACCAGATATCTCCCCTGTCATCCCTGGCCCATTTTTCGATGTCGTCATTCGAATAAAAGGCGGGCAAGCCCTTGACTACTTCATTCCAGCTGGGGTCAAGGCCGCCGAAAACCGCGTCCTTGCCGTCAGGTTTGCTGATGTCATAGCAAAGATAAGAATATTTGCTGGTGTCAGCCGGAAGCACGACAGGCATCACCGTATAGCTGATGAAATCAATGACGCCTTTGGGCGACATTATCTTTAAAGGTTCCTTGCTGTCTTTATTCCTTGTTTCATAAAGATAATAATTGATATAGGTGGGCGCTCCTATAACCCATGCGCTGTTTTTTCCGTAGGACTCGATTGAAACTGTCTGCGACGCGTAAAGGTCGATCTGTTTCGTCTGGCTTTTTATTACACTGTTTGAAAACATGCTCGATCTGCTGAAGCTTATTTTGCCTGACGCCCAGTCCTTGCTAGTGGTGGACGCCTTGCCGAATGTTGTTGCGTAAATCATGCTGCTGATGTCTGTTGAAGTTGTGGCAAGCGTGAATTTGCTCGCATTGGAAGTTTTGTCGTCATACCTGGGCGGGACACCGAAGACAACACCTACCGGCCTGAACCTGCCCAGGCTGAAGGTTTTATAGTTTTTATCCTCCTCCTTCGACTCTGTGAATTTAAGCGCTGAATCGGTCATCGACTTCCAGTCAGGACCATGACCGTACCAGTATCTGTCAAGATATCTAAGTTCATCAACAAATCCTTCATCGAATTTCTGAGAGGGCGTAAAACCGATATTGTGATACATGAGCGACGGCAGGCGGGTAAAATTAAATTTCTTCTTTACGCTTACAATAGAATCGCTCGTGAAATAAAAATTTTCCAGTTTTTCATCACTGGTATAAAGCGGTATGAAAAGAATATCGTTATCCGGACTGATTTCGGCTCTATTGGTGCAAAAGCCTGTCACAAAACCCACTTTACCGTCAATGGTTGCAAAACATACATCGCTCATCCATTTCCCATGTGGTCTTTCACGGTCTTTGAGAATATCCTGTTTACGCACAACCGGAGTGCTTTTCATGGTATCAAGGTCAATGGTAAAGCAGTTCAGGTCAACAATCTGTCCTTTATACGGATCGATTCTGTCGCTCCTGATGAAAACGCCTACGCTGTTCGTATCGGGAATCCTTCTTATCCTGACTTCATAGTTGCTGTCTTCAACCCTGATCTCATCTCCAAAAACAGCTTTTGCGCTGGAATCTTTACGCGAATATCTCAAGAGCCGGTATGTTTTGAATGTCTTTCCATCTTTAACCGACAGGACATAAAAGAAATCATCATCAACAACAGGGCAGACCTTGAGATTGTGTTCAGAATCGCTGTCGGGAAAAACAGTGACTTTAGAGCTTTTGAAATCATTCAGATTTGAAAACTCTTTTAAAACGAGTTTTCCCGGTTCGCTGCTGTCAAGAACGAACATGGAGCTGTCATACTGGCATGTCAACTCCCCGCCGGGGACCTGCATCAATTTTGTAAGGGATTCACAGGTCGTCGGCCAGCCGTTGTCGTCAAGGCTGCACATGAAAAGTTCATGAAACTCCCACTCATAAAACAGATAATTGTCTATCCTGTTCGCGTTGTTCCCGTTGGCCGAACCATCGTAGGCGGATAGTTTCTGTTGCTCATTCTGAATAGAACGAAGTGTTTCAGTCTCCAGAGCTGCCCCAGACGCCGTCTTCACTGTTACGTCAAGGGCTTTATTGCCTTCTGTATCTATATAAAACGCAACGCCCTCTTTCTGGACAAGCGCATAGCCATCCGAGAAATCGGCTGCATCATCAAACTGATGGGCTATGATGTCTCTACCCTTGGGATCGATGTAGCCCCATTTGCCGTTTTCTTTGACTGCCGCGAGTTTTTCTGAAAATTGTTTCGCATCTTCATACTGCGGGTTGATTTTGTACTGCCCTTTGTAATTGACAAAACCCCATTTGTTCTCAACCCGGACAGGAGCGAGGCCTTCGCTGAATTCACCGGCCTCGTCGAACTGCGTTTCAATATAGATTTTACCTTTTGTATCTATATATCCCCACTGGTTTTCAAGGTCTTTGACAGGCGCCAGACCTTCCTGAAATTCGCCGGCGTCCAGCCAGACCCTGTCCAGAACAAACTTGTTCTTCTTGTTTATGAATCCCCATTTGTTAACCCGTTTTGCCGGAGCGAGCCCTGAATTGAAACTTTTCAGATCCTGGTATGAATAATCAATGATGAGCCTGCCCTTCTTGTCTATCATGCCCCATGCCTGTCCTTTTTTGACAGGAGCGAGTCCGTCACTGAATGGCCTGGCGCCGTCATATTTAGGATTTATTACATAAAGTCCTTTTTTATTGATGTATCCCCATTTTTGCTTATCGACTCTTGCAGGGGCCAAGTCGGCATTGAAAGAGCCTATTTCCTTGAATATGAACTTTATTACGACCTTTCCCGCAGTGTTAATGAATCCCCACTGCCCTCCTGAGCTTACGCCCGCCAGTCCGCCCGCGAAGCTCAAAAGCTTTTCAGCCGTGGTAACTTTATCAGGGTCTTCAACGGGTTCAGCAAAAAGAGCGAAAGGCGTTAACGCGATAAATAAAATCAAACACGCCAGCATTTTTCCCGCAGACATTCCAGGTGTGATTTTCTTCATTTTATCCTCCATGAACAGGAATATATAATTACAGCTATCGACAAATATACCTGATAACTTTAAAGATTCACATCAACTCGGGTGCCTACTCTTAAAATCCGGATAATGAAGGTTAGGAGATAAATCAAATTATTCGATCAATCCCTGATGCAGCGCACACTAATTCCAAGGTTCTTCGGCATCCCGGGATCGAAGTACGCGGTCGACCTGGCGTAGTTAAGACTTTCACTCGTAACAAAATTCTCATAAGAATCTCCGGCTATATTCCAGAATAGACCCCATTCTCCAAAAAACAGGAAAACCCCATCGCTGCGACGGGCGCCACCGGGGAATGCCGAGAATCCGCTTTCGTTTGTCGCCCCTGTATTGGGGCTGCGCCACAACGTGGTGGCTTTGAGTTTGCCGCCGGCAATGCTTTCTCCTCCCAGATAGTCTATCAATTGTTGCCATTCTTCCTTTGTCGGCACATGCCAGCCGTCAGGTGCAAGGCCGCGAATATCCATTATGACATACCAGTTGTAAAGTCTGCCATAAGTAGAATCATTATTATAATCGTTATTGCAAGACCAGCTCTCGTATATGCGGTCCCCGTTCCTGAAGCTGTATGTTTCCAGGTTTTCGACCATCCAGGTCTGGGAACCTATGAGAACCGTACGATACCGGTTGCCGTCAATGTCGTAAACCACTTCCCCGTCACCATCCATGATGATTGCAGTGGCTTGTGATGATGAGCCTATCGGGAAATCAGCGCTGCTGCATCCGGTAAGGCTGATTTTGATGGGCTGTGTCTCCGTGATGCTGCCGTCGCTGGTAAAGCCTTCAAGCTTGATCGTTGCGGTCTGCGAGCCGGGAGGAATTTCTACATATTCCTGCTGCAGAGAAGGGAGGCCATCAATATCATCTCTTTCCAGCCCTGTTCCTGAGGCTTCGAAATAGACGAATATACTCTGCGTTGTCCCGTTAGGCGAGCCGAGGTCAATTATAAATTCAAGATAATCATCGGAATCTTCCCATGCCGTAGGCTGCGTCGCCGTTATACTGACGCCGTTCGGAGAGTCCTGGCTGTCATTGCTGCTCGAACCGCATCCGGCAAAGAATATCATAATGAATGCCAATAACACGCTCAATTTCATCATACCCAATCCCCCAGTGATATATCTGTACTTATCGGATTTCAGAAGGAATGCTTTAGCACCGGGGCTGGCCGTAGATTGCATTGCAAATTGCGGATGAAAATATGAACGCAATCATACTTTCATCCGCATGTTCCGCAAGCCATTTTTTCCAATCAATTATGTCTTCTTTGCGTTTAAAATAGTTGTTAACGCCTTTTAACTTTATAGCCTGACTGTGAAGCCCATTGATTAAATTCAGTTTCAGCCCTGTCCAGGATTTCCTCCATGGACAGCTCTCGATTCTGAATGACCTGCTGATTGTCAAGCTGCTGATGGTTGGGCTGGACTTGCTGCCGGTTATTTGATTGAGTTCTCTCCTGAATCGTAGTCAGTCTCCTGCTCTCAAACCTGTTCGGATTTCTTGGCCTGAAAAAATCTATTGCCTGCCTCTGATTTCTTATTTGCTGTCTGCTCTGGTTTTGCGACATCCAGTTATCACCATATTTTGTTGCAAAGCGCTGTCTAGCCCGCTCATTATGCCGCCTTAATTGTCTCTCTGTGTAATTCACATCCCTTGCCTTGGCGCCTTTGGCTATAATATGATCCCTTCTTGCTTGATCAATCTGCCTGACGCGCTGCGTCTGAAGGCGGGTCTGTTCCATTGCAACCCGCCTGGACCTTTCAAGCCTGTAGGCTTTATAAGCCTTTGCACCAGCACCTGCGGCAGCACTTACGCCTGTCACCAAAGAGACACCTCCGAAAACGCGGGAGGAAGTTCTTAGATTCTGTATGGTGCGATATCCCGACTCAGGGCGCCTTTGTTCTATCTTGTTCGCCGCTATATTGAGGCCCTCACCAATAACTCCTGCTGATAATGAAACTATCGCAAGCACTGCCAGGACGCCGATCTGTCCATCGGGGTCAACTATTTCAACAGGATTGCCGTCGGCATAGGCGTATCTGTTGGTCAGATCATAGGAATCCCTTGACGTGAATCTCATGAGCTCCGGCGAATAGAGCCTCGCTTTGAGGTAATACATGCCCGACTCCTCGTCCTCATAATAGCCAGAATACCTGTATGGGTTGCTCGAAATGGAGAAAAACCCGTCGTCGCCAGCCTTACCTTTAACGGAAGGGCCTGTTCCGGACTCTCCTCCGTATGCGGTGAAGCTGTATTCCTCTGAAGTTTTTGCAGCTTTTTCATCAATACACGCGATAACATCCTTTTTGTCTGTTATAAGCCACTGCTGTCTGCCGTCGACCACCCTTAAAAGGTTCGCCAGCGTTGAGCTTCTGCGGCCCTTTGAATCTTCCTCGTTCACAATCTTTCTGTCGGCGTCATAGAAATACCTTATCGAATATCCGCTTTTGTTGTCCTTCTTAAGGCTCCTCAATCCTTCGGCGTCATATGAATAGCTTATGTCTGCGCCTGTTGAATCTCGGTAGGTAGTTAACTGGCCGAAGGCGTTGTAGTCGAAGCTTTTAACCGCTTTGCTGTTTACCATGATTGTCTTAAGACCGCCGTTCCTGTCATAAACATAAGACGTTGTTGCCCCGTCAGGCCCTGTCATGCTTATAAGCTTGTTGTCGGCATCATATTCATAAGACGTTTTTGAGGCCTCACCTGTTTTACTGACTGACCTTGAAACAATATTTCCTCTGATGTCATAGACGTATGCGGTCTTTTCAAACACCGCATTATCTATGCTTCTCATCTCGTCCGAAATGAGCTGATTGTTGTCATTATAGACGAACACCCTTATGTTGTTGGCTTGTCTGTCATTCTTATCTGGTGATTCGCGTGTAACTTTCGAGGTGCGGCCCATTTCGTCATACTCATAAGATATTAAGCTCAGCAGAACGCCGCCCGAACCTGTCGTTTTTATGCTTTTAAGCATCAGTGACGTTGGCGCTGCCGAATTCGGATCGTGTGTGTAATAGTCATAGGATATCTGCACACCGTTGCTGAATGACGCCTGCTTAAGTGTTGTCCCTGAACCGAGGAGACCTCCCGTTTCCGGCGGATAATAGCTGTAGTCTATCCTTCCATAGTTGTTTTCAATGCTGCTTATATTTTCCGGGATATTCCTGTCATAGGTGATTATCGTTCTTATTCCATTGATATCAGTAACGGATATCAGCCTGTCGTAATTGTCATATTCTGCATGCCTGGACCTGCCGTCAAAGTATGTTGTTTTTTCAAGAAGACCCCGGCTGTTATAGCTGTATTCGATTCTGTCCTTGAGCGTTTTGCCTGTTTTAAGCTCTCTTGACTGAACCTGTCCCTCAGCAGGCGAGCCAGGAGGATAATATTTTACGATAACCTCCATATCGCCTGATTCTATTGAAGACAGCCTGTCCATCACGTCATATTTGTATTCGGTCTTTTTTTTGGCGAAGTCCGTCATGGAGGTCATATTTCCGTTTTTGTCATATGTGAAAAACATGGACTGATTAAGCGCGTTGGTCACTTTTATAATGTCGCCTGCGGCGTTATATTCCTTGACCTCGCTGCTGAAGCCCTTCATGGAGCCGTCCACACCGGGCGAGACTTTGTCGTATGCTATATTCGAGCTGTTCACATAACCGAATGCGTTGAAATAGGCCTGAGTGGTGTTCAGGGCGCCGTCTCGGGTCTTCACTCTCGAAGATATCTCATTCTCTTCCAGGTCGTACTTCGATGTTTTAGATAAAACCTCTCTGCCGGGAAGGTTTATGTCAGTCGCCATAAGCAGTTTCGATGAAATCTCCTGGCCTTTACCGTTATAGGCGAATTCCTTGGCCGGATGAACATTTTTACCGGGACAGCCGCCAAGAAAGTTGATCTCCTTGAGCACATTGTCTCTGTCGTCATATTGTGTTTTCGAGACATTGACGCCATTGTAATTGAGAGTTTCAATCAGATTCACGTCATCATATTTGATAGAGGTCTCATTTCCCTGATAGGCCGATGCGCCTGGAACGTACGGGTTTTCTATCGTCTTTGTCTTCCTGCCCTGCCAGTCGTTATAGAAATGTTTCGTGGTACGGGAAAACATGTCCGTTTCCGTGGCTATCTCCCCGAGTTCGTTGTATGTGCAGGCGTAAAGAGTTCTTTCAGCTGAGCCGGGGCCGCCATTGTCCGTTCTTTTTATGAGCCTGCCGAAACCGTCAAGATATTCCGTTTCGACATATCCCGACGACGTACTTACGGTCTTTTTCGGGTCGGTCTCGTCGATTGTTTCCCAGCTTCCGTCAGGATATTTTTTTGTGACGAGAAGGCCTTTTTTATCCTTGTCATAATCATAAATTATGCTGCGCCCCATCGCGTTGGTTTCCTTCATGACGAACCCGTTCCTGATGTCTACAGTGACAGAGGTTTCATGCCCGAGGCCGTCTATTGCTACTGTCGTGAGCTCATATCCTCCTGTTTGAGGGTCTAAATATGAGTACTTTTCCGAAACAGTAGAGGGCTCGGCGCCGTCCAGCTTTTTTGTATTCATCAGAGTCGTTCTGCCGTGAGAGTCCATGGCAGTTTGTATGACTATCTTTTCACCGCCTCTTTTCGCCACACTCCCGGCTATGTATTTCCCCGATGCGTCGAGCGTGTTCTCTGAGAGTATCATGCCTGTATTGTCCTCGCTGTCCCTGGTCTCACTTGTTTTTTCCAGGGCGAAATTGAAATAGTCCTTGTGCGTTTCGGCTGTGGCCGTGCCTGTCTTTTCGATACTGAGAGAGACGAGTCCATCGGGGTTGTAGGACAGTGTCTCGTTGTTTATTGTTCGGCTGCCCGTCTTTACCTCGGTTTCAACAGCCCTGCTGTAATTGCCGCCCAGCTGCTGAAGCGAAGGGAAAATCCCGTGGGAAATCTGTCCGGCGTATTTGGGTATTGTGGTCTGTTTCAGGCTGTCGCCCTGTCTGATCTCAGTCCTGAGAGGCAGGTTCAGATTATTGAAAGTGATAAGGGTCTTTATATTGCCGCCGTTTTCGGGATTTCGTCTGGAAGTGATGCTTGTCGAGAATTTGAAGGCGTTGGCGCCGCTTGTGAAAAGCTGGTCGCTTCCGAAAGGATAGTCAGGATAGCCCGTATAGAACCTGCCGCTGCTCCGGTAATCGTAATATGTGGTCTTCTTCGCAGAACCGGCATGGCCTGAATCCTCGGTGACTTTGCTTACAGCCGGAAAAGACCTCGTTTTACCGCCTTTCGCAAGTATATAGTCAACTGCGTTGTCGTTGTAGTCATACCTGATGCTGCCGCCTGAAGGATACTGAACTTCGCGTATTCTGCCATTTTCGAAAAGGCTTATAACGACCCTCCTTCCTTCAGGGCTGACAAGTGTAACATTGCTGGACAATGCAGGTGTGATGTTGAAGCTGCAAATGGCCTTGCGTCCGTCAGGCAAAGTGATCTCGGCCGTCTTTACAAGCCTGTCTCCCGTATATGTAATGCCGATATCCTGGCCGAAGCTGTCGTTTATCTTAACAAGTTTTGAATTATCGATGTAATCATCCCTGTCATAATAGAAAAGGATTCGGTTGCCGAAGCGGTCGTCAACGCATATGAGTCTGCCGAATCGGTCGAAATACCTGGCGCTTCCGTCAAGCATCGTGAGTTTGTATAGGTATTTCCTCTTGTCGTATGTAAGCTCCGCACCAGCGCCCGAAAGCTTTTCCATCTTGAACATGGCGCTTTTAACAAACCTGAGCCCGCTTGGCCGCCATGAAGGGTCTATTATCAGACTTGCGCTACCTGTTAATTTCAGGATTTCGTTTTTCGCATCAACATAGTCCAGGTCCCACTTAAAGCCCGCAGGAAAACCGTAAACAGAGGATTTATCACCGGACACCGTGTCGCCTGCGCTCAAATTCAAATTGAGGTCCATTTCCTCGACAATGCCCGGAAGGTCTATGCAGGTTATGGTCACCCCGGGCTGGCCTGTCTGCGGGTTTACCTCAATCCCGAAACCGCTCACTGCGTTTGCGGCAAAAGAGTCCGAAGGTCTGACGTCCTTTTTATTCGCCGCCGTATCGGCTCCGCCAAAGCTTTCTGAATTTTCAGAAGAAAAAACCGTGTCCGGAAATGCTGACACGCAAAGCGCCAGTAGCGAAATAAACACTATAGTTGTCATTCCGGACCCCCTTGCGGGGTGAGGAATCTTGCTTTCTGATTTTGATTTAACAAAAGCAAGATTTCTCTGCGCCTTCGGCTTGAGGGCGAAACATAGAGGCACAAGATCCAGATTTCTCCTCGTTTCACTCGTCGAAATGACATCTAATTCTGCTTCGCAAAAAGAGACTCCCATATTCGTCACCATGTATTCTGATTGAAATAAGTATCGTGCATGGTGCCGTTAAAGTCGCCACCCGCAACGTGGTTTTCCCGTTTCTTTCCCCCGTAATAGCCGAAACCGCTGTAAACCGCGCTCCAGTCGTTATACCTGACCAGCCAGTGGGTTGCGTATTTATCAGTGCCTCGTGCGCAAAATAAAAACTTGCCGTCCGACCCTAAGGGCCTTTGAGCGTCAGGGTTCTTGAAGCCCTTCTCGCTTTTCATCTTGATCAGCCCGGCGGCACCGGCGGCTGTTTTTTTACCCAAATACTTGTTATGAAAACGCTTCTCATCAGAAAGAAGGGAATATCCCTCCATTTCCCAGCACGTCTCGGTATTCTTCCAGAAAATCTGGTCGTCGCCGGTTGCGTAAAAGGACTCCCTCTTGGGACTGACAATTATCTCTGTCGGGGAATAAATCCTTTTCTTGTAATCGTATTTGGAATCATCGGTTTTCCCCCAGGGCTTGTATATAACGGGCAGCCCCGTTTCATTTTTAAGCCCGATCATTAAACGGTTGCCGCCGGCGTCAGGAATATTTGCACAGTCGTAATTGATCCATTTCAAGTATAGCGACTCCTCTGATCTGCCATCGTTTCTCTTTACGATTTTTTTCTGGTTGTCCCTGAACAAGGGGGAGCGGTCATACCTGCCATAGATGTCGAATATGAATGCGAATATATCCTTGCCCCATGTATTGTGAAGAGATGCCGTCCTGTCAGAGACATTGAAGCCCGTCACCTTGCCCCCGGAATAAACCGGCCTCATATAAAAGCCGCTCTTAAAAGTACTGAAATTGAATCTTGCTGAAAGCTCCCTCTCGTTCAAGCCCTCAGGCAATAATGGCAGGAGGTAGTAATTACCGGGCGACACCTTATCGAAAACGAAATCAAAATCGCCTTTTGACGGGTCACAAAGGTATGGATTTGGAGAACCCTGCAAATAAAGTGTCCTGACCATATCTGAATTAGGCGCGTCGATATTGGAAACTGTTTTAACCTCTGCAGGCTCTCTGGCGGTTAAAGTAAAATCATTGGACACGGAAATTTCGCCGCTGTCATCGAGCAGCTGAACGCTGATGAGTCTTTCCTTTCTGGCCGCAGGCGTTGCGAATACATAATAAGTCCGGTATTTCATCGAGTTTTCCAGATATTCGTTAGAGATTCCGTAGCGGGGCAAGGCGGGGTGAACCTTATTCCCCCATTGAGCTGGCATCAATGCCAGATGGTTTTCGTCAGCAGGGTCGGCGCCGATTATTTTGTCCTTGTTCAAGACGCCGGTCTGTTCCTTGCTGTAAAATACCAGCCGGTCATAGACTTCATCCGGAACGTCAAGGCCATTTTTTGTAAGCCTTATGTCAACAGGATAGGCGCATACTCCATTAAAATAAGTCTCTCCCGCGGTCGTCTTGAAGCTTATCGTGTAATCCAGATCGGCGTTCGCTTTTCCGATAGACGGCAGAATTTTTACCACCGGCCCTGCAACAATATCATCCCTTCCTTTGTTGAAATCGCGTACCTGCTGCGTCACACTCACCTGGCATTTGCCGTCAGGCTTCGGGCCTATCCAGTAGAAGGCTATGTCATAAGGATTCAGCGCCGCACTTTTATATCCGTCGTCGCTGTATTTCACCCCGTTTATGGGAAATGCATAAACCTTGTATTTGTCGGGTTTGCCGGTGAAGTCGATTTCATACCTGAAACCATTGAGGCCTTTACTGAAAAGCTGATCCTGATTAAGATCAGCACCTTTTATTTTGATCAGATATATTGCGTCGTTTTTGTGTTCAACAGAATCCATGCTGTTGGCGGCAGAGACATAATATACTTCAAAATCCAAAGTTGAAGCCTTGAGGATGTTCCCGGCTATAAAAGGTGTAATAACGGTTGAGGGCGCGGCAATTGCAGGAGTCATGCCCGTTTTCATTGAAATGTCTAGCGTTTTCCCTCCTTCATCATCAATGTAATATGCAAGGCCGTCCTTTGAGACAAGGGCGATGTAATCCGAGAAGTCGGAGGCTTCATCATATATAAAAGGTATGTCATCATGACCCAGCCGGTCTATATATCCCCACTTTCCATTTTTTTTAGCAGCGGCATACCCTTCAGAAAACCGCTTTACCTCCTCATACTCGGGGTTTATTCTGTATCTGCCTTTATAATTGATGAATCCCCATTTGCTCTCGACCTTTACAGCTGCCAGCTTATCGCTGAATTCTCTTGCCTCGTCGAACTGCGATTCTATATAGATTTTTCCTTTTGTGTCGATAAAACCCCACTGGTTTTCCAGGTCTTTCACAGGTGCAAGACCTTCACGGAATTCACCCGCTTCAAGCCACTGCCTTTTGAGGACGAACCGTCCGTTCCTGTCTATGAAACCCCATTTGCCGATTCTCTTTGCAGGCGCGAGACCGTAATAAAAACCCTTGAGGTCTTCATAGGCATAGTCATGAACGAGTCTGCCTTTCGTATCGATGATCCCCCAGAGATTTCCCTTCTTCACAGGGGCGAGCCCATTGGAAAAAGGCCTCGCCATGTCGAACCTCGGATTGATCACGAAAAGACCCTTTTTGTTTATATAACCCCATTTGTTTTTGTCGACACAGGCAGGAGCAAGGCTGGAATCGAAGGAGCCCACTTCCCTGAACATGAACTTGATGGCAACCTGGCCATCCGTGTTAATGAATCCCCATTTGCCTCCTACGTTGACGGCTGCCAGGCCGCCCGAGAAGCTCAGCAGTTTATCTGCTGTTCCAACGGTTTTGGGCTGGCCTGTTGGTCCGGCAGCGTGGATGGAAAGCGATGAAACAAGGAGAAGCATTACGAGAAGGATTATTTTCCATGAGAAGATTCCGCTGGTTTTATGGTTCATCTCACCCTCCTGATATATCGAGTTACAATTTCTTTTCGTCTGGCAAGGATTAATACTTGAAGAAATCCTTTCACCATAAATCCCCGGCGTAAATGTTTCAGGAGTGACCCTGTCAGTATCTGCTTATGGTAAATTGAATGTTATCTTCCGAGAAGTTCGAGAAGGTTGAAGCGCTCGTACCCTCCGTACTGTGCGGGATAGCCTTTTGATGCAAGCCAGAAATCTCCTGTTTCGGGGTATGCCACCATGCTCCACATGTTCACGACTCTAGCCTTGAATATCCCGATAGGGGGCTCGGCCTCGAATGTGAAATCGGGATACATCGCGCATATGGTGCAAAGGATGTTGTTTGTCCATGATGGGAAGTTTCCGGGCCTTGTCATTTTCGTATACGGGTCGAAGCAGTCGCACAGTATCGATTTCGCCGTTTCAGCATCGATATTGCCGCGATGCTTGTAGATAAGCTGGCGGTAACGTTCGAACCGGCTCGGAGCCTGAACGTAAAAATTATACGGGTCTTTAAGGCTTGTCTGCCATGCTTCTATTGACGATATGTCTCTGAGCTCGTTGACAGGCGCCTGGTCGGCCACCATGTTATAGCCTGTGTAACCCATCCAGCCGGGATAGCAATTCGAGTGGTTCGACTGCCAGAGTGCGTTCACTCCGCGCTCGGGCCATCTGAGGCATACATGCTCTGAGGAGGTTTCTATAACGACCGCCTGGCGTGCGCGGGCGTCGGCCACATGATATGCGATGCCTGTGCAGCGCGGGGTTTCCTGATATATTCTGATTACGTCATCTAGCTTTTCCGCATGAGTCAGCAGCAGACGGGTGAACACGCCTATGCCGCAGCCCTGCATGGTTTCCTGCTGCATGGAATTGAGCTGCGTCATCATCTCGATGCCGCGCTCGTTGAAGCCGCCGTCAAGGCCGATCATGCCAGGGTATGTCATGAATGCATGGCCGAAGCCGTTATCGGGATCCGCTATCACGAGAAAGCGGTTCTCTTCCTGGCCAGGCAGGTCGAAGTTGTCCTCGTTTTTTCCGAATATCAGCCTGCCGTCGCCGCCCGCCCAGTCATCCCACGCAGAGAAGCTGCTGCATCCGCCGCCGCCCGATGCTCCTGTTCCCGGAAGGGGCGCTGATCCCGTTTCCATGCAGCCCTGCCAGAAATGAGGATGCACATAAATGCACCACTGGTCATAGTTCGTGTTCCAGAGCATTATTTGTTCCAGCGTTACATCGATGCCCGCATCATTCGCACCCTGAACGATTCCCTCCATCTCCTCGCGGCATTCGGCTGGCAGGTAAGGCTCCGCCAGCTTCTGACCTTCTTTGAGCATCCTCATTGCGGCCACGGCATCAGTTCCGGTCTGCAAGGCTACATATGCAGCCGTTGCGAATAGTGTCCTGTTGATCATCACATTGATTCCTTCGGCCAGGAGGTATCCGTGCTGGTAGCCCATCTCATAGGGAGTGCCTTTAACGCGGAGTATGTTCACCCCGTTTCTGACCTCTCTTTTCGCCCTGCTGATCACGCTTTTTTTGTCCACTGCCGCACCTCCTGTTTCGCCCGGCTTGAAAGATTTTTTTCTGAGCCGCTTATTACAGGTCTTATCGGGCGAATCGTGGGGAGCTTGACAGTCTGTGTTCATGTGGTCAAACAGATAGAGCTCGCAGGGAATCTATGAAAGTCTGCTCAATTCTTCGATCAGGACAGGAAGGAACTTTTCCAGGTCTTCGACTATGCAGTAATGGGAATAATTGAATATTGCAGCATGAGGGTCTTTGTTGATTGATACTATCAAAGACGAATCTTTCATGCCTGCGATGTGCTGGGGCGAACCCGATATGCCGCATGCAAGATACAGTCTGGGCGTGACGGTCTTTCCGGTGAGGCCTACCTGGTTTGGATATGGCAGCCATCCCGCGTCGATCACAAGCCTTGAGCCTCCAACGGCGGAGCGTGAAAAAAGCCCGGCCAGCTTTCTGATGAGTTCAAGGTTTTCCGGTTTTCCTAAGCCGCGGCCCGCAGAAACTATTACCTCTGCTTCTGTTATTGAGAGGCCCGATTCGGATGACTCCGTCTTTATTATACCCAGGCTTTTTATTCTCTCCCTGCTTCCTCCGTGGATGTCGGCCTTTTCCGGATGAGGCATGTCTGCGGCATGGGGAAGGGTGGCTTCATCGTCTTTAACGAACACTCCGGGCATCACTGATATGATGGCGGGATATCGGGGGGTAACTTCCATGACTGCTTTTCCGCCCAGGAAAGGTCTTTGCAACCCTGGCGTGCCGCTGCTCAAGTCAATTCCCATTACCGACGTGATGCATGACGCGCCGAGCTTTGCAGCAAGGAAAGGTGCCATGCCCGAAGAGCTGGATGTTTCGTTTAATATCACCGCATCCGGCCCGAGTTCTTTCAGGAGCTCCACCGTCCGGTTCATTGAAGTTTCGGGGTCGTTTTCGAAATTATCAGGCAGATTGAAAATCATTGTCCTGTCGGCACCCAGAAGTAATGCAAGAGTGAATGGCCCGCTCAAGTCGCATCCGGATTCAGCCAGTATCAGCGCGAACACTGATGCACCTCGAGAATGGAATGCTCGTTTAGGATCCGCACGAGTTTTTCCGCCTTGTCTTCAGTTGTTCCATCGATAAATGTCCCCGTTGATGACACGTCAGGATATAGAAGGCGGACGCCGTCATCTAATTTGCAGTTCAAAACCGGTTCAAGGGTATTTATTGGCTGTTTCTTCGCCCTCAGCACATTGCTCAGCGACGGATACCTGGGCCGGTTTATACCCGACTGCACTGCAATAAGGCAAGGCAGGCATATCTTAAGTGTCTGCCTTCTTGAACCGCTCAGTTCGCGTTCAACTGTTGCATGCTCAGTCTCCTGATCAATTCTTATCGATACTGTCTGTGTAATGCAGGGGATGTCAAGCAATGCCGCAAGCATGGGACCGACCTGCGACTGCATGCTGTCTTCAGACATGACACCGCAGAGGATGAGGTCGTATGAATGCGCTTTTGCATGAGCCGATATCGCTGCCGCTGTCGATGAGGCATTGATAAAGCCTTCAGGCGAGAGGATATGAAAACTCTCATCCGCCCCCATCTCAAGGGCCCTTTTCACGACATGGGCTGCCCTTGTCGGGCCGAATGTAATTGCATGCACAACAGTGTCCGGCAGGCTGTCCCTGATTTTCAGCGCCTCCTCAAGCGCATGCTCGTCATAGCGGTTCATCCTGAAGGAGGCCTTCGATTCATCAATCCATCTGCCTCTTTCATCTATCGTTATCTGTGAGCCGGTATCAGGAACTTCCTTTATGCATACGAGAATATTCATGAATAAATGTTCTCATTCCCGCAGTTAAAAGGCAAGCGTTTAAGAGCTGCTGCTTGACATGCTCATACCTTTCCCGCATGAATCATCAAATGAGCATGATATATCTTGTAAGGCACGGTCAGGGGTCGTTCGGAAAGGCCAATTACGATGTACTTTCGGACGTCGGCGTCGAACAGTCGGCGGTTCTTGCGCTGTATTTATTGAAGACAGGGGTCCGGTTCGACGCCGTCTATTCAGGCAGCATGGACAGGCAGATGCGGACTGCCGAAGTCATCATGAAAGAATTTGAGTTGAATGGCATAAACCTGCCTGACCTGAACATCATGCCGGAATTCAATGAGTATGACTCGAAATCCATTATAACGGTTCTTGCCCCTGAACTGATTGAAGAAGATCCTTCAATAAAAAGCTCATTCGAAAAAATCTTCACCGACCGCAGGGCGTTTCAGAAGATATTCGAACGCTCCATGCTAAAGTGGGTGTCAAAGGGAGACGCTTTTGAGGGCGGCGAGAGCTGGAACTCGGTAAAGACGAGAGTCTCTCAGGCCGTTTCCAGGATAGCATCCGTTCACGGGGGCGGCAGAACTGTTCTCATAGTTGCATCAGGGGGTACGATTTCGGCATGCATTGGGGATGTGACCGGCCTCAGCGACGAAGCGGCGCAGCACCTCTGCTGGCAGATTGCAAACACCTCGATCTCAACCCTTGTATATAATGAAGAGCGCATAACTCTCAGAACATTCAATGCCTGGCCGCACCTTGAAGCAGGTTTCAGGGACATGATCACGTTCAGGTGAGCTGAAAAAATATTCCTGCCGATGCGGCAGGGCTTGCGCAAAAAAGAACATAGGCATATCATTTGTGAAATCAAGCCGATGGAGGTCAGAATGGATTTTACCGTAACGGAAAAAATGCAGGCCATCCTTTCCATGATCCGCGAATTCGTAGACAGGGAACTCATTCCTCTTGAACCTGAATTTGTAAACAAGGAGTTCAGGGACATGCTTCCAGTGCTGGAAGATAAGCGCAGGGCCGTCAAACAGATGGAACTCTGGGCTCCCAATCATCCCAAAGAGTATGGTGGAATGGGCCTTGATCTGATGGAGCATGCGCTTGTGTCCGAAGAGCTGGGACGCACCCCTCTGGGGCATTACGTCTTCAACTGCCAGGCCCCGGATGCGGGCAATATCGAGATCCTTCACAAGTACGGTACCGATAAGCAGAAGGAAGAATACCTGAAGCCCCTTATAGAGGGCAAAATAAGGAGCTGCTTTTCGATGACCGAGGTTGAGCTTCCGGGTTCGAATCCCGTCATGATGGACACGACCGCTGTCAAGGACGGCAACGATTATGTCATCAACGGCCAGAAGTGGTACACGAGCTCGGCCGACGGTGCGAAATTCGCAATAGTCATGGCCGTGACAAACCCCGATCAGTCGCCTTACATGCGGGCGAGCATGATAATAGTCCCTACCGGTACTCCGGGCTTCAACCTGGTGCGCAATATCCCGGTAATGGGCCATGAAGGCAGCGATTATGCAAGCCATGCCGAGATTCTTTACCAATCGTGCAGGGTGCCGCAGGAGAATCTTCTCGGGCCTGAAGGCTGGGGCTTCGTGATCGCGCAGGAAAGGCTCGGGCCGGGCAGGATACATCACTGCATGAGATGGCTGGGCATATGCGCACGGTCCTATGACCTCATGTGCAGCCGCGCCGCAAAAAGGCTTATATCCCCTGACGGAAAGACGCTTGCATCAAAGCAGATCATCCAGTCATGGGTCGCCGAAAGTGCTGCCGATATCCAGGCCGCAAGGCTCATGACGCTCCATGCCGCATGGAAGATAGAAACCGAAGGGGCGAAGGCCGCCAGAGACGATATAGCGCTCATCAAGTTCGTGGTGGCGAATGCCATGCAGCGGGTTATCGACCGCGCGCTTCAGGTGCATGGAGGACTCGGAATGACAGATGACACCATCCTGGCTTATTTTTATCGCCATGAACGGGCGGCCAGGATATATGACGGCGCCGATGAAGTGCACAAGGTTTCTTTCGGCAGAAGGGCCTTGAAAAACTATGCGTGAAAGGGATGAAAGATGAGCGATGACTATACCGACAAGCCGAAGGATATAAGGCAGGGCGAGGAGATAGACCTTAAAAAGGTCGGCGCTTTCCTGAGGGACTCGATCCCCGGACTTACCTCAGAGCTTGACATCAAACAGTTCCCCAGCGGGTTTTCAAACCTGACGTATCTTGTCACCTCAGGCGATAAGGAAATGATCTTGAGAAGGCCTCCCTTCGGAACAAAGGCAAAATCGGCGCACGACATGGGCAGGGAATTCAGGATGCTGAAGGCGCTCAAACCTGTGTTCCCGTATTGTCCCGAGGCCATCCTTTATTCGGAAGATGAAAGCGTAATGGGCTGCCCGTTTTATGTAATGGAGCGGCTCAAGGGAATTATCCTCAGAAAAGACCTGCCGAAGGGAATGAGCCTTTCAGCCCCTCAGGCAAGAATGCTCTCGGAAAACCTCATCGACATCCAGCTTGACCTGCATTCGATAGATTATCATGTTATCGGCCTTGAATCCTATGGAAAGCCCGAGGGCTACGTAAAAAGGCAGATAGAGGGGTGGAGCGGAAGGTACAGAAAGGCAAGGACGCCGGATGTGCCCGATTTTGAACCGGTGATGGCATGGCTGGCTGAAAAAATGCCGCCCGACAGCCCGAAGCCGGGAATAATCCACAATGACTACAAATTCGATAATGTAGTGCTCGACAGGGATGATCCACTCAAGATCGTTGGCGTCCTTGACTGGGAGATGGCGACCATAGGCGACCCGCTCATGGACCTTGGAAGTTCTCTCGCCTACTGGGTTGAAAAGAACGATTCGCCCAACATGCTCATGATAAGGCTGATGCCGACCAATATCGACGGGATGATGAGCCGGCATGAGATTGTTGAAAGATATTCGGAGCGTTCGGGGATCAAAATAAAGAACTTCGATTATTATTACATCTTCGGGCTCTTCAGGCTCGCAGTCATTGCCCAGCAGATTTATTACCGCTTCTATAACGGCCAGACAAAGGACGAGCGCTTTGGCATGCTCAAATTCGCAGTGCAGATACTTGAAGAAACAGCGAAAGGCGTTATCGATAAATCAAAACTATAAGGATGGTATGATGAAACTTGAAGGAGTAGGAGCAGTTATAACAGGCGCCGCCTCGGGCATAGGAAAGGCAATTGCGGTAAGGTTCGCTTCCGAAGGCGCATCCGTGTTCATTTCCGACATTAATGCGGAGAGGCTTGAAAATACCGTAAACCAGATCAAAGCATCAGGAGGGAAAGCAGACGGAACCCTCGCCGATGTCTCAAAAGAGGATGATGTAAGGCGTCTTGCGGCATTGGCCGCCGAATCCATGGGCGGGATAGATGTTCTCGTTAACAATGCTGGAACCGGGACCATAGGCTATATGGAGCAGATCGTAGACGTTGAGATAGACCGCGCCTTCGGTGTCAATCTGACAGGGGTCATGCGTGTGACAAGGGCCTGCGTGCCTTATCTGAAAAAGAGCGGAAGAGGCAGGATCATTAACATGTCATCGGTGGAGGGCATACGCGGTTCGGCATTTCTTCCGGTCTATTGTGTTACAAAGTCCGGCGTCATAGGCCTCACCATGGCCAATGCCATGGAGCTTGCTAAATTCAAGGTCACGGTTAACGCGATCTGTCCCGGGCCGATCGAGACCGATATGCTGGCCCCTCTTATAAGCTCGGACGAATTCAGGCAAAAGATGGTCAAGGCGGTGCCTCTCAAACGCCTCGGGAAGCCTGAAGATATTGCAGGAGCAGCATTATTCCTCGCATCTGAAGACTCATCATTTATAACAGGTCATTCGCTTGTAGTGGATGGGGGGATGACGATAAGGAACTAGTTGAGGCTAGTGGTGAGTTGTCAGTTGAGAAACTAGTGGTGAGTTGTCAGTTGAGGAACTAGTGGTGAGTTGTCAGTGGTGAGTGGTGAGAAAAAGCAACACCTGAAAAAGGTCTCACTGAGTTATGCAGGTTTCGGTTGAGCATCTTCATGAGCGAAACCCAACATTCTTTTGCTGGGTTTCCTTCGTCAACCCAGCATACAGACTTAATAGATAACATTGCCAAATATTGATTACATCACATGTTATCTCTTTTCATTAGCAGTTGATCGAAGTATTATTATATTAAGTGAACAGGCTAAGGATATATGGTATTTTAATTTTGTATGGAGCTTACATATGGAATATTACCGAGACCAAAAAAACCAAATTCAGGCTGATATGGCCTATCGCTTAGGTATTATAATTGGGCAGTATTCAAGATTTTCTATAAAGGATGATAAAAACTTCTCTTCCACATTAGACATATGCATTCTACAATGTCTCCTCACAAGCTGTATTACTCTTTTAGATGAAATGACTAAAAATGAGCGAAAGGTTTCTTACCTGACGGCTGATCTTGAAACAACAAATCTTTGGGGAATTAATTCAAAGATGATAAAAGAAAATACATTCTATACTCCAAAACTTACAATGTCTGTAATACTGAGGCGTATACGCAATGCATTAAGCCATCCTTCAACTCTCAATTTGCAATCAAAATTTCCATCCACTGGATACACGACAGTTCCTGATAGAACAGAAATGATACATGAATATTGTTTTATAAATTCTCCTGATTTTGTAAGAAATATGCCAAAGAAATTCGGAAAAAAAGAACTTGGTATTGAATATTTAGAAAAAAATGCTGGAGATATGCCTAAAGATATTGAACTAATTTCTGATGGCAATTGTAGTTTTACCTTGAGTAGAAATGGACACCCCTTTGGACGTGTTTTCAAGATGTTATTAAACACCGAAGAACTTCATAAGCTTGTAATTGAATTGAGTAATCATCTTGCACAGCCGATTCAGGAGAACTGGAATGGTATCACAATCGAAAGGCTTGTTGCATAAAAGGGCTTTCTACCCATGTTGTGCAAAAGACATTGATGAACCGCGACACCTGCTTGCCGAGTTAGTTGATGAGATAATATATTGTGATATACGGTTTCCACATATTAAGGAAAATCAGGTATCTTTGTGTGGTCTTCCTACAATAAAATTTATTCAACGAGATGTCAGGGAATATGTCAGGGACCTTCCTAATATTCATGTTCTTTTTTACAGAAGAGACGGCGTTGGTGAAGGTGGAAGTGGTGTCTACATACTTGGGAAGCAATGGCTTGGCCAAATTATTCAGCATTTTCCTGATGAGGGAGGGCTAATTATCACGGATGGCTCCAATTCAAGGAATAGCATTTTCAAAAAAATGATTCGTCCTACTGGTTACTTTAGTAGGTCAATGAAATATCAGTTCAGCCCAAGTGTAAAACAGCCTTGGCTAGAAACTCTCAAACTTTACAAAATTGAAGTAAAAAGGAAAGAAGAGGGGGCAGCCACCAACAATTAACAAATTATTTGGAAATGATGCGAAGATACCTCTTCAAATGCTGCATAGAAAGATGAGGGGTCAGCCCCCAACAATTGACAAATTATTTGGAAATATTGCGATGCTGCCTCAACCAACTGGAAGGACGCCCACTGGACAATGCGAGGTAACAATCGGGGACGTACATTAATAAATAACTAATTGCTATATAACATAGGTAATAAGCCATTATGCGGGAACTTGGGAAAGAGAATATCTGCAATTGAAAGAAGAAGTGGTCAGCCACCAACAATTGATAAATTATTTGGCAATGTTGAAATGATGCCTCTTCAGATGTCGCTAATACGCGACAGCAGGTTGAACAAAAACAACCCGAGGAATTTCAGGTAAAAATTATAACAACCCAGACAACAGGAACAACCACATAGGTTCAGCGTGCTTGCATTCCGGTGGGGCCGGGGCCGAGGCCGTGGTGGACTTCGTGCGCAATGGCAGACTGATGCGCGCCGGAACTGTCGAAATCTCTATAAGCCGGGTCATCCGACCGGGCTCAGTTTAATCCTGTTTGGTCACACGGCCTGTAATTCCCTCATTCATAATTCATGATTTCTTAGTTGCCAATCTTGGAACATTATCTTATAAAAAAGCATCACTTGTACTATTATGAGGCGCAAAATGGAAACAGTACCACGATATTTTATGCCGCCCTCTGACCATTTCTTTCTGCTGGGACCGCGCGGCACAGGCAAGACCTGGTTGACCCAGAGGCTTTTTCCAAAGGCGTTCAGGGTTGATCTGCTGGATCCGGAAACATTACGTTCTTTATCTGCAAGACCCGAGCGCCTTAGGGAGTTGATAGGTGCCCGGCCTGAAGCTGCTCAGGTAGTCATCGATGAAGTGCAAAAGCTGCCGGAATTGCTGGAAGTCGTCCATCTGCTGATTGAGGATAAGCTGGGCGTGCAGTTTATATTCACCGGCTCAAGCGCACGCAAGCTCAGACGGGGCGGTGTTAATCTTTTAGGCGGGCGTGCGGCGCAAAAGACTTTGTATCCCTTTATGGCCGCCGAACTTGGTCCAAAATTCAACCTTAAGGATGCATTGCTCCTTGGCATGCTGCCAATCGTGCGGGGGGGCAAGTCGCCGGAGGAAATCCTGCGTGCATATAGCGGCCTATATTTGAGGGAAGAAGTGCAGATGGAAGGTTTGGTGCGCAATATCGGAAACTTTTCCCGCTTCCTCGAAGCTATCAGCTTTTCGCAAGGAGCCGTGCTCAATCTGGCCAATGTCGCCCGGGAATGCCATGTAAACCGAAAGACAGTGGAGGGTTATCTGGAAATATTGGAGGATCTTTTGCTGGCTTTTCGGGTGCCGGTTTTCACCCGGCGGGCACAGCGTGAACTTGCAGTGCATCCGAAGTTTTTCTTTTTTGATGTCGGCGTATTCCGCGCCAACCGTCCAACCGGTCCCCTGGACGCACCGTCTGAGATCGATGGCGCTGCGCTGGAAAGTCTCGTTGCACAACATCTTCGGGCGTGGTGTGACTATTCGGGCGGCAATCACAAATTGCATTACTGGCAGACACGTTCGAAAGTGGAGGTGGATTTCGTTGTCTATGGGGAAGGCGGCTTGTACGCCCTGGAAGTTAAGAACTCCGCCCGGGTGCGACCGGAGGATCTGCGCGGACTTAAAAACTTCGGTGAAGACTTCCCGGAAAGCCGCCGATGGCTGCTGTATAGAGGGAAGGAAAGACTTTTACGTGACGGCATCCTGTGCGTTCCCTGCGAGGAGTTCCTGCTTCAACTGAAGCCGGACGGGTTCCCGGAATAGCCGTCTTTTTATCCATATTAGTTGCTTTGGGAACAGAGGATAAAGGAAGAGATGTCAGTTACCAACAATTGATAAATAAGTTGGTAATATTGAGATTCTGCCTCTTATAATGACGCATAATACGCGACAGCAGATTGAACAACGACAACGTACGTGTATAGCGGAGGTGAAATTATGTTAGCTGTACGACTGCCAGAGGATATTGAAAACAGGCTTGATACCCTTGCCAGGAAAACAGGCCGTACAAAGACCTTTTATGTAAGGGAAGCAATACTCGAACACATAGAAGACTTTAAAGATGCTTATGATGTTGCTTGACCGGCTCAAGAAACCTGCGAAGCGGCTGAGCATGGAAGAAGTGGAGCGGAAACTTAGGCTGGAAGGTTGAATGGGATGAGAGGGCATTCAAAGAGCTTGAAGCCTTAGACCGCCAGGCTCAAAAGAATATCCTTAAATATCTCAAGAAAAAGATTCAATCACAAGAAATATTACCGATAAAAAACACTGAGATGTGAGAAAACTGAGAATCTGCAAATACTTGTCGGGTATTTGTAAACATACCGGCACTCTCAATAAAAATATAGGTTTTCTACTCGATTATCAGCCGGGCGGAATCGTCTTTTATCTGGATATCGATGCCGGGGATGTTTTTGTTCTTGAAATTAAGCATAATATCTTCGAGCGTGCCTTTAATCTTTGCCGTGTGGCATATGGAATGGCCGTAAATGCTCATTATCTGAATCTCCATTACGCCGTCGGTCGAGGCAAGCGCATCATAAACCCTTTGATATGATTCGTGATTTATTATGTTATCTATGCAGATGGTGGTTATGAATGCAGGGATTGAGGTAAGCTTTATTTTTTGATCGATCTTCTGCCTGAGTTCATCCAGTATTGAGGATATTACAAGTCCGTACATGTCATTGACAG
>CAYNVT010000006.1:49076-63587 GCA_964400685.1 uncultured Bacteriovoracaceae bacterium | reverse complement strand
TCTGCTCGCCAAGATATTATTCCATAACCCATAAGCGCATAAAGATTCAGAGGACAAACGGCATAAGTTTGACGACGCTCCTGGTATGGCAGAGAAAGCTTATGTACAGAATGTTCCAGACACCGCTGGGCCCCGCTCTCGAACTCGGCCAGAAGGTCTGGTGGCTGGCTTTCAGGAAACTCTACGGCCTTATCGAAAGAAAGCGAAATGGCATCGTATAAAGAACTCTTCGAACGCAATTACGGCATCCTGACCGAAAGGGAACAGGAAAAAATCCGCAATGCCCGTATCCTCATCATAGGTGACAGCGGCGTTGGGGAAACCATCGCCCTGGAACTTGCTAGGTGCGGCTTCGAAAATATTACGATTGCAGGCGGTTACAGCTATGTGATGCAGGATGTCAACCGCCAGCCTTTATGCTTTGCGGACACAGCCGGCAAAAACAAGATCAGCGTTATAAGCGAAGCCCTCAAGGCCATCAACCCCCGCATTAATATAACGGCTATTGACTGCCTTCCCGATGAATCAGAGATTGATAACCTGGTTTCAGCAGCAGACATAATCATCCCTGCAGTCGACGACCTGTCATACAGCATCCTGATTTTCCGTTCCGCCAGGAAGCTTTCAAAACCCGCCGTACTCTGCATGCCGTCGGGCTCGATGGGCTGGATATGCGTAATCGACGAAACAACCCCTTCTATCGAAGATGTCTTCGGCATCCCCAGGCTCGGCTACAAAGGCCTGAGGACGGTTATGCACACAAGGGCTTTCCGCTGCGGCCAGTATAACTACATAACATCGGGCGACTGGAGGGTTGGCTGGTTCTGGGATTACTTCCTTGGAAGCAGGCAGCTTGCGCTCATCTGCCCGGTTTCATGGCTGGCCGCAAGCCTGGCGGCGCTGGAGACCGTAAAACTTGCATCCGGCAGATGGGAACCCGTAAAGGCCCCCCGGTGCTGGTATATAAGCAAAGGTAACGTCAAACTCAGCCGCTTCAGCCTCTTCATAAAATATCACCGGGAATTAGGCTGGAAGCTCTTCGGCAACGGCCGGGGCCAGCATTTCCACCGCCAGACATTCTGGTTCTGGAGGAAGGTATTTAAATTACTTAAAATGAGGCAAGACTCTCAGTCATGAACAAAAGCCTTACAGGACTCATTGCAGACACGCACAGCAACAACGCCCTGCTAAGAAAGGCCGTCCTGAAGCTCAGATCACTCGGCGCCGTTAATATAATCCACCTGGGTGATATCTGCGATTCGCTTGATCCGGGAGCGCTCGACGAAGCGGTTCAGATACTCAAAGACAACAATGTGAGCGCTGTCATGGGAAACAACGACTATATTGTGATAGCCGACAAACTGACCGAAGGGCTTAAAGAGGAAACCGTTAATTACATCAAAGGGCTTCCTTATACCATCAAGTCAGGCGGCATCACATTCACGCACTCATCCCCGTTCGAATGGCCCGCAGCGACCAGGAGGCCGATCAGCGATTTCATTCACAGCCTGCATCCCGAAAAACACCGGCTCATATTCAGGGGGCATTCGCACACTCCATCTGTTGTTGAAGTAATAGACGGAGCTCCTCACAAAATAAAAATCCCTGCAACAGGAATAGTAAAACTCGCGCAGGGTTTGCGTTACATAATAACAGTTGGCGCTGTCGAAAAGAATTCAATTGCCATGTTCGACCCGGCAAATCTAGAGGTCCGTTTCCTTAAATTATAAACTGTCTTATAGAATCCGCCGCAAAAAACATCCGCTCTGGCATGACCTAAAAAAGTCTATCTGCCCTCAGCCCAGCTCTCCTCCCTCGGGTCAGAGCCACCGATAAGGGAGCCTGTAGCCGGATCTTTCATAATAACATTTTCGGCGCCGTACTTATTATCCCATTTGCAGCCCTTTTTGACCCTGTATCCCATTGCCTTAAGCTTTTTGCCTATGCTCCGGTAGAGGGGCAGTTCAAGGCCGATTGTTCCACGCTTATATACATTGGGCGCGAACGAGTCGGGAAAGTTATAGGACTGGAAGCGAGGCGCGTTGATGGCAGCCTGCGGGTCCATGCCGAATACGACGATGTTCAGGAACACCTGGACATTTGTCTGAGTTTGCGTGTCTCCGCCCGGCGTGCCGAAGCTCATGAACAGTTTGCCGTCCCTGGTCGCCATAGCGGCGTTCGGGGTTATACGCGGCCTTTTTCCGGGCATCAGCGCGTCCGGGTTCTTCGGGTCGAGCCGGAACTGGTTCATGCGGTTGCCCAGTGTCAGACCCGTGCCCGGAACCATGGGTGTCATCGGAAAATCACTAGGCGTCAATGAAACGGCATTTCCCTTCGAATCGACCACTGTTATGTAGCTGGTGTCCTTACCTGCTTTCATACCCGAAGATCTCGTTTCGGGCTTTGGGATTATAATGGGCGCAGGTTCGGTTGAAAGCTGTCCCAGGTATTTCCAGGGGTTGCCGGGAGGTGGCATTTTGCCAAAGGACTTGCCCGGCGTCATCAATTTTCTGCGTTCTACTGCATAGGCAGGATTGAGAAGTCCCTTTATGGGGACTTTGACGAATCTGGGGTCGCCCATATAGGCCTCCCTGTCAGCCATGGCCAGTTCGATGGCCTGCAGAACAGTGTGCACATATTCAGGCGAATTATGCCCCATGGCTTTGAGATCAAACCCTTCCAGTATCTGCAACACGACAGGCGTAACCGCGCCCTGGTTCCAGGTATCGTTGGCATAGACGGTATAGCCTCTGAACCGGCCTGTCAGAGGCTTCTCCCAATACCCGCTGTAGCCGGCAAGATCCTGAGCGGTGAACAGGCCGCCCTTTTCCTTATGAAAAGCTACGATCTTTTGAGCGATTGAACCTTTGTAGAATTCATCCCTTACGGCCTGCAAGCCCGCTTCTCGCGAGCCGCCCTCGGCAAGTACATCTTGCTCAGCCTTTGCCATCAGTTCGAACGTGTCCGCCAGTTCGGGCCGCCTGAAGATTTCGCCGTGATGCAGGGGACGCCACCACTGCCCTCCCAGATACACCTTGGAATTGTACGGCATCAGCACGGTATAGCCGAGCCTTTCGACAAGGCCCAGGTCAAGGTTCTTGAGCATGGTATCATGCACTGGGAAGCCTTCACGCGCCAGTTTTATAGCGGAGGCACTAAGTTCGGTGAATGACTTTGTGCCGTATTTTTTGAGGATGGAGATTATAACGTCCGGAGAGGCAGGCAGCAATTGCGAGCAGATATTCATTTCAGGCACAGTTTTCCAGCCCTTTGACTTGAACAGCTCTATGGTTGCTGCGGCTGGGGCCTTTCCCGCGCCGGTATAGCTTTCCACCGTCCCTTTCTCTACGTCATAGATGAGTATGGGCGCGACACCCGGGAAGCTAGCAGCCTCTCCGTAAGTGACATTGAGGGCCAGCAATGCTGCCACAGCACCGTCCACTGCATTGCCGCCTTTCGCCATCGTATCCATTGCAGCCCTTGTCGCCCACGGTGTCCCGGTTGCCGCCATATAATGCTGAGCTTTTACCAACGGACGTTCTTTCAGATGCGGATCATCAAAAGCCATACTCTGTCTGGGCCCTTTCGGCAGGAACAGATACGTGATGCCCAGTACTACAACTATCCCGGCTATTGTTGATCCTGTCCAGATAAGAATGCTTCGAATACGGCCTTTTTTCATAATTTCACCACCGTTTGTGAGCCCGGTTTATTTAATGGCCCACCAGTTGATAAAGGTTAAATAAGACTTTGCTTCCTGCAATTGGAATATGGGACGGTTCCGGCTGCATGTCAATTATTTTTCCCAAGGGATTTTCAATGGATTGTACGAAGCCCACGGATTGAAGCTCCATGGATATTCAACATCTGATTGAATCAGTTTCTTCTTCTCTATGTGTTAAACATCATCGGATTGTCTACCACTGACAACAAGCATCAGCGTGGGATTTGGTGTTTTGGGGGTCAATTGACAGCTGCCTGATATTTTGTTAGGTGAAAGACTATCGAGGTAACCATGCGCGTAGATTCCGAAAAAATTAAGATGAAAATCATTGAAGCGGCAAAAACTATCTTCACCGAACGCGGTGTCACCAATACAACACTCAGAGCCATTGCAGCTGAAGCCGGCATGAGCAACGGCGCGCTTTACTATTATTACAATTCAAAGGACCAGCTGCTTTACGAAATCATGGACCGGGCCAGCAGTGAATCAACGAAACTAGCGACCGAGATTTCACAGAAAGAACTCAGTCATGAGGAGCTTAAGAATCGCATACGAAACCTTAGCGTAAAACAAGTCGCCAAGACTGATGAGAACAAACTCTTTTTCTACCTGGCAACAGAAGCCATCATGGGCAAACTCGACCTCAAGGCAAAATTTACCGAAAAATACCAATCCTGGGTGGACGGCATCGAGGATGTCCTGGTTGGATACTATGAAGTTCCCAAGAGCCCTATGAGCCGAGCCATAGCAATGATTTTAAACGCCGCAATCGACGGTTTTTCCCTTCAGAAACTGCTAGGCGTTGATAAAGAGGATGATATTAAGGCCGTTATCAGACTGGGTGATTTACTGTTAAAGAACGATCCCAACTCAGCCATTGAAGAGTTCCGAGGCAATACAACTCAGCGGCAATAGGTATTAAAACCCTTCAGAAAGGGCGCACTATCAACTGCCCGTCCATATTTATTCCGCATAAAAAGTAAAACAATAACTCCCTATTGACAGCATTCACAAATCTGCATACTATTTATTAAGTCGATTGACCGACTTAATTAAAAAGTTAATCTTCACACTCAGGCACAGTAACCTCTTTTTGAAAGGAGAAACCAGCATATGAAGTTTATCAGCAAGCAAGGAAGAGTCACATGGGATTCATTGAAAAAAGAATTGATGGAACTCCCCAAGGAGACCCTGGTCGACATGGTCGATATGTGGGTAAAAAACTATTGGACCAATCAGAACTATTGGATGATCATGGTGGAACGCGACTTTGGCGAAGAGGTTACAGGACGCCTCGACAGCGAAATATGGCAACAGACCGCCAAGGCACAGGCCCACCGTATCAAGCGTGTGCTTAATCTCGGCAATGATATTCAGGCCCTGGCCACTGCTCTTAAATTCACAGCTCCCCAATGGATCAACGCCGGCTTCGCCTGGGAATTTGTTGAGGTCAGCGATACCCGCCTAGTCATGCGCGTCAACAAATGCCCCATGGGCACCTATCGCGGAGAGCTAGGCCTGCCTATCTTCCCCTGCAAGATAGGTTCGCCACCCCTCTATATTGCACTGGCCAAGGTGATAAACGAACATTTCACAGTAACCTGTCTGCATGCACACCCTGATGAACCACGCCCGGGCGTGATGTGCGAATGGGAATTCAAGCTTGAAGAATAGGCGCGAAAGGAGAATCAGCCGTGGACAACAACAAACCGCTGGCAGGGATTAAGATTCTGGATCTCACCTGGGTCTATGCCGGACCCTTTACCACCCTTATCCTCCAGGACCTCGGGGCCGAGGTTGTCAAGCTCGAAGGCCCGCCTTTCGGCGACTACACGCGCATCTTCCCGCCTATAAAGAACGCCTGGAGCGGATATTTCTACATGTTGAACCGCGGAAAAAAATCGATAGCTCTTAATCTGAAAACTGCTAAAGGCAAAGAGGTATTCCTTGAGCTGGTCAAGCACTTCGATGTTCTTACCGAAAATTTTGTGGCCGGAACGCTCGACCAACTCGGTCTTGGGTATGATGTTGTAAGCAAGGCCAACCCCAAAATCGTCTATGCCTCAATCAGCGGTTTCGGAAGCTATGGCCCCTACTCTCACTTGCAGTGTGTTGATCCGGTTGCTCAGGCTATGGGCGGGCTGATGAGCATGACAGGTTATCCGGGACAGCCGCCACTAAAAACAGGACCTGCCATTGCAGATTCGCTCTCAGGGCTTTATCTGGCAGTCGGCATCCTCTCCGCATTACGAGACCGCGATTTGACCAGCAAGGGCCACAAGATTGAGGTATCAATGATGGACACAGTCTTCTCCGTGCTTGAGGAAAGCGTCATCCGGGCCAGCATGACCGGTGATGCCCTGCCCGCCAGAGGCAATACCGATCCGCTGGGCGCCCCGTGGGATGCATTCCATACCAGAGACGGCCATTGGGTCATGGTGTGCAGTATCGGGGGAGACAAATTTGACAAGATATTCCGCAGTATCGGACGCGACGATATCGCCGAGAAATACAAGGGCGACGGTTTGGAAGCGGTTGAGGCCAAATCGCGCGATCTAAAGATCATCAATGCGGCTTTTTCACAATGGACAGATACACAGACTGCTGATGAGCTAGTTGCTTTCCTGCAAGATATCAGAATCCCCTGCGGAATCGTCAAGGACGTGACTGAACTCCTCGAAGACCCGCACCTTAAGGTCCGCAACACGGTAGTCGACATCAATCATCAGCATATGGGCGCTGTGAAAACCTTCAACCTCCCGATCAAGTTCTTTACCGCTGAGACAGGCATCGCGCCCGGTGAAAATCCGCAGGACCCAGCCCTCGGTGAAAACACTATGACTATGCTTAAGGATATGCTGGGGATGAATACCGATGAGATTAATCAGCTGCGCACAGAAGGGGTAATCTGGGCTTAAGTCACTGCATAAACCACAAAAATTAGGGGGGGGCAGTATGGGTGATGTTTCCAAGGACACCGGATTTAAAAAGTCTATGTCAAGATTTGATTTGTTAGCACTTGGCATTGGATGTGTGGTGGGCTGGTCGTGGGTCATTTACGCCGGCATGTGGGGTTCAGCCCCGGGGACACTGGGAGGCGTTATTGCATTCGCAATCGGCGGCGCACTCTGTACGCTCCTGGCTCTGGTATATTCCGAATTGACGGCCGCCTTCCCCAGGGCCGGTGGTGACGTTGTTTTCGTCTTCGAAGGCTTGGGCGAAAAGGCTGCAATAGTAACAGCCTGGTGTGTTGTTGCCCTCTGGGGTGGCCTGGTGGTTTTCGAGACCATGACCTTTCCAATAATACTCGAGGGACTCGGGGTACCCGTTCCCCGTTGGGGAAACCTCTATACCATAGCCGGTGAACCGGTTTTTCTCTCATTCATCATTATCGCACTGTCTGTAAACGCCATCTTCGCCTTCTTGAACTATCGAGGTGTGCAGCTCTCCAGCATCTTCCAGATCATTGCCGTGCTTCTTATGCTCCTTGCCGCTGTACTATTCTTTGGAAGTGGTATAACCCTCGGCAAGATCGAAAATGCCAAACCGTTTTTCAGTGACGCAAAAGGACTGCTGATCGTCATGCTCATGGTCCCCAGCTTTCTGGCCGGCTTCAACGCCATTCCACAGGTTGCCGAGGATACTGATATCTCTCCCAGGACCCTGGGAAAGCTGGTCCTGTATACCGTATGGGGCTCAGTGCTCTTCTATGCCATTATTACTATCGGCTTGTCATTTGCCGCCCCGCTCAATGTCCGAGGCGGTGAAGGTCTGGTGGTGGTCAAGGCGGTTGACATCCTCTTTAACAATTCCCCGTATGCGCGCATTTTTGTAACATTCGCAGCGCTTCTGGGAATGCTCACCACCTGGAATGCCGCCTATCTGGCAGGAAGCCGCCTGCTGTTCGCGCTTTCTCGTGCCAAATTTCTTCCGTCAGGACTGACAAAAATCCATCATAGCTATAATACGCCATACCTCGCAATCCTTATCATTCTGGCTGTCAGCTCCATATTCCCACTTCTCGGAACCAGCAAGGGTGTATACATGGGTATAGTAAACATCTTCTCTTTCTTCCTGGTAGTCGTCTGGCTGCTGGTCTCCATTGCGTTCATTCGTCTGAGGTATAAGAGGCCCGATCTCAAGCGCCCGTATACCGTCCCTGTCGGGAAATTTGTCGGTTGGGCAGCCATTGTTTTTTCGGCTTGCTACCTTCTGATCTACACACCTATAAGCCCGGTTGGCCTTAATGGTGGAGAGCTGATCGTCACCGGTATCATCATTGTAACGGCACTGGTAATATACTTCACCTGGAACCGCAAAAAAGGCTATCTGCCGCCTGATGAGCGAAGACGGCTCTTGAGCCGCTGAATTCTCTTTATAATATATGGCGGTTGATAACTAAAAGGCAGCCGCCGACATTATTAAGCTTTCCCATGGATATTAGGGGGATAGACTCTCCTTCCGGCATAATTCAATAACATTCTTGATATCAGGTTTATCAAATATTTCAGGCCGAGGGAATTTTCGATGCATTGCGCGAAGTGCAAGGGTTGAGGCGCGCAGGCGTACATTGACGTACGTCGGAGCTATGCTGTCCGAAGCGCGACAAATCAAGGCGCGAAAATAACTCGGCCCGTACTCACTCAGAAGGTGTTTCACCCGCTGAATTATGGTATCCTTGCGACAGCATGGTTATCAATGAAAAGACCGCCTCTTCGATTCTCAACAGATCAGGCATCCCCGGAATTTCATGGGTGATCAACCCGTACACGGGATGCCTGCATTCGTGCGTATACTGCTATGCGAGGTTCATGAGAAGGTTCACCGGCCATTCGGAGCCCTGGGGAAAGTTCCTGGATGTGAAAGTCAATGCGCCCGAGCTGCTGGAAAAAGAGCTCAGGCGGAAAACCGTTACCGGAACCGTCATGCTGAGCAGCGTCACTGACGCGTATCAGTACGCCGAGGCGAAATACAAAATCACCAGAAGGCTCCTTGAAATCCTGCTCGATCATGACGTGAACGTGGAGATACTTACCAAATCCGATCTGGTGACCCGTGACATCGACCTCCTGAAAAGGTTCAGAAGCGCAAGCGTGGGCATAAGCATAATGACTGCCGACGACAGGTCAGCGAGACTTTTCGAGCCGTATGCCCCGCCGCCATCCAAAAGGCTTGCGGCGCTGGCAAAGCTTAAAGACAGCGGCATCGGGACATGGGCGTTCATAAGCCCATATCTGCCGGGCATATCGGATGTTGAAGCCCTGTTGAAGAAACTGAAAGGAATTGCCGATGAGACTGCAATAGAGGCGTTCAACATGCGAGGGGCGTGCCTGCAAGGCGTTAAAAAGGTCATGAAACAGCACTATCCGGACATGCTTTCCGGCTGGGAAATGCAGGCATCGGACAGCAGATACTGGGACCATATCGAGTTTCTGGGGAGAAAACATGCCCATATGAACGGCATAAGCTTTTCCGGGCTGTACAGGCATTAGATTGTTTTTGAAAAACAGGAGATATCAAATGATAAGAATCAGACTGTTTTGTATTATTGTTCTGGTTTCTCTTCTTCTGGCTGCATGCAGTGACAGCTCGGATAATCAGCCTGTCACACAAAATAACGGTTTTTATGAGATCGAGCCCATAAACTTCAGCTTTCAGAATTACGGGCCGACCTTATCCTATACGTCTTCGAGAATACGGGTTTCATATACATTCTTCCCGGCTGACGAATCCCCTGACACAAAACCTCTTTTCGTATTCTTCAACGGCGGGCCGGGATGCGCCACATGCACAGGTCTTTTGAGCCTTAATACAGCGCCCTTTACGATCGATAAAAACCGCACAGACAGCATCAAGGCGAACCCCTACAGCTTCACGCGGCTGGGCAACCTGCTGTACATCGATGCGCCCGATACCGGGTTCTCATATAACCTGACAAAACATGCAGATAAAAAGAATGTGAGGACAGCGGAGTTCGGTGTGCAGAACTTCAACCCGTTCATTGACGCGGCTCAGGTGACGCGCGTCCTGCTGCACTTCATGGCAGAGCATCCGGAAATTCAGGACAATCAGGTAGTGCTGGTCGGGGAAAGCTACGGCGGGACGAGGGCCGAAGTCATGCTCAATCTCCTATTGTTTTACACACATTACAGCGACGGGAGCAGGATATTCAGGGACGCTGCGCTCGCAGCTAAAATACAGAAACACTTCGAGAAGATCGATCCCTCTTACAAGGGATTGACCGTCCCGCCTGAAGCCGTTGCATCACAGTTCGGCAGCCAGATACTGATCGAGCCGCTGATTACAGGGCATTATCAGGACGAACTTGCAGGTGAGGCATATGAAGAAGAGGGTTCCTTAATATTCGATATAGCACAAGCTACCGGCACGACTTACACGCCGTGCGGCGGAAGGCCGGACTGCAGAGCCTTCGACAATGCGCTCGATTTCGTAGAGGGCACGGCAAGAAGAGACGTCTACCAGTATGACATGGATGAAGGCTATACAATGGGCATATCGGACTACAACAGGGGCATGGTTGACAGGGGTCCAATCCTCTCCGAGATATGGAGACGAGATGCGTCGTCGATATGGTTTCTCAATCCTTCATCAAGAAAAGATGCATACAGATACATCGAAAGCGAGTCCCTGGATACGCTGACAGTCCTTGAGAGCGAAGGGTTCGAGAGGCTGCCTGCAGCGGAAAGGATGAGAATAAGGAAAAAGATAAAGATCGAGGCCCTTCAGAGCGATGAAATCTGGCCGGAAGAAGCAACAGATACGCTCGAAAGTCTGCTGGGTCCGCTTAATCCGTGGGACGCTTACGTCGTCGGCTGCAATGATGCCATCAACAATACATTCTACGACAACGAGGCGATAAATGCCGGGTATCCGATAGACCCGATGGATGAAATCTACGGTGAACTGTTCCTCGAAAATCTGGCCCTTGTCGGCACATTCATTACAAACTGTGATCTGGACCTTGTCATATATGCCGCCATATTGCCTGACACCATGAAGGAATATGCGGACATGGTGGAAGACGTCGTCTGGGACGACGCAACAGACGAAGGATATATCAATGTCTATTACAAGCCCGGCTCTCTGCCATATACAGAAACTCCTGACATGCGCTCGATTTACTTCCCGCGCTACAGGGAATCCGGCCACATGGTGACACTCGCCCAGCCGGAGAAATTTTTCGATGATGTTGAAAGGTGGCTTTCCGGATGAAAGCCGCCTCGTTTTCGACCTTTACTGACTATTCTTAACTGTTTGTTTTCTGTTTTGAAAGCTCGGCAAGAAGCGGCGACCTGTCGAAATAGACCTCGTTGCGGTAGATTTTACCCTCTTCATTTATCTGGACAAAACATACGCCTACAATCTCCAGCACCTTATCGCCTGCCGGAATTTTCGCGAGCCACTTGTTCAGAAAGCCGTCCTTTAAAGGAATACCCTCTATCTGCGTCCAGACCCAGTCCGGGTTGAAGTTTAGGAGCTTCGTGAAATATTTTATCATGGCCTCTTTTCCCCTGATGCCCTGAGGGATTGCCGGGTCAAGGTAGAAGGCGTCATCGGAATAAAAACCGGCAAGCAGTTCAGGGTTGTTGCCCGTCCATGCGGGAAGCCATTTTCCGGCAAATTCCCTGGCCTCTTCGGCAGTGAAATATTTCATCTTTCCTCCCTTTATTTCTTTGAAGCGTCTTCTTTTATGACTTCAGTAAGCAGCTTCGGATTATCAGTCATTATGCCGTCAACCTTCATGACATTCTTGAGCCATTTCATATGGAATTTGTCGTTTACTGTCCAGACGTTTGCATTGGTGCCTGTCTCACGGGCCTTCTTCATTACCGATGGCGTCACAAGGGCCCACGGCAGCGCCAGCACATCACCCGGTGAAACATAGCCGGGATCAAGCAGCGTCGATACGGGTTTGGTCAGAAACTCTATCACGCCTTCGGTGGAATAGCATCTTACGAGGTCCATCCCTCGGTCCTTTCCCATCTCATATATATAATCAAGCGCCTCCTGATTGAACGCCCCCATTTGAAGCCTGTTGATGAGGTCTCCGGTGCCGCCGTCGTATTTTACAATCAGGTCAAGCACGAGCCTGACCGCCTCGGCCCTGTTGTTTTCGGTCTTTATCTCAAGGATCATGGGCACGCCTGAAAGGTCGGTCGTCAGCATCTGAAAGACCTCTTCAACCGTAGGTATCTTTATGCCTTTGCCCCTGAACGGATATGTCGCACCACCATCGGCTGTATACCGGTAACCGGCGTCGAGAGCACGTATATCGGCGAAAGTCAGGTCTTCTATCGCACCTGTTCCGTCAGTGCACCTGTTGACTGTGGCGTCATGGGAGACAACCATAATCCCGTCCTTTGTCCTGTGGCAGTCCCCCTCGATTGCGTCAGCCCCTTCGGAAATCGCATTCCTGTAAGCAACAAGCGTGTCCTCGGGTGCCAGTTCTCCACCACCCCTGTGGGCTATATTGAGAAAGGCGTTATGTCGTATCCAGAAATTCTTTTTCGATATGCTTCCGGTCTCTATCATTTCCATGACTTCCGACCAGTCCATTGCAATCGTATTGGGGTCTATCTTCCCGTAGCCTATCGTGTCTAGCCTGTCCGGGTCAGCCTTGTAGTTCACCTTGTATGGCGCATAGAAAACACCATTTGCCAATGAGCCGTATCCGTCCTGGCTTACGGTATCGCCTACCATAGCCTTTACATGCGATGCGCCATAAAGTTTTTTAATGATTTTTATTGTTCCGGCCTTGAATTCCCTCATGTCATCATACGGGGTGTCCTTTTCCAGTATCATGGGAATCCTGCGGGGGCTGTCTCCAAAATGAAGCGTCATCTGCTCCCTGGCCTTGCCCCTGAGCTGATGAGGAAGCCCCGAGACTATCACCAGGTCATTGCCCTCTTCCATCCAGTCTTCGATCTCACGGGCCACGCAGGCGTCCATCAAAGGCCACTCTTTTTTCAGCACATGGGTGGCATCTATCACGTCGTTCAGCGTGTTTGACCCGCCTGTTTCATGAAGGGTGTTGTCATGGTCTGTAAGTATCACATCATGGTTGCCGTCCTCATATGTGCTCAGCACGCGGATGAATGCGTTATCATCAGTGATGGTCTTTTCCGGCAAAATGACCTCGGCCTTCAGCAGTATATCTTTCTGTTCAGGGAAAAGAGGCGTCGGAAAACAGGTCTCGCTCAGATATGGTGACAGGCATTTCTGGACAGCAATGCCTTTGCCGTCGGTAATAATGGGTTCACCAAGTTTGCGCCAGCGTGCGAGAAGGCCCATTTCCGGGTTCTTATATGAAAACTGAACAAGTGCTCCCTTCACTTTTTTTGCGAGAAGATAACCCAGAGCGTTATCAGATTTGGCATTTGAGAGCGCATAGACAACAGCATAAGGGATTATTTCCCCGCCTGCACCAAATGCACCCTTTCTGGTAATGCCGTCAGATACGAGGACTCTTACCGCATCAGGGTCAACACCTTCAACAGCAACAGGTTCGGCGTCTTCACCGGGGTCCGGCAGAAGGGATTCATCGAGAAGGCTCTCAAATTTTGCCAGCACGCGGTTGGCAGAACCGGCAGAGCCTGTTTCGTATTCGGTTTCGATAAGTCTTTTCAGTTCAGATTCAAGGTTACCGACAAGTTCTTCATCCTCGATGTTTATGAGGCCGAGCTTGACGGTTATGCTGTTAAGCAGTTCTGAATTTGCACTATCTCCGGGAAATTGAAGCTGTGACAGATATGATTCTATCTGAAGAAGGGCTTCGGTATCAGAGTCTCCCGGCTGCTCCCCTGTATTGATGCCGGTGTCGGATACCTTATCGTCGGACGGGCTGTTCGAGCACCCCGCCAATACCGCCAGGAACAATACCAATGCCAGAACTAAACTTTCCCCGCTGATAAACTTTTTCATAAACTGCACCTCATATATAAATCGTTCTTAGGCCTGAAATTTTCAGCCTTAAAATAAGCAACTGTCAAGATATTATAATTTAAATGCAATATGCAAGTATATTGTTTCCTTACCAATAAAAATAGAGATATGCTAATAAAGTATCCGTACTCTGCTAAGAGTAACTTTAAGATAATTTCATAGGATGGACCGTAATGGAAATGAAACGCCGCGATTTTATCAAGCTCACCGCCACGGCAGCCCTTGCCGCAGGCGCTATAGGGTCCGATATCTTCACAGTGGAAGCAGCAGAGCGCGACAGCGAGTTTTTCAGGCCGGACTATACCAGCAGCTCAGGCTTTGTAAACCTCTCTGAAAGCCAGGCATATGTTGCGGGCTACCCGGTGTCATGGTGGGATCAGTACTACGCCATGCCCCTGCATATCCATTATGCAGGGCAGATAAGAAGCAATCTCAGGGCGTACTACCAGGTTTTTAATGAGCTGTATAAGAATGCTGAAATTCGCTATGCAGCCAAGGCCTGCACTCATCCGGGAATATTCAGGATTATCAGCCAGGAAGGGGCCGGTGCGGATGTCGCCTCCGACAACGAGGCCAGATGCGCCCTTGACGGCGGCATCAAACCCGAACTTATAGATGTGAACGGCAATGCCAAATCAGATGACCTTATAAAAACAGCCATCGTTCGCGACATGCTCATTATTGCAAATGACATAGACGAATTTCAGATGATATCGGAGATGGCCTCATCAATCGGGAAATCACCCAGGGTCATGCTCAGGATAAGCGGGCTCGACGGAGACAATCTTGTTGATTCCCTGATTACAACTGCCGGACCATGGACA
>CAYNVT010000006.1:44406-49066 GCA_964400685.1 uncultured Bacteriovoracaceae bacterium | reverse complement strand
AAAGTAAAAATTGGTGTCGAGGTAGGTTTGGCCCAAAGTGTCGGTTACAAAGATTTGACTGGCCACGCCGTTGGAATAATTTTCGAGGGAATCAATCACATAGGGCTCTGTAATCAGAATGGTTTTAACCCCGAGTTTTTTGAAATCCTTAAAAAAACGGCCAATGTCAGGTTTATGGGATTTCACGTCCATATAGGCTCTCAGGTTACAAGGCCCGAGCCTTTCCTATTCGCCGCAGGCAAAATGGTCGAATTGAGCAAAGCCCTGCAGTCACAGGGGCACAAATGCAGCATGATCAACATAGGCGGCGGATACCCGGTAAGCTATCTCACGAAAGAGCAATGGGAGCATATACTCGATAAAATCAGGTTCGGGTACTCAAAATCTCTTGAAGGAGACAACTCCGCACTCTGGACTTGGGCCGGCTGGTTGAGCGGGTTCACTGTCTCGAAAAAAGGCGGGGAAAAGGTGCTGAACTTCTCCGGCAAGGAATATTACTGCGAGCATGCAAAGGAAGACATGCTGAGAACCATACTGACCGGCAATATCAACGTTGAAGGCAGGAGTGTGAACACGGTTTCTGCGCTTAAAGAAATTGGAGAACCCGTCCTTGTAATTGAACCGGGACGCAGCATTGTTGAGGACAGCGGAGTTACGCTCTTAAAAGTCCTCAGAACCCGCAGAATCGGCGGCGTGCATGACATGACGACCGTCAACATCGGGGAGACGAGTTTTGCGGCAGCCATGAACGGCATGCCGTTCAACCGCTGGTCCATAGCCACCGAATTGAAGACATTCGATGAACAGCCATATGAAACATTCATTGCCGGGCAGCTTTGCTTTTCAAGCGACATGCTGGCGAAATGCAAAATCGAGCTTCAGCACAAACCCAAGAAGGGTGAAATCCTTATAATCCACTACACCGGGGCCTATAATTCGCAGTTCTTCGCCGCAAACACGAATTCTTTTCCAAGACCATCAAGAGTCCTTGTCATGGAAAACGGCTCGATAGAATACATCAAGAAGAGAGATACCTACGAGCAGATATTCTCGTTATAGCACAGGAATAGAATCAGCCCTCTGCAGGTTACACAGAGGGCTGACTTTTATGAAGATGTTATCTACTGCAGAAGCTGGCCGAATTCGCCGAAGATCTCGTTCAGCTGGCCGAGTGTCTTTGCGCCGTCGAGATTCATTATCTTGTCCCAGTTCTCCATTATTTCTTCAGGCGCGGGGATTCTCTTGCCGTCGGAGAGCATCACACCTTTGCCGGTCATTATTGCAGAGCGGCTGTAATAGCCGACCGCGCAGTTTATTATCGCACCGGAATCCTGACACTGATCGGAGCACAGGTAAACAACAAGAGCTGTAATGAATTCCGGCTTCATTTTCTCGAAAAACTGTGGAGGCATCACGTCCTCGGTAAGCCGCGATGCAGCGATGGGTGCGATTACATTGGTCTTGATATTGTACTTTGCACCTTCCAGCTTCAGTACGTTTGCCAGCCCCACAATACCGCACTTCGCAGCAGCGTAGTTCGACTGTCCGAAGTTGCCGAAAATACCGGCGCCTGATGTCGTCATGACAATCCTGCCATAGCCCTGTTCCTTCATTATGTTGAATGCGGGCTTGGTGACACAGAAAGCGCCCCTCAGATGGACTGCATTTACCAGGTCCCAGCTTTCCTCATCCATCTTTCCGAAAGTCTTGTCGCGAAGTATCCCCGCGTTGTTCACGACTATGTCTATCTTGCCGAACGCATCTACTGCGGTTTTAACTATATTTTCGCCGCCTGCGGCTGTTGCAACACTGTCGAAATTGGGAACAGCCTCGCCGCCAAGCGCTTTTATTTCCGCGCAAACCTGTTCCGCCGCCGTGTGGCTGCCGCCCTGACCGTCACGTGAGCCGCCCAGGTCATTTACAACGAGTTTTGCACCGTGCTTTGCAAGCTCCAGCGCATGGCATCTGCCGAGTCCGGCCCCTGCGCCGGTTACAATTGCTACCCTTCCGGTTAAATCGATTTTTGACATGCCTTTCCTCCTGACATTTTTTTTATCCCTTATTGGGAAACATAGCTGTGAAACGGCCTGTTGCCTTGATGTCGCCTGATTCGTCAGCGGCCTGAACTTCACAGACAATAATATTTCCATCAGCTATTTTGTCAACAACATTTCCTGTTACCGTTATCGTGTTGCCGGGCCTTGTCATACCCATGAACCTGACGCCGAACTTTTTGAGGTCTTTCTTCGGCACCCAGTCGGTTATTGCCTGCCCGATGATTCCCATTATGAACATACCGTGCGTGATTACACCGTCCTTCATGCCTACCATTTTTGCAAAATCGTCGTCCGTGTGAAGAGGGTTGAAGTCCCCGGATGCGCCTGCATAAATCACATGCTGAAGCTTCTGCAAAGGCCCCTTTACAAGCTTCGGCATCTCCTGGCCAATATTGATGTCTTCGAAATAAACCGCCATTACATGCCCCCTACATTCTCTCAACTATCAGCGTTCTGGCTTTGGCTGCCTTCTCGCCGCGCTGATTCGTATAACTGGTCTCTATACTCACCATGTGCATCATCCTGCCTGACTTGCTCTCTTTTTCCTCAATCGAGGCCAGCTTAGGCACTCCGGTCAGGATATCACCGGGATAGATTTCAGTCAGATATTCATATTCCTCTTCACCGTGCAGCACCATTGCGACATTTACAGAAGCATCCAGCAGAACTGTCGCCAGTATGTTGCACCACATGGCAGGGACCGTAAGAAACGTGGGGCTCGCCGGTACATCCTTGTAACCCTGCGCAATTGCCGCATCCCTGTCGGTATAAACAGGATTGGGATCGCCTATCGCCCTTACAAGCTCCCTGATCTTGCCCTTTTCCACCTCCCATACTACAGGCGGATATTCCTTTCCGACTTTGGTTTTGTCAGCCATGTTACCTCCAAAAATTCAGCTGTTAAGCTGTTAGCTGTTGAGCTATTGAGCAGAGTCAAAATCTTTTTTTACTTATCAGCTCATCAGCTTTTTTTGCTTAACAGCTTCTCTCGCTTATCAGCTAGTTTTCATACCTTCCCAGAATCGAGATCGAGCAGACGTTCATTACAGGCAGACCGCCCAGGTTCTGGGTCAGGCCCAGTTTCGGGTCTTTCAGCTGACGCTGGCCTGCTCTACCAAGAAGCTGCAAGTACATTTCATATATCATTCGAAGCCCTGATGCGCCTATCGGGTGGCCGAAACATTTGAGCCCTCCGTCAATCTGGCACGGGATCTTGCCGTTTGCATCATAGAACCCGTCCAGAACATCTTTGGGCCCTTTGCCGCGCTCGGATATATGAAGGTCTTCCATTGTTACGAGTTCGGTGATCGAGAAACAGTCGTGAACCTCTATCATGCTGAGTTCTTCGCGGGGATTCTTTATGCCCGCTTCGGCATAGGCATCCTTGCTGGCCTTGGTAGTCGTTACAAAGTGTGCGCCGTCCCAGCCGTAGGCGATTTCAGTACCGTTTGAAAGTGAAATCTGCAGCGCTTTTACCGAAACGATATCTTTTTTGCCCAGAGATTTCGCTATTTCAGGGGTGGTCACGATTGCACATGCGCTGCCGTCGCTTACCCCGCAGCAGTCAAACAGACCCAGCGGATATGCTATCATGGGTGATGCAAGCACCTGATCCTCGGTGACAGCCTTCCTTAAATGCGCCTTGGGATTGAGTGCCCCGTTTGCATGACTCTTGACCGAAATGTGCGCCATGGCGCGTTTTATATCCTGCATATCCAGGACGTATTTAGCTGCATAACTGCTCGCCAGCATTGCGAAGCTGCCCGGTGCGGTAACGTTCGGAAACCACAGTGCGTTTGTCAGACCCATTGCCGAACTGAACTCGGGAAGCCCGCCATAGCCGATGTCTTTAAGCTTTTCAACGCCCTGTGCAAGGACTATGTCATATGCACCTGATGCGACCGCATATACGGCGCCGCGGAATGCCTCGGTTCCGCTGGCGCAGAAGTTTTCAACCCTCGTTATCCCAATATTTGGCAGCCTGAGCGCCATTGACAGAGGCAATGCGCTTTTGCCTATATTGGCCTCGTCAAAACATGAAGCAAACCATGCCGCCTGAATATCCTTCTTTTCGATGCCGGCGTCTGCGATTGCTTCGGCGAATGCCTCTACCATGAGGTCATCAGGACTTTCGTTCCAGCGCTCACCGAATCTTGTGCAGCCCATTCCAATAATGGCAACCTTGTCTCTTATCCCGCTTGCCATCTTACACCTCCTCACTCTGAACCTGAGGTACGGCCTTCCAGAAATAGCCCGTGAAACCTCTCATATTGTCAGTGTACCTTCGTCTGAATGACATGCTGGCCTTCATCCCGACCTTAAGCTGGTTCAAATTGCAGTCAGTGAAATCAAGCATTGTCCTGCCGCCCCCTTTAAATTCGACCATGCCGTAGACGGCAGGTGGGTCGACCGACGGTGAAAGGAGGTCTCCCGTGAACATCGCAATCCTGCCTTCCTTGTCTGCAAACTCATAAGGATCGAAATCCGTGCCTTCGCATTCAGGCTTCACGCAAATCGGCTGTGGCGGGAACTGCACGGTGCTGCATTTTTTGCACTTCATTCCTTCCATGCCGAGTATCATCTTGTGTTTGCGCCACAGAACC
>CAYNVT010000006.1:0-44396 GCA_964400685.1 uncultured Bacteriovoracaceae bacterium | reverse complement strand
TAAGCGAAGTGTTCGGATTCGCTTCTCCCCTGATCCCGAGGTCGGCTTCTATAAGGTCCCTGAATTTTATGAATTTCTGGTAGCTGCCTATATCGACTTTCTGCTGAGCGGCGGCCCTGATTCCATTCGGGGCTTTTAATGCAGTAATCTTATCCGTTACGGCAAAACCGAGCACGTCACAGCCCTGGCCGAAGCTCGCAAGAAGTATCTTGTCTCCCGGTTTTGCATTTTCGAGAGCATCAACAAGCATAAGAAGCGGATGGGCTGTTCCCGTATCGCCTATACCGTCATGAAGGTTGCTCTCAAGTCTGGCAGGTTCGATGCCAAGCTCTTTTGCTATCTGCTTATGCGTGCCCGTAAAATAGCATGGATAGATTATTTTAGCGAAATCGCCTATCGTAAGGTTCGTTTTCTTGAGGAAAGCCCTGATGGCTTCAGGAATAATTTTGCCGTAGCCTTCGTCGCGCACCCATCTCTCTTCCCAGTTGTAGTCGAATTCCTTTCCATAGCCTTTATAGTGATCAATGAAGTCGCAGCTTATGGAATAGCTGTCGATGAACTCTGCCGCGACATCTTTACTGCCAAGCAGAACCGCTGCAGCACCGTCGCCGTAGAACATTTCGAGCATGGTCGCCATCTTTGTCCTTCGAAGATCAGACGCTGCAACCAGGACATTGCCCCGTTTGCCTGCCGCAATCGCTTCAAGGCCTGAAATCATGGCCGTGGTACCCGCCTTTATGCATGCGCCGAAATCGGCATGCATTGTTCCGTTTTCCGGGACATTGAGCGCTGCCGCGACTATGCCTGCATTGAGCCTGTCCGCAAAAGGCAGTGTCGTCGAAGCCAGATAAACCGAATCGATCTTTTTCCTGTCCTTTCCCGCCATGCAGTTCCAGCCTGCAGCGACCGCCATGCTGACGGCATCTTCATCCCAATTGGCGACAGCCTTTTCTCCGCCTGCGACTGCCATTATCACGGGGAAATACCAGGCCATGTTCTGCACGATATTCATCCTCGTGATCCGATAGCGTGGAATATAACCGCCGAATGAAACAATCCCTCCCATGTCAATCCTCCTTTTATTATGTTTCTATTCCGAAGAGCCCGAGGGCCCTTAACTCTTTAATGTCCTTTTTAGTAAAACCGAGAGACGCCAGCACTGATTCGTTGTCCCTGCCGAGTTCGCATCCCGCCCATTTGTAATGAGCGGCAAAACCGCTGAATTTTATAGGCAGGGCAGGCTGCTGACATTTTGCACCTGAATTTGAAGGAACATCAGCAATGAGCCCGCGCTCGGCTGCATGGGGAGTTCTTACAGCTTCATTCACGCTGAGCACCGGCTCAACACAGGCATCTATCTTTTCAAAGCGCTCTTTCCAGTAGCCTAGAGGTTTCCCCAGAATTACTTCGGATACCTTTTTGCTGATTTCTTCGACTTCACTTTCGGTCATGATCCCGCCTATAAGATCGCCAAGCCCGAGTTCAGTTAAAAACGCAGTCAGAAACTGCGGCTCAATACCCCCGAACGAAAGATAGCGCCCATCAGACGTTTCATAAAAACCGTATAAAGAGCCTCCGTTTAATATGTCGCTCCCGAAGCATGGCTCTTTATCTTCATATAACCCCCTTAGGCCGGTAACGGCATGGAATGGGAACATACAGTCTGTCATGGAAATATCGACATGACGGCCCTTGCCTGAATTTTTCCTGTCGATGACTGCGGACAAAATGCCTATGACAGCTGCATGCGAACCCGTGACATCGGCAACCTGGACGCCCATGAGTGCAGGGCCGGTTTCCTTGTTTCCGGAATAGCCCATAACGCCCGAGAGACTCAGATAGTTTATATCGTGGCCCGCCCTTTTCCTTAATGGCCCGGTCTGGCCATAGCCTGTAATGGAGCAGTAAATAATGTCAGGCCTGATTTTTTTAAGCGCTTCATATCCAAGTCCGAGCTTTGTCATGACACCCGGCCTGAACTGCTCAACAACTATGTCGAAGTTCTGTTCTACAATCAGTTTCCTTATTATTTCTAATGCGGCGGGCTTTTTCAGATCGAGCGACAATGATTTCTTATTTCTGTTAAGGTATGCATGCAGATATGAAACCGTACAATTTTCATCTATGAATGGAGGCGCCAGTCTTACGAGATCAATCTTTACAGGCGATTCAACCTTCATGACTTCTGCGCCCATGTCGGCCAGCATAACGGTTGCCAGCGGGCCGGGCAGCAGATAACTGAAATCAAGGACTTTAAGCCCCTTGAGCATCGTCTTATAAACCCATCTGCCTGCTTATGATGAGCAGCATTATTTCGGATGTGCCTGCATAGATGGTCTGGACGCGAGCATCCCTGAAGGCGCGGGCTATCGGATATTCCTCCATGTAGCCGTATCCCCCGTGGAACTGCACGCACTGGCCCACTACGCGGTTCAGCATCTCGCAGATCCAGTATTTGGCCATGGAGGCTTTCATTACGACATCCTTTTTCGCCATATGATCGATGACGAGGCTTTCAAGGAAGGTCCTGCCGATTTCGACCTCGGTAGCAAGCTTTGCAAGTTCGAATGAAATGTACTGGAAACGGCTTATCGGCCTGCCGAAAGCCTCACGCGATTTGCAGAAATCAATTGTGAGCCTGAGTGATTCCTCTGCTCCGATCTGCGCACCCATTGCACATACAAGGCGCTCCTGCTGGAGCTTCTGCATAAGGAAATAGAACCCCTGGCCTTCCTGACCGAGCAGGTTTGCCACCGGCACACGGCAGTCGGAAAATGACATCTCCACCGTATCCTGAGAATGGAGCCCTATTTTATCGAGCTTTCTGCCACGCTCAAATCCTGGGGTCCCATCTTCAACAACGATAAGCGAAACCCCGGCATAGGGGGGATTGGCTTTGGGGTCTGTTTTTGCGGCAACAATTACCAGATCGCAGTTGATGCCATTTGAAATGAACGTCTTCTGGCCGTTGATGATATAGCTGTCTCCGTCTTTAATTGCTGTTGTTTTTATGTTTGCAAGGTCTGATCCGGCATTAGGCTCGGTCATGGCAATCGCTGTAATGATATCGCCCGAGGCGCATCCCGGGAGCCATTTCGCTTTCTGCTCATCGTTGCCGAAAGCATAAATGTACGGTACTATTATATCTGAATGAAGGGGGAAGAAAAATCCGCCGCAGTGCGTCCTTGCCATTTCCTCAACCAGGATAAATGAATACAGAAAATCCGCCCCGGTCCCGCCGTATTCTTCAGGGAGCCACGGACACAGGAAACCCTGGGCGGCAAAGTCCTTCCACGCCTTTTTCGGGACAATCCCGTTTTTCTCCCATTCATCCGCGTAAGGCGTCACTTCCTTTTCGAAATATTTTCTTACTGCATCACGAAACAACCTGTGTTCATCGGTATATAAAGCATCAAGCAAAGACATTTCATCCTCCCCACCCTGAATTAAGAAACAGTTAATCCTGATAGAAAAAATGCTAATAAATGATGCATCGCTTGTCAATAACTTTGTAATACAATCATACTGAATTACAATTAACAATATTCCCCTGCGGCTTGCGCATGGTTCATTCGTGTGGCATAGCATTATTGTGAAAATCCTCATGGTGACCAATGGTTATCCCGATTATCCGGGCTCATACCGCGGTATATTCATCAAAAAGCTCTGCCTTGCGCTTAAGAAAGAGGGGCTGGATATCGCCGTTCTCTGCCCCAGGGTTTTCAGAAGAAGCCCTTTCTTTGAAATGGATGAAGGCATACCCATCCACCGCTTCTGGTATCCAAGCGGCGAAAAGCCTCTCGGGCAGAGCGGCAGGGTTCCGAAATTTGCAATGGTCATCTACATGATCACCGGGTTCATTGCAGCGTTAAGGCTCATCATCAGGGAAAAGCCTGATATCATCCATGGCAACTGGATAGTCCCGACAGGATTAATTGCAGCCGCCACTGGAAAACTGACCGGCCGGCCGGTGATCAATTCGGTCAGAGGAATGGATTACCGAATAGCGGAAAATCGCCTGATAAAACCGTTATTCAAGCTCTCTGCATGGCTGTCTGATATAATAACCGTTGTCTCCGAAAGCATGAAATCCAACAGGGCATTGGCAGGCGCAGAGACAGTATCTTCCGGTGTTGATGACAGGTTCTTTGAGATAAACTCAGCCCCTGATTCCAAAACCGTTATATCAACCAGGAGTCTAGAGCCCATCTACGATGTGGAAACACTTATCAGGGCTGTTCCGCTTGTTCTTAAACAGGAGCCAGCGGCAAAATTTATAATCATCGGCGGCGGGTCCCTGGACGTTCATTTGCAGAATCTGGCTACCGAACTTGGCGTTTCTGACAAAATCACATTCACGGGCAAAATCGACAACAGTGAAATCCCATCCTACATGGAAAAGGCAAAGATCTATGTCTCCACTTCTCTTGCAGACGGCACATCGGTCTCACTGCTTGAAGCGCTTGCCGCCGGACTTGTCCCTGTTGTCACCGATATCGATGCAAACAGACCGTTTGTTAATGAAAAGAGCCTGTTCAAAAAAGGCGATTTCAATGAACTTTCCGATGCCATCATAAAATCATTGAATGGTTCCTGCACACTTGACTCAGGAACGGAAATTAATGAAAATGTTTCGTGGCCGATAATTGCAATAAAATATATTCATTTATATAATCAGTTGGCCGATAAAGCTCTATAGACGCTAATTCAATCGATCTTTTTTCAGGATTTGAATAGCAAAATTAAATGATGAAAAAAATTTATTGTACATTTCTAAAATCATTCCCCTCACCGGGAATGGCGGAGCATTAAAATAGATGAAAGTCTCTGAAAAGACACTGGACAAACTGCCCTTTATGGTTATCAAACCCAGAAAAGGACTTCAGTCCATAAATTTCAGGGAGCTTTACAATTATCGTGATTTGCTTTTTTTCCTGGTTGCTCGAAACATCAAGGTCAAATACAAACAAACTGTCTTGGGAGGGCTTTGGGCTGTCATACAACCATTTTTTATGATGGTCGTATTCTCTCTTTTCTTTGGAAAATTAGCGAAAATACCTTCAGATGGAATTCCCTATCCTATTTTCAATTTTACGGCGATGATCGCCTGGACTTACTTCTCATCTGCTATAAATCAGTCAGGCAATAGTGTTGTGGCCGAAAGCAACTTGATTTCAAAAGTATATTTTCCACGCCTAATAATTCCGGTTACTCCAGTTGTTTCGGGTTTACTTGATTACTTCATAGCTTTTATCTTTTTGTTACTTATGATGCTTTACTTCAGCATCACACCGACAATAACATTATTGCTGTGCCCTCTGCTGGTATTAATAATGCTTATGACGATTCTGGGAGTCGGCATGATACTATCGGCGCTTAATGCAAAGTACAGAGACATCCAATATACAATACCATTGTTGATGCAGTTATGGATGTTCGCATCTCCCGTCATTTATCCGTCATCCATGATACCGGAAAAATACAGACTTATTTATTCCTTAAATCCCATGTGCGGAATTATTGAAGGATTTCGATCAGCTATCCTGGGCCGAACGCCCTTTCCATGGACAATGGTTGGAATATCGGCCATTGCCAGCATTCTTATGTTTTTTATCGGCGTTCAATATTTCAAACAGTCCGAGCGCTATTTCGCTGATATTATCTAAATTAAATGAAACCAGTAATCAAAGTTGAAAATCTATCCAAGATTTATCGTCTCGGTTCAAAGCAAGTATCTAACAATTCCTTCCGTGAAATCATCATAAACACTTTAACCGCCCCTGCCAGGAATCTGAAACGCCTTCGCAGTCTTACAAAATTTGAAGAGGATATTAAGAATCAAACTGATAATACTATATGGGCTTTGAAAGATGTTTCTTTTGAAATTCAGCCCGGTGAAGTAGTTGGTATTATCGGACGTAACGGTACTGGCAAAAGCACTCTATTAAAAATCCTGTCCCGGATAACAGAACCGACATCAGGCAAGGTCGAACTGCATGGAAGGGTAGGATCTCTTCTTGAAGTTGGAACAGGATTTCACCCCGAGCTTACAGGCCGCGAAAACATATATCTCAATGGGGCAATTCTAGGAATGAGAAAAGCTGAGATTGAGAAAAAATTCGATGAAATTGTTAATTTTGCAGAAGTTGAAAAGTTTCTTGATACACCCGTAAAATTCTATTCTAGTGGTATGTATGTCCGTCTTGCCTTTGCCGTAGCTGCCCACCTTGAACCGGAGATACTGCTGGTCGATGAAGTGCTGGCAGTGGGAGATGCTGCTTTCCAGAAAAAATGCTTAGGAAAGATGGGAGATGTAGCAAAAGAGGGAAGAACAGTGTTTTTCGTAAGCCATAATATGGGTGCAATTGAACAACTTTGTTTATCAGCAATTTTGTTGAAAGATGGCCAGATCAGCATAAGAAGTGACAATGTTTTATCTGTTATAAAAGACTATGCTTACAGCCATGATTCAAATGATATTCCCTGCTATTGGGAAAACCCAGGCACTGATGAATTTGACAATGATTATTTCAAACCGCTGGAATTTTACTTTACAGATGAAGATGGTCAAAAAATCTTAAAGATGCCGATTCGAAATGACCATGACCTGTGGGTAAATATTGTAGGTGAAATCGGAAAACTAGATCCGGCGCTTTATTTTGGTATCGGCATTTTCACCGACACAGAGACCTTCCTTTTCGGCTCTATGTTCTTTGACGGGCATCCGGATTTATGGCCGAAAATAAAAGTTGGTATTAATAACCTGAAATGCAGGATCCCTAAACACACATTCAATGAGGGCGTTTATAAAATTGAGATACATGGCATTCTTTTACACAAAGAGAATTTTTTTGTACCAAGCATGAAAAATCCGACCATTTTTTTTGAAATCAAAGGAGGATTAAGTGAGTCTCCACTTTGGTTGGAAAAAAGAATGGGGTTATTTGCACCCGTTCTAGAATGGTCAAATTAACAATAACAAGAGGCTAAAATGAAATCATTATTTTTCTCCTGTCACATGTGTGGCAGCTATGATTCGGAAATTTTGACACCTGCATTTTTAGCTGATGGTAGTTTTTGCAATTTCCAAAAAATTGTGATTTGTAAAAAATGCGGATTAGTTTATAAAAATCCGGTAATTCCTGAGCTAAATAAACTTGTTTATGATAAATATTCTTGGGGTGATGGATCTATATTTCAAAAAAGAATATCTAGCTTGGCATCTTACCTGTCTGAATTTTTGGAAAATATTCAACCAAAAACAATATTGGAGATTGGACCGGGTCCAGGTTGGTTGGCTATGTCTTTGCATAAATTATTACCTAATTCTAAATATGTTTTATTTGAGCCATCCGAGGAAGTTGCTTTATTAACTAAAAAGAATTTGCCTGATTTAACAGTTATTCCCACTTCCCTAGAGGAAGCATTTGTAAGAGAAGGTTTTGTTGAATTTGTCCTAGTATGTGGTGTTGACTATCTGTTCCCAGATTTAAGAAGGGCGATTGAGAAGATCTACACATCGTTATCAAGAGATGGGTATATTTATATAGAAAGAAACGTTTTTGTTGACACAGAAGCCTATGCTTGGTTTCCCATCAAAACATTTAAAGATTTATTTGGTCAAAATGCTCTTATGACCACTTGGTTTGCCGTTGATCAGTACAAGCAATTCTTAAACCTCTTTTTCGATATCGTTTCTGAAAGATCGTACCTTCATGACGAGACAGACGGCTACAAATGTGTAATTAATGGTTACTTGTGCAAAAAAAAGAAAATGGAGGATGAATACTACTGCGGAGAAACATCTTGGTATAGCTCCAACCTCGCCTCATTAGAACGGTTAGAAAAAAGAATGGGTGAGGCCAGTAGTTCAACAAATCATTCAATGGCATCCGAACACACCAATATATTTCGTCCATGGACTAGTATAAAACGAATATTCAAAAAGAGTTGAAGTAGTTACCAGACTCTGAATTAATAATATGAATAATAGAATATATCACTCGCAGATCGCTCAAGGTCGACTGTCTGATACAGGGTTATTCCCTAAGGTAATTCTGATCGACACAATAAGTTTCTGCAACCTGCGTTGTTCCATGTGCGTTCATCCAGAGATGACCCGTAAAAAAGGTGTAATGGCGTGGCCCACTTTTACAAAGATTATTGATGAGATTGCGGAAGTGGACAAAGATGTCAGGGTCTGGATGGTCTTTTTCGGCGAAGCCTTATTGTTGAAAAGAAGAAAACCATCTATTTTTGAAATGATCACCTATGCTAAGCAGAAAGGCCTAACTGATGTGGTCCTCAACTCCAATGCCAATCTCCTTGATGAAAAAGCTGCAAAAAGTTTGATTGATGCTGGACTGGATGCAATTTATATCGGCATTGACGCCTTTCACCCAGAAACCTATTCAAAAATAAGGGTTGGCGGAAACTATGAAAAAACTGTCGATAATGTCCGAGGTTTGATCCGTCTTAAAAAAGATCTGAATACTGCTAAGCCGGAGATATTTGTCCAATTTGTAGAGATGGACATCAATTCGTCAGAAAAAGAAGGATTTGTCGAGTACTGGACTGAACAGGGCACTACGGTGAAGATCCGTCCCAAGGTCAGCTGGGCCGGTATGATTGAAGCCCCCAATCTTATCCTGGATAATAAAGATCGCTGGCCATGTTACTGGGCTATGCAAACCATGTCGATCACTGATACGGGAAAAGTGGTGACCTGCGCTGTAGACCTTGACGCCAGGTTTATCGCTGGTGATATCAATCAAGAGTCAATCAGAGATGTATGGAACGGGGCATTGCGTGAACTCAGACAACTCCATGAATCGTCCCGTTTCGATGAACTCCCCTCTAATTGCCGAAACTGCCGGGATTGGCAATCGGCAAGGGCGGATTACTATTCAACGATAAAATAATATGTGCGGAATCTGCGGATTTACTGGAAGAAACGATGAATTCACCTTGAAGAGGATGACGGATGCCATCTTCCATCGAGGGCCTGATGATGATGGTTATTATGCCAATGGGGAGATCAATCTCGGCATGCGGCGGCTTAGCATTATCGATCCGGCCACTGGACATCAACCGATTCACAATGAGGATCGGAATCTATGGGCCATTTTCAATGGAGAGATTTACAACTTTCAGACATTGAGAAAAGACCTTGAAGCTAAGGGACACTGTTTCTACACCGATCACTCAGATTCGGAAGTGATTGTTCACCTCTATGAAACTTATGGGAATGCCTTTCCACATAAGATCAATGGCATGTTCGCACTAGCTTTGTGGGATCAGATGGAAGAGAAACTTCTCCTGGTCCGGGATCGAATGGGGGTCAAGCCCCTCTTTTATACAATCACCAATGGCAAACTTCTCTTTGGTTCCGAAATCAAGGCCATCCTCAAGCATCCAGACTATCAGCGTGAAATAAACCATGAGGCAATTTACCACTATTTTACTCTTAAGAATATCCCAGCGCCCCTCACTGCGTTTCGGGGTATCGAGACCCTTCTACCTGGGGAGATGCTCATTTTCAGCCGAGGGCAATTGACAAAAAAGAAATGGTGGACAATCAGTTTCCAGGATACGGAAACGTCCGATGAAGCAGACATTCAGAAAAAAATCGTGGAATTGCTCGAAGACGCAACGAAGTTGAGGATGATCAGCGATGTCCCCTTCGGGGCCTATCTAAGCGGCGGAGTAGATTCGAGTGTGATTGTCGCACTCATGACCCGTTATTCCGATCACCCAGTAAAGACCTTTTCCCTGGGATACGAAGATGAACTTAAAAACAAGGAAGCCGATTTATACTATGCCCGCATGGTATCTCAGGCATTCAAGACAGATCATCATGAATATATAATGTCCTGGCGTGAACTGCGCGACGACATCGATAAGGTAATCTCTGCCTTTGACCAACCTTTCTCGGGTACTATTTCTACTTTCTTCCTCTCCAAGTTAATCTCGAAGCACGTAAAAGTTGCCCTATCCGGTGATGCTGCCGATGAATTATTCGGAAGTTATCTGTCGCACCGGTCGGCGCAATCAATGTATTACTTCAACCAATTGTATGATAAAGTAAAAAACAACACATTGACTGAGAAAGAAAGGAATCTCTTCAAACCCTGCGACCTCAAGTTTTTGCAGAATCTTCATGAGAAATCAGGAGGAGACGAAGCAACATGGCGTTACACTCTTGGAGTCTTTACAGATGATGAAAAAAATTGTTTCCTGTCTCCTGTGTTTAAGGCACGGCTTAACGATGTAAGTACACATGCCCTTTTCAAGGGCAACTTCAACGCTTTAACCTCGCGAGATCCCCTAAACCGCATGCTGGAAATGGAGTGGAATACACAGCTTCCTGATCAGGTGCTGGCTTTTGTGGATTTTTTGTCAATGGCCCATTCAGTGGAAGTAAGATCACCGTTCCTGGATTACCGTCTCGTTGAATTGGCTGCAACCATTCCGGGACGGATGAAGATCCGCAATGGCAATGTCAAAGACATCCTGAAACGTACAGTAGAACCGTTGATTCCTGAGGGTATCACCAAAAGACCAAAAGAGGGCTTTGTCCTGCCGATCTTTGACTGGATGATGGACAAGCTTAGGGATTATAGTATTGATATCCTTTCCGATAACAGAATTTCAAGACATGGTTTTTTTAATGGCGACGTGATTCGAAATATAACTGATGAGTATTATGCCGGTAAACGTTCTAACGCTGTCAATATCTGGAATTTGATGATGTTTCAAGTCTGGTGGGAGACCTATTTTGGTTGATGATGACCACATTGTTAATCTAAAGGAAGAGACAAATTTCATAGAGCAATATGTTCAATTAAGGAATCAATACTGTGATCTTCTCGTCACAAACCCTGTCAATATTTCGGAAACCAGGAAATGGATTAAGAGAGAAGATATAGAAGTCAGATGTATCGTGCGTGACAACTTGCTCGTTGGTGTTGTCATTCTTTTTATAAACCGCAAAGGCGAGATTGCCTTCTTTTCGAGAATCAGACATCAGGGCCTGGGAAGTAAACTCCTCTCTATCATAGAGAATGTAGCAAAAGACAGAGGGGTTAGGGAGGTATGGGCATGGGTACTATTCAACAATGTTGTTGCCCAACGGGCATTCCTAAAAAATGGTTTTAAGATGAGTGAAAGTTTGACCAAGACATACAAGGACCAAATTATGAATGGATTTGTTTTCAGAAAAGAACTCTTTAAAGTTGATCATAAATGAAAAACTTTAAGAATATAGAGCACACTGAAAAATCATACGGAATAAGATCCACAGCCCTTGATTTTCCCATGATGTGTGTCCTTTCGTTCACATATGTTTGCAACGCCAAGTGTCCAAACTGTCCATATACCAATTCTAATATCCGGTCTGATTATCTGGACCAGCCTTTCATGCATGAGAAGACCTTTAAGATTATTGCTGATCAGTGTGGCAAATACGGGGCTTGGGTAAGAATTTCAGGTGGTGGAGAGCCTATGCTTCATCCACAGGCAGTTGAATTGATTGAATATGCAAAAAAAGCCGGTGCAAAGGTTGGTTTGATCACTAACGGATCACGTTTCACCGAAAAGAGCATCAGCAGGCTATTGGAGGCTAACACAGATATGATTGAATTCAGCGTTGATGCCGCTGATAAAAAGACTTACAGCCAGGTCAGAAAAGGATTGAAATGGGAAACTCTTGTTTTAAATGTAAATAAAATGGTCGATATCCGCAACCGGTTGAAGAGCGAAACAAAAATCATTGCCAGTGGTGTCAATCAGGCAGGTGTAGATATTGATGCCGTTGAGAGATTCTGGGGACCCATCGTTGATAATTTTCAAAAGCGTAAATATTTGACATGGGGCATCAATGATCCGTCAAAATCAGCCGATCCAACGCCCTATCTGCCGCCAGAAGAGCAAATTCCCTGTCCCTTCATTTTCGAAAGATTGAATATTGATTCAAGAGGTAAAATCATGGTGTGCGGTTTCGATATTGCTGCTGTTACTGATATGGGGAATATCCATGAAAAGTCCATTGAGGAAATCTGGCATGGGGAAGGCTTTGAACTGTATCGTCAAAAACATCTGAGTGGCAGAGGGTCAGACATTGAACTGTGTAAGAATTGTCCCGATTGGAAATACCGTTCCTGGAAACACAACTATTGGAAAATCATCGATAATGCTGAGAGGGGCCGACAAAGGAAGGTTGAGGGGCTCAGTGTCCACGATACTGAGGGCTATGTTGTCGATGACGATCGGGGCATAAAATAGACCATGGTTATTGGCATCCTCCAACCGGGCTATTTGCCCTGGCTTGGCTTTTTCGAACAGCTTTACCGAAGTGATGTATTTGTCATCTATGATGATGTTCATTATGACAAGGAAGGATGGCGGAATCGGAACAGGATTAAGACTGCTAATGGGATCCAATGGCTGACTGTTCCCGTATTGCTGAAGTTCAGCCAGAAACCCCTGATTACAGATGTCAGTATTAACAACAAAACGAATTGGAGAAAAAAGCATCTTGCCGCAATCAGGCAAAATTATTCAAAGGCACATCATTTTAAAGAGTACATCGGTGTTTTTGAAGAAACATATGGGCGTGACTGGGAATATCTCATAGACATCGATATGCATTTTATAAATATCCTGGCTGAATGCTTGGGGCTAAGCCATAAAAAAATTGTCAGATCATCAACGTTAGGCGTTCAGGGAACTAGAATCGAAAGGTTGATAAGAATCTGTGAGATTTTCGGCGCAGATGTCTTTTATGAAGGGGCATCCGGAAAAAAATACATCGACGAGCGGGATTTTCTGGCAAGTGGAATCAAAGTGGAATTCCAGAACTACCATCATCCATCATATCGTCAACTTTACGGTGATTTTACGCCCAACTTATCTGTAATTGATCTTCTATTCAACCATGGGACAGAGAGTCTTGGGATTATTACGGGAAATTTCAAAGGAGAATATCATTGTGAATAAAACTGTTTTGGTCACAGGTGGCGCAGGATTTATTGGCAGCAATTTCGTCAGGTATCTTTACAATAACTACCCTGATTACAAAATTATCGTCCTCGATGCGTTGACCTATGCTGGATGCATTGAGAACCTTCCCGTAAATATCAACGAGGATACAGGAGATAGACTCTCTTTCTGGTACGGAAATGTCAAGAATGGCGAACTCGTAGATACACTGGTCAGTCAGTCAGATGTGGTTATTCACTTTGCTGCTGAGACACATGTCACCCGCTCAATTTACGACAATTATATCTTTTTTGAAACCGACGTCCTTGGAACACAAACCATTGCGAATGCCGTCTTGAAATACAAAAACCAGGTGGAGCGCTTCATCCATATTTCGACATCGGAGGTTTATGGTACTGCCCGGAGCGAAAAGATGGGCGAGGAAGACCCGTTAATGCCTATGAGCCCTTACGCTGCAGCAAAAGCGGGCGCGGACAGGCTAGTCTACTCCTATTGGGCTACCTATGAACTTCCCTTCATCATCATTCGCCCCTTCAACAATTATGGGCCTTACCAGCATCTTGAGAAAGCAGTGCCGAGATTCATCACGAGCTGCATCTTGCAGGAACCGATAAGGGTACATGGGGATGGTAGCGCAGCAAGGGATTTCATCTTTGTAGAAGACACCTGCCGGGCCATTGATAAGGTTATGCACGCTGACATCGAAAAAGTGAGGGGAGAGGTTTTCAATGTAGCCTCCGAGCAGCACCGTTCCATTTTATCCATCGCTCAGGATGTCGTTAAGCTTATGTGTAAGGACGAGTCTGTTATCAGATATGTTGGTGACAGGCCGGGACAGGTATTCCGCCATACCGGTGATATCTCCAAGATTCGTCGCGTTCTGGAATGGCAGCCGGAGGTTTCATGGGAAAATGGATTAGAGAGGACCATTGAATGGTATCGTGAGAACCGCCCCTGGTGGGAAAAACAACTATGGATGAGGGCTGTGCCAATCATTACGAAGAGCGGAAAAAGGGAGTTGCACTGAAATGAAGGTCGAGTTTTTCAGACACAACATCAATGAATCAGACATCATAACAGCCACAGAAGTTTTACATTCGATTTTCCTGACCACAGGTCCTATGACAGCTAGATTCGAAAAGGCATTCGCTGAATACATGGACATTGACGAGGCCGTTGGTACAAGTAGTTGTACAGGCGCTTTGCATCTCGCTCTTCTCAGGAATGGAATCGGACCGGGAGATGAAGTTATCACGACGCCGATGACTTTTGTCGCAACCGCCACGGCCATCATGCAGGCTGGCGCTACGCCGGTATTTGCCGATGTCTGTCCGAAAAGCGGCCTACTTCTTCCAGAAGCCGCAGAGGCAGTAATAACAGAAAAAACCAAAGCAATTCTTCCTGTTCATCTCTATGGGCGGATGGTTGATATGAAGGGATTCGCAAAGCTAGCACAGAAACATCATCTTATTTTAATTGAAGATTCAGCTCATTGCATAGAAGGTGTACGTGACGGTATCCGACCGGGACAGCTCAGCAACGCCGCTTGTTTTTCCTTTTATGCGACGAAAAATATCACCTGCGGGGAAGGAGGAGCGTTGATCTGCCGGAGTGCTGATGAGGCAAATTGGTACCGGTCTGCCCGTCATCATGGCATTTCAAGAAATGCTTCATCACGTTATACCAAGAAGTATGAACATTGGGATATGGAGATGATGGGATGGAAATACAATATGGACGATATTCAGGCAGCCCTTCTTATAAACCAGATCAACAGGCTTGATGAAAATTTACAGAAAAGATATGACCTGGAAATGCTTTACCGTAAACTGCTTCAAGATATTGAGGGACTTGATTTTATAGAAGCGCCTCAAAAGGATGAAAAGAGTGGCCATCACCTGTTTACTATCCTTTTACCGGAAAAGTTTTCCAGGGATGAAATCATGCATCATCTGCAAGAGCAGGGGATTGGTTGTGCAGTCAATTATAGGGCGATCCACAACTTAACCTATTTCAAAAAGAAATTTGGATATAAATCTGAAGATTTTCCCGTGGCTAATAACATTGGCAACAGGACTATCTCTTTGCCAATTTATCCGGATATGTCTGATAATGAAGTAAAATATGTCTCTAGCACACTTAAAGAGGTTCTGGCCCTAATGACGAAACAAGTAATTCATTAACGGGGGAGTTATGGGGTTTGTCAAAGGAAATATCGTACCTCTTCTCAAGGAAGCCAATCAGAGGCCTTTTTATGGTTCGTTGTTGTGCCTGGGTTATCCAGATGTTTATTTTGCAGCTGATCAATTCAGGGTCCTTTGTGCTTATTATAAAATAGATATTGACCCATTGGTGGAACTGCAAATCTCACAAAGTGCATGGGGCCATGAGAATAATTTTTTATCCGGGGAAAGTCTATTCAAGAGCCTTGGTTTCAAGGAAGTCATTATATTGGATTATTCTGAATTCGAAGGGGCGTCGATTTTGTTTGACTTGAATGCCACTGAACACCCGCCAGAATTGAATAACCGTTTCGATTTCATTATGGATCATGGAACGCTCGAACATGTATTTCATATACCTAATGCATTAAATAACATATTCAACATGTTAAAGGAAAACGGCAGAGTGTTGATCTCTTGTCCGACATCAAATTTCGTTGATCACGGCTTTTACATGTTTTCGCCCACATTGTTTTTCGACTACTTCACCGTAAATCATTTTGATATACATTCTATACAGGTCACAAAGTCCAGTCCGCAGCAGCAGACGGATCCGTGTTTTTACACTAATTATGAGCCTGGCTCTTTTAATTCTGTAAGCTATGGCGGTTTGAACAATTCTATCTATGGTATGATTTGCATTGCCTGAAAAACAGCGCAAAGCACAGGCAATTTGGTTCCACAACAGAGATTGTATAACAAGATCTGGAAACAAAGCGAAAGTGGAATCGGGCGAAGATGAATCAGGTGGATATTAGGTGAGGCCAAAAGATGGATTTCGAAAGTCTTATAAAAAGCATTCACAAAGGTGAGGCTGTTTCTTTCATTGAATTACTTCCCTACCTCTGCTCCTCCGATAAGAAAAAACGCTGCGAAGTCAACTTTAAACTTGCCGAAGCTTTTGCCGATATTGGCAACTTTACGCAGGCAGGTGTATTTATAAGAAGGTCATGGATGCTATCGGAATTCTCTCCCGAAATTCTTCAGCTTTATATTGAAATCCATGCAGCATTATCTGATATTGAGGCGATTCGCTCTGCTTATAAATCGTTAGGATTGGCAGAAGCTGAAAAAGGCAACGTTGCAGCTGCATTGACATGCTTTAATCAATGGCAATATGCTTATGCAACTTATCTTAAACTGGACCAATATCGCTATGACTTTGATATACTAGATTGTATAAAGAAGATGGCTGCGCCATGGAAACTTGGTGGTTTTATTAGAAAAGAACCTCTGTCTGACCGCAAAATTCGGCTTGCCTATCTGATGTTCGGCGCATTGCATTCAAATTCAGTACTAGTCAAGATTAATTACATGCTTGCCAAGTATCACCATAAAGATTGCTTTGATATCACCTTTTTTATACCTGACCCTCAGGAAACTGTGTACGACTCAAAACATGCGCTGCAAACGATTAGTCAATTAAGAGGTTATGGATGTGATGTTGTCATATCGCCAAACGGTTCTGATCAACTCAAAAGATTACGGGCTGTAGCATCACAGATTTATGATTATCAGCCCGATATTCTTATCACAAGTGCAATTCTTGCTGATTTCGAGCATTACTTTATCGCATCGCTTCAGCCGGCTCCGTTGATCGTTGGACTCATTCAAGGACCCCCTCAACAATTTGCTTCTCCAGATATGGACTGGGGTATCTCATGGTCGAAGCATCCGTTGATCGATATACCATGTGATGGGTCACTCATAAAGATTGGGCTCGATCTACCCACGAGAAAATCAATTTCCCCATACAGGAAAAGTGATTTCAATATTCCTGAGGAATGCCGTGTAATTATGAGTGGCGGTAGATATGTAAAGTTCGAAAACATAAACTTTTGGAAAGCTATATTGGAAATTCTATTAAAATATCCTGATTTATATTACGTGGTGTTCGGTGTCTCATTAGAGCAACTTCCCTTTCTTGAAACACTGTTAACCCCGGCATTGTCTAAAAGGATCTTGCTCCTGGGTTGGAGAGATGACTGTCTGAATATTCTCTGTTTGGCAGACGTTTTGGTCGATACCTATCCTTCCGGCGGAGGGCATGTTCTGATTGATGCCATGTCATTGGGCATCCCATTCGTATCTTTCGAGAATAATTACATGCAAAATTACGATCAGACCGACTGGTCTGTTGCCGACGAGTTCGTCTCTATTCCAGAGTTAGTTGTCAGACGCGGTGACTTTGATAAGTTCAACGATACATTATCGATGTTGCTCGATGATCATGTTTACCGAATCCGGATGGGAGATCTTTGCAGGGAACAAATTGAAAGCTCGATGGGAAATCCGGGTAATAAGATCAGAGAATATGAAAAAGTACTTATAGAAATTATTGATAAAAAGATGAATACAAAAATCCCTCCCAGGATTAGTATTTTTACTTACCTGATATTAACACTGAATAAACTCAGAAGGAGTTTATTTGAGTTTTGCTGCCATTTCAGAAAAGTATAATCATGCTTTAGAAGAATACTTTAGAAATTAGAAATGTTAATATATTCAAGAATATTGAAATATTATATTGGCAAATAAAATGATTCAGGTGGAATAGTATTGAATAAATTTGTTCTTATTTCACATATTCTCCCGCCTTCGCCATCAGGTCAGGCAATAATCATGTCTCGTATTCTGGATGGTATAGACCCCAGTTGCTATTGTCTTATGTCCAGAAACGACTATTCCGAAATTTATTCTAATAACGCTTCTGAACATCTTCAGCCCCTTTTTTACCAAATATCCGCTCGAAAAGGATTTGGAGAAAAAAAGAATATCTGGCGTTTCAGATATGGAAGCAGATTTGTCAGATATCGCAACGCTATTGCGTCAATATGGAATACATACAAATTTCTGACCGACCATAGAATTGATGCCATAATTGCATGTTCAGGAGATTTATATGACATCCCCATGGCATTTGTTTTAAGCATAATGGCCCAAATACCCTTTTATGCATATATCTTCGATGATTATGTGTTTCAATGGACAGGCTGGCGAAGGAAATTCGCTCGCGCTATAGCGTTAATTGCCTTCAGGTATTCAAAACAGATAATCGTGCCAAACGAGTTTCTGAAAATCGAATATGAACGCAGATATGATTCACACCCTGTTTTAATTCATAATGTATGCTCACTGGAACACTTTAATCCTGAAACAAGTATCTCATGGCCTGCAAAGAAAGGTGAAATCAATATAGCTTATACCGGGGCTGTATATCACGCAAACTTCGACTCCTTCATGAATCTTGTTTCAGCTCTTGAAAAGATAGAACGAAAAGATATTCGCTTTCATATCTACTCTTCTCAACATCAAACAGGCCTCGAAGAAAAAGGCATAACTGGACAAAACATATTTTTTCATCCCCACACAGATCATCTGAAAATCATGGATATTCAAAAAAGAGCAGACATCCTTTTCCTTCCTCTGGCATTTGATTCAGACATTCCGGAAGTAATCCGCACATCCGCTCCGGGAAAATTGGGTGAATATCTTGCAAGTGGACGCCCCATTCTTGCTCATGCACCATCTGATTCTTTCGTGTCCTGGTATTTCAATACATACGATTGTGGTACCATTGTAGACAACAATGATCCGGAAAAGCTAAAAGAAACAATCATGGAAATAATATTAAATCCTGAATTAAGAAGAAGGCAGTCTCTTAATGCAATCAGCAGAGCCTTGAAGGATTTTCACCCTGATAAGGCGCAGGGTCAATTCAGAGATCTGTTTTCCCTCGAAAGAAGAATTGAGCCATGAAAATCCTCTTCATTGCCATGTCCAACAGCATCCATACTGCAAGATGGATAAACCAGATAACGGAAAAGGGTTGGGATGTGCACCTCTTTCCCAGTCAAGATCATGGAGAAGTACACCCGGATATCAAAAATGTTACCATACATCACTCTTTTTATTCATATAAACAAAGACTTTATAAACCATTATTGAGATATAAAGGTATCCCTATTTTATCTAACTTCATATCAAATGCAGGTAGGTATATTTTAAAAAAAATATATCCTGATTATCGGAAAATACAGCTTCAACGTTTGATAAAGAAACTACGTCCAGATATTATTCATTCTCTGGAATTCCAATCCGCTGGTTATTTAACCCTGGATGCAAAAAAGAAAATAAAGGGCAAGTTTCCACTATGGATCGCAACAAATTGGGGAAGCGACATATACTTATTTGGCCGTATGACTCAACATAAGAATCAAATAAAAGAACTTCTTTCTGCTTGTGATTACTATTCCTGTGAATGTCAAAGAGATGTGGAACTAGCGCAATCCTTTGGGTTTAATGGCCATATATTGCCCGTATTGCCCAATGCAGGAGGTTATGATTTAAATCTTATAAATACTCTTGTTCAAGTTAAGCCAACTTCAAAACGCAGAATAATTTTACTTAAAGGATATCAGGGTTTATTCGGCCGTGCTTTAGTCGGATTACGGGCTATCGCACTAAGTGCAGATTCATTAAAAGGATATCGGGTAGTAATTTATTCAGCCTCGAAAGATGAAACAGTCAAAGTAGCTGCGGAAATTCTTCATAATGACACAGGGATTAATGTAGAGATAATCCCCCTATGTTCTCATTATGAAATGTTAAATCTTTTCGGACAGGCCAGGATTTACCTGGGCTTAAGCATCTCCGATGCGATAAGTACTTCATTGCTGGAATCCATGATCATGGGGACATTCCCAATTCAATCTAACACCTCCAGCGCTGATGAATGGATTGCCCATGGTAAAACAGGTTTCATTGTACCGCCAGAAGACCCTGAGCAAATTGCCGATAAAATTCGTCATGCTGTTACTGATGATGAACTTGTTGATAAAGCAGCCCTGATTAATTATCAGACAGCCAGAGAACGGCTTGATATTTCAGTAATAAAACCAAAAGTAATTGCAATGTATGAAGATATTTTTACCAAGGTAAAAAAAAGGAATCATTCATGAAAATTCTAATCCTTGGCGGAAATGGCATGCTTGGGCACAAAGTTTATCAGAGGCTTAATGGCAATTTTGAAACGTTCATCTCTTTCCGAAATAACCCCGATCCTTTTAATCACAATAATTTCTTTCCGTTGTTGGACTCTGAACATATTCTTGGAAACATCGCCACATCGGATATTGAACATCTTGAAAAATCTCTTACTAAGATTAAGCCCAATGCAGTAATAAATTGTATCGGCATTGTAAAACAACGCAGCGAAGCGAAGGATACCATTCAGTCAATTAAAATAAATGCGTTGTTCCCTCATCAACTGGCTGACATTTGTGAAAGCATCAGTACTCGGCTTATCCATATGTCGACCGATTGCGTTTTCTCGGGAATCAAAGGCAACTATTCAGAAAAGGATATACCTGATCCCACAGATATTTACGGTCGCACAAAGCTCCTGGGAGAACTCGACAGGCCAGGCTGTTTGACACTTCGCTCGTCGATCATCGGATGGGAACTCAAACCCGGATTAAGCCTGCTTGTATGGTTTGCACTTCAGAGAGGAAAGACAATAAAAGGCTTTAAGCATGCAATTTATACAGGAGTTTCCACTTCGGTTATGGCTGATTTGATCGGCTGTATACTCGAGAAAACGCCTAGCCTCTCTGGAATATATAACGTGGCCAGCAGGCCAATTTCAAAATATGATCTTTTAATGGGGCTGAGGGATGCCCTGAACTGGTATGATATAACTATCGAACCGGATGAAGATTATTATTGCGACAGAAGCCTTGACGGATCACTTTTCAATAGAACCACCGGATGGCTGGCACCTGATTGGAATACAATGATTGACAGCCTGGCAAAAGAATGGCCGCAATACGAACAAGGGAGGAAACCGATTCCATGATAAAAAAACCGCTTGAAGGCAAACGCATTTTAGTAACCGGAGGAACAGGCTCTCTTGGCCATGTTCTTGTTCATCGTCTGTTGACAGGTGAAATGGGCAAACCTGAAAAAATTATCGTATTTTCGAGGGATGAAGCCAAGCAGCATGCAATGCGTATCGAATATCTTAATTACCATGCCGCAACGGATGAGATAATTTACAATAACTTCAAGCAGCTTCTCGAATTCAGGATCGGAGATGTCCGTGACTTTCACAGTATTGCTTCGGTTCTCAGCAACGTCGACATTGTTTTCAATGCTGCAGCTCTCAAACAGGTTCCTGCATGCGAATATTTCCCATATGAGGCAGTAAGGACAAACATCGGCGGACCTGAAAATATTGTACGCGCAATCAGAGAACACCGACTGACGGTTGAAACTGTAGTAGGCATCTCGACAGACAAGGCCTGCAAACCCGTAAACGTAATGGGAATGACCAAAGCATTGCAGGAACGGGTTTTTCTGTGCGCAAATATTGACTGCCCCAAAACAAGATTCATATGCGTTAGATACGGCAATGTCCTTGCATCTAGAGGCTCAGTGATCCCCCTGTTCCTGGAACAGATCAGGAACAAAGGGCCTGTTACAATCACCACAACGGACATGACACGATTTCTGCTTAGCCTCAACCAGGCGGTCGATACTATTTTCGAAGCAATAAAGAATGCCGGGAAAGGTGAAACATATATTCCCAGAGCTCCATCTGCCAAGGTTGTTGATATTGCAGCTGTCCTTATTGGAAACAAGCCGATCAAGACTGTTATAACAGGTATCCGTCCAGGAGAAAAAATTCACGAGATATTGATTTCAGAAGAGGAATGCCATCGTACCGTTGAAAGGGGAAGGTTCTATTCAATCCTGCCGATTCTTCCTGAATTAATAACAAAGGGTGAAGGAGTGTCTCCTCTGAATGAAGAATTCAGCTCTATGAACAATCTCATAACTATAAAAGAACTTAAGAACCTTCTAAAGAAACAAGGTTTATTTGGAAAAGATATAAAACCCGAAGAAGAGGAACTTCTAAGATGAAGTCTTTTTTCAGGAAAGCACAAAAATGGTTGAATTACAGACTGATAGATACATTTATAAATTTGTTGTGTTCTCCTCTCGCAAGAATTTTTGCTATGTGCATCGCCTATATTCCGGGAAATCCATATCATGAAGTTTTTTCAAGACAGGGTTTTCATCTTTTACGAAAGCACTTCTACCTGCCAATCCCTGATATTGATGATATTAAACAGGATTACTGGGTTACAGTCTCTGATCTTGCAGGCCTCGACATGAATGACATTGAGGCGTTGCAATTTCTTGACAACGTATTACCAATCTATCTTGATGAATTCCGCAGTAAATTCTCTATTGAAAAACCCGCTGATTCCAAACTGTTTTATCTTATCAATGGCTCCTATATGGCAATAGACGCCCATGTATACTACACAATGATCCGCCATTTCAAACCAAGACGCATACTTGAAATCGGCGCGGGAAATTCGACCTTCCTCGGTGGTGTTGCCTGCCTGGAAAACAAAAGGGAAACCGGATTGCCAGTAGATTATACTGCAATCGACCCTTATCCTCAAAGCATTCTGGAAAAGGGTGTACCGGGCCTGTCGAGATTGATGGAAACCAAATTACAGGATATGGACATGAGCATCTTCACTTCGCTTGAAGCCAACGACATTCTTTTTATAGATTCGAGCCATGTTTTTCGATCAGGCAATGATGTTGAATATGAATATTTGGAGATACTACCGCGTCTCGCACCGGGAGTTCTTGTTCACATTCATGATATAAGCCTTCCAAAACGTTACCCTCGTGTATATTTCGACAGCCAGCTTTACTGGAACGAGCAGTATCTGCTTCAGGCATTCCTGGCGTTCAATTCACGTTTTAAAATCTTATGGCCTGGCAATTATATGATGCTCAAATATCCTGAACGGGTATGCAGGGCAATCCCCGAATACCATACAATGCGTCAGCATTATCCAATGTCTGAACCTACAGCATTCTGGATGAGGTCATAGCCATGAAGATACTTACAATATTTGGAACCCGGCCAGAGATTATCCGTTTAAGCCTGGTAATGAAGAAGCTCGACCATGCTTGCGAACATGTTGTAGTCCATACCGGTCAGAATTTTGATCCAGGATTAAGTGATCTGTTCATCAAACAACTTAAAGTTCGCACCCCCAATTACTATCTAGGGATCCGTGGGAATACTTTTGGGGAACAAATAGGGAAAATAATCTCAGAGAGCGAGAAGGTACTTATATTTGATGGTTGAAGAAAACCTGCAAAAAAGAAGAGAACTATTAAGGTGATCCCTCCTCTCAGAAAAGCCAAGAAATGGCTGAATTACAGGATAAAAAGCCTTATGTTTTTGAGATTATGTTTTTTGCACAAGAATACTTTCGAACTTTGTTCAGCATTCTTTTTTAAGTCAAGGGTATTCATCTTCCCAAGGTTTATCTGAGTATACATTTTGAAAAAAATTAAGAAAAAATACGAGCATATTATTTCGCTTGGTTATTTTTGTGATGTTGCACTTGAATTGGAAAGCATAGGAAGAAGAGATGCAAGTGATCCTTTTGATTGGGTTATTACAGATATCGTTACAGTAAATACATTATTAAAGAATAACTTTCAGGATCTATTTCATGAAAGTTTGCTATCAAGAAACACCATGTATCCATATATTGTTGAGCATGAAAAATATAAGTTCGATTTCTATCATGATTTTAACCATGAAGATGAAATAAAAAACCAGGTTACAACAGTATCAGAAAAATATTTGAAGCGAATAGTGAGGTTTTTCAAACGCATACAGGAACCCACTCTTTTTATTCGTTACATTGAGAATAGCGAAATTGATTATTGGTATAACGATGCAAAAGAATTAGTTAGTTTTATTAAAGGCTTTAATTTAAAGAATTCAATTATCCTAATTACAAATGAAGATCTTTCAATTGATTTATCTAGGATTATCCCGGGTGTTATTAAAGTATTTCATGTTAAAAAGAAAGAAAATGACATTGTGTCAAAAAGGTTCATAAAAGAGAACAAACCCTTGTTAGATTATATATTAAGTATTAATTACCCATTGCACCGAAAAATTAATAACTATTGCAAGTATTACTTAAAAAAATGTAGGAATTTTACCAAAAGAATCAATTTATGAGTTGGCATTATCCTAAGTCAGAACCATCAGCCTTGATGAGGTCATAGCCATGAAGATACTTACAATATTTGGAACCCGGCCAGAGATTATCCGTTTAAGCCTGGTAATGAAGAAGCTCGACCATGCTTGCGAACATGTTGTAGTCCATACCGGTCAGAATTTTGATCCAGGATTAAGTGATCTGTTCATCAAACAACTTAAAGTTCGCACCCCCAATTACTATCTAGGGATCCGTGGGAATACTTTTGGGGAACAAATAGGGAAAATAATCTCAGAGAGCGAGAAGATACTTATATCGGAAAAGCCTGATAAAGTGTTAATTCTCGGCGATACCAACAGTGCCCTTGCTGCGATTACTGCCAAACGCATTGGAATACCGGTTTATCATATGGAAGCAGGCAACAGATGCTATGATGACCGGGTTCCTGAAGAGGTGAATCGCCGTATAATCGATCATGCCAGCGACATACTCATGCCATATACCGAAAGAAGCCGCCAGAATCTTCTACGTGAAGGGATCAAGGCGGAGCGCATATATGTAACTGGCAATCCAATTTATGAAGTAATCAGATATTATGATAGTGACATTATCAAGTCCGGTATTCTCAAAGAGATTAAACTTCAGTCCAAAAAGTATTTCCTGGTAACCATGCACAGGTCAGAGAATGTGGATATTGAAGATCGATTATACAGCCTGATCAAGTCTTTTGATCTTCTGCAGAAAAAATATAAACTGCCCGTTATTGTGAGCACTCACCCGAGGACCAGATCACGTATGCAGAGATCAACATTTTCAATAAATAATCCAAAAGTCTGCTTTATGGAACCTTTCGGCTTTTTCGATTTCATCACACTTGAGCGTAATGCCATATGTGTCCTTACTGATAGCGGAACAGTTCAGGAGGAATGCGCGATATTCGGCATACCGAATGTAACGATACGTGATGTTACGGAACGTCCGGAAACCATTGAACGTGGCTGCAACATTTTGAGCGGGGCCGATACTGATACAGTAATTAATTGTGTAAAAATCGCCCTTGAATCAAATGGAAAGTGGGATGCCCCACCCGAATACCTCATTGAAAATGTCAGCGATACCGTACTTAAAATAATACTGGGATACCTCCACAAGAATTAAAATGAATCCTCTGGTAAGTGTAATAATACCTGTTTATAACGGTACCAACTTCCTACGTGAAGCAATTGACAGCGCACTGGCTCAGACATTCAGTGATTATGAAATCCTGGTTATTGACGACGGCTCAACCGACAAGACATGGGAAATAATTCAATCTTATGGCGATAAAATCAGGGGTTTTCATAAAGAAAACGGAGGGGTAGCCAGCGCATTAAACCTTGGTATTAAAGAAATGAAGGGCAAATATTTTGCCTGGTTAAGCCATGATGATCTTTGGTTGTCTGAAAAACTGGAAAAACAAGTGGCTTACATGGAATCACATCCCCAATTCAAGGCAAGTTACACGGATTATTATGAAATTAATGAAACAGGTTCCATCCTTCGGGAAGTTGAAACACCATGGTATCCGAAGCCGCAATCTATTAAAGAACTGTTTGGAAGAATGTATATAGGCGGCTGTACGATTATGGTTGAGCGATCATGCTTTGATATTGTGGGCCTTTTCAACGAACGGCTTAAGACAACGCAGGATGTGGAAATGTGGTTTCGCATCCTCAGTCATTATGACATTGGACATTTGGCTGAAAAGCTCACAAAGGAAAGAGTACATCCGAATCAATGCAGCAAAACAATTCTCGTACATGAAAAGGAGAAATTCATCACCTACTTGAACATATTCGAACAGATTGGAATGTCTGCTCTGTTTACCGAACATCAAATGAGTACCAGGCCTCGTGATCTGGCGAGAGCATATTCATGGCTTGCAGACACAATGGCTACTAACAGAAAATGGCATTCTTTTGCGGATATGCAATATAAAAAATCAATCGAACTTTATCCGTCTTTCAGTAACCCGGCCAGATTGAAGCTCGAGCTTAACAAAGTTTCACAACTGCTGCATTTCGCATTCAGAAAATTAAAACCGGTTATTTATAATCTCATCAAATTTCTTCCCAAAAAAGCTATTTGAAGAAAGCAGGATTATTCTGAATATCGTATTGTTCACAGCATCATATCCATATTCCATAGGAATGGAGCAAACGTTTCTTGACCCTGAGATAAAGCATCTTGTGGATAATTTCGACAAAGTTTTTATCATCCCCGGCATATGCAAAGGAACGAAAGCTGCAGTTCCACATGGGGTTGTTATAGATGAAACCTATTCATATTGCTTTGAATCGATATCCGGCAAGATCAGAATCCTTATTGCAGGTCTTTTCTCCAAGCTTCTCTATAAGGAGATTGTAAAGCATCCATCAGCTCTGATTTCGGCACCCTTATTGAAGCGCCTGATTGTTTTTTCCGGAAAGGCAATAATGACACGGTCATGGCTTGTTTCTTTTCTTTCACGAAATAAATTAGACCCCGCCGATTGTATTTTCTATACGTACTGGTTTGAGGCAAGCACGACGGGCATCGGGCTTGTTGAAGAGTCATTACCACAAATCACCTTGATCTCACGTGCACATGGCCATGATTTATATGAAGAGCGTAGTATCGGCTCATTCATTCCATTACGGGAACAAACCTTGAACTCCCTTGACCACCTTTTCTGTGCCTCTGAGGCAGGCGTAAGATATATAAAGGAACGTTATCCATGGTTCTCCAAACGTTGTGAGCTGGCCCGTCTGGGGGTGGAGGATTCTGGATTTATTACGGTTTCTTCAACTGACGGAGTTATTCGAATTGTCTCCTGTTCGGTTCTTATCCCTCTCAAGCGAATCGATCTATTGTTGAAGGGCATAGACTTTGCCGCACGAAAAAGGCCAGAACAAAAGTTTGAATGGCATCATTTCGGAATCGGACCACTTAAGGACAAACTTGAGAAAATGGCTTTAGAAATCCTGCCAGAAAACGTAAAAAGCTTTTTCCCCGGATACACTTCCATCCAGCATCTGATGCAGTTTTACAGAGAATATCCGGTAGACCTTTTCATGCATATGAGTGAAACGGAAGGAGGTTGTCCTGTTGCAATCCAGGAGGCGTTAAGCTGCGGAATGGCCATAATTGCCACGGATGTTGGAGGCACATCTGAAATTGTATCCAATGACAATGGCCAATTGTTAAAGTCCAACCCGTCACCTTCGGATATATCCGACGCGATTTATAATATTATTGACAATCCCCCAATCCTTGAAAACAAAAAAAGACGCTCAAAACAAATGTGGCTCGAAAAATGCCATGCTGATACCAACCATTTAAATTTTATTGCGTGCGTTAAAACATTATATGCCGATATTCATACGGCTGAAATTCGCTCGCACCAAAAATAAAAAATGATAGTTATTATTGACTACGGGATGGGCAATATCGGCTCCATCCTCAACATGTTAAAAAAAATAGGAGCAAAAGCCGTTGCATCATCGGATGCTGCAATGATAGAAAACGCCGATAAGCTTATCCTGCCAGGTGTTGGTTCATTTGACAAAGGCATGCAAGGTTTAACCGAACGGGGACTTGTTCCATTATTGAATAAGGTTGTTCTTCAAGAGAGAAAACCAATCCTTGGTCTATGTCTTGGAATGCAGCTATTTACAAAACGAAGCGACGAAGGGCACTTGCAAGGTCTTGGCTGGCTGAATGCAGAGACAATAAAATTCAAGTTCAATGAGCATAATCAGAATCTCAAGATACCACATATGGGCTGGAACTGGATTAAACCCTGCAGGAAATCACCCTTGTTTAATAATCTGGAACATGACTGCCGGTTTTACTTTGTCCATTCCTATTATGTTGCATGTGCAGATCAAAACAATGCTCTTGCTCATTCACATTATGGCTTCGATTTTGCGTCCATGGTCATTGAAGGAAATATAATAGGGGCACAGTTTCATCCTGAAAAAAGCCATAAGTTCGGCATGCAGATGCTGAAAAATTTTGTGGAGATTTTCTGATGTTCAGAGCCCGCGTTATTCCATGCCTGCTGCTCAAGGGACGAGGTCTGGTTAAAACACAGAAGTTCAAGAATCCCAAATATCTTGGAGACCCAATCAACATTGTCAAGATATTCAACGACAAAGAAGTGGATGAACTCTTTCTTCTGGATATTACAGCCACAATTGAAGGGCGTGCGCCCCTCTTCTCCTATCTGACTGAAATTGCAAGTGAATGTTTTATGCCTCTTGGATATGGAGGCGGCATTCGGACGTTAGATGATGTAAAAACCCTGTTGAATATAGGCATAGAAAAGGTTGCAATAAACTCTTCAGCCGTTGAGAACCCTTCATTCATCCGTATTGCATCAAATTATGCGGGCAGCCAGAGCATTATTGTATCTATGGATATAAAAAAGAGCTTATTAGGAAAGTATGAAGTTTTCACGCATTCAGGAACAAAGCCTACAGGAAAAGATCCAATATCCTTTGCAAGAGAAATGGAAAAGCTTGGTGCAGGCGAGATATTCTTAAACTCCATTGATAAGGATGGCGCAATGCAGGGATATGATATGGAATTGATTAGAAGAGTTACCAGCTCAGTTGGCATTCCGGTAGTAGCCTGTGGTGGTGCAGGATACATTAATCATCTTGTAGATGCAGTAAAAAATGGTGCATCTGCTGCTGCTGCAGGCAGCATGTTTGTATTTCAGGGACCTCTTCGAGGCGTTTTGATCAGCTACCCTGATCCGATAGATTTACAACAAGCATTTCTTGAAGCAGGAATATGAGTTTTTTAAGGAGAGTACATGGATAGAGCCTATCAGATCTGTACAAAATGTGTAATGGATACCACAGACCCTGATATACGATTTGATGCTCATGGTGTATGTAATCACTGTTATAATTATGACTTGTCTATAAAAAGGAACGTCTTAACAGGGGAAGCAGCTCGAGATAAAATAGGACAGATCGTAAAAAATTTAAAATCCGAAGGGTTAAATAAACCATATGATTGTGTAATAGGCGTGAGTGGAGGTGTTGACAGCACATATGTTGCATATATTGTTAAGAACCTCGGATTGAGACCGCTTGCAGTTCATGTTGATAATGGATGGGATTCTGAACTGGCAGTTAAGAATATTGAAAATGCATGTAAAATCCTGGATATTGACCTTCATACAATTGTACTTGACTGGGAAGAATTCAGAGATATTCAGTTGTCATTTTTAAAAGCTTCAACACCAGATTCAGAAATCCCAAGTGATCATGCGATTATGTCCGGAATGTTAAAAACCGCTTCTGAAATAGGAGCAAAGCATGTGGTGACGGGCCTTAATACAAGAACAGAATCTCATCTTCCACCATCATGGTCACAGGGACATTATGACTGGCGCTACATAAAAAAGGTTCAGAAAAAATTCGGAATTAATAAAATTGATTCCTTTCCTCATCTTTCAAGCCTGGATTACTATTTGTTTTCATGGAGAAACAGGTTCATCAACATATTAAATTATTTAGATTACACTAGGGAAGAGGCTATCAATACATTGACCAACAAGCTCGGATGGAAAAATTATGGCGGGAAACATCATGAGTCTGTATATACCAGATGGTATCAAGGATACTGGCTGCCCCAAAAATTCGGATATGACAAGAGAAAAGCGCACTTTTCAAGCTTGATTTGTTCTGGAAACATCACAAGGGAAGAAGCTATTCAAATGTTGAATCAACCCTCGTATGATATAAGACTGCAGGAAGAAGACACTTCATATGTCATAAAAAAACTGGGCATATCTCAAGCTGAATTAGATATGATCATGAAACTTCCAATAAGTAACTATAAAGACTTCTGTAAAATTAATCTGTTATATTTAAAGTCAGCATATAAGTTCGCAAGGTTCTTAACAAAAATAAAAACCTTCCGGCCATGAATAAAGTTCTTATGCTCGCAGCTTTTGCAATGGAAAAGCATGATGCGGAGCTTATCCACTTTTCATCTATTTCGAATGGATTAAAAAGACTCGATTATGATGTTATGATTTATCACCTTTCCAAAATGCACGAACCTGTAATAAAAGATTTACTGAATAATGACATAGAATTCCATGAAACATTTATAAAGGCAAAAACCAATAATGAAATGTTTATCAAGGGTATACTTGCTTACCCGTTTTTTTTAAAATCAATTATCAGAAACAAACCGGATATAATCTATTCTAGACTTGGGATTGTAACAGGCATTTATATAATTCTTACGAAACTCATATTCAGGAATAAAATAAAGATAATTACGGAACAAAATGGTTGGATTGGACCTGAGGCAAAAGATTCCGGAAAGCCAAAGCTTCTATATCAAATTGGTGAATCAATACAAAAATGGGCTTCAAAATTATCCGACAGTATTAGGGCTGTCTCCGAAGGAATCAGGGAATACCTTATTTCTATGAACGTAACCGGGAATAAAATATTTGTGATTGGCAATGGTACGAACATTGACCATTTTAAGCCTGTAGCCGATCCCAGTTGCTTTCATTTTGGATTTATAGGCAACATTGCAAAATGGCAGGGTATAGAATGGTTGATTAAATCCTTTACTCTGTTATTGAAAGATAAACCTATGACAACTCTTATTATAGGAGGATCAGGCCCACAAGAAGCTGATTGCGTTAAACTGGCTCATGATTATGATATCATCAGTAATGTTTTTTTTGCAGGACAGATACCTTACAGTGATACCAATCATTTTATTAACAGCATTCAAATCTGTATGGCCCCTTTCCTGCCAAGAGGTTCTTCGAGTGACAACAAAGCTTTGTCTCCCTTGAAAATCAGGGACTATGCCGCTTGCGGCAAACCAATCATTTCAAGCAGGATACCAGGGCTGGAAGAAATTGAAGAAGCAGGGTTTGGAATACTTGTTGAACCGGGGAATGTTGAAGAACTTAAAAATGCCATGCAATATTTACTCGAAAACCCAAAACTAGTATCCAAAATGGGACACAAAGCAAGGGCATATGCTGAAAAATACTACTCATGGGATATAATAGCCAAAAGGATATCAGAAGAAATTCTTCAGCCTCTTATATAGATTGCTTTTATCACTATTAGAATAACATTATAAGTCTATGTGCCGCATAGCAGGTATCTGGAATCCGTCCGATAAAGATAATCTAGGGGGTCTTTGCGTCAGGATGCGCGACATCATGTGCAATGGCGGGCCGGATGATGCCGGTCTTTATGTTGATGAAGAGGAAGGTCTCGCTCTCGGTCACAGGCGTCTTTCAATAATCGATCTGAGTCCGACCGGCCATCAGCCGATGACATCAACGGACGGCCGCTACACGATCTGCTACAATGGCGAGACATACAACTTCAGGGAATTAAGGGCTGAACTCGGTGAACTAGCATTCCGCGGCTCATCAGACACTGAGGTCGTTTTGAACGCCTTCATTAAATGGGGACCTGGCTGTGTAAAGCGATTAAACGGCATGTTTGCGTTCGCAGTCTGGGATTCATTGGAAAAGGCACTCTATCTTTTCAGAGACAGGATAGGCGTAAAACCGCTTTTCTACTATTCTAACGGTGGCGTTTTTTCATTCGCCTCGGAGCTAAAGGCGCTCCATGCAGGACTGTCGGACAGGCTGAATATTGATACTGATTCCCTCGGCGAGTTTTTCCATTACGGCTATATCTCGGCTCCGCGCTCGATTTACAAGGACGTGCACAAACTCGAACCGGGATGTTTTCTGAAAATTTCCCATGAATTGAACATAGAACATCAACGATACTGGGATATGGAGATTTTCGAAGAATCCAGAGCTCCTCTAACCGAAGAAGCATATATAGACGAGCTTGAAGACATAATGATTGACGCCTTCAAGAAGCGGCTCATAGCAGATGTGCCAGTCGGTGTATTTCTCTCAGGCGGCGTTGACTCTTCCCTCGTCACCGCTATCCTCGCAAAGCACAGCGGAGCTGACATAAAGACTTTCACCATAGGGTTTAATGAAAAGAACTATGACGAATCCCCATGGGCAAGAATGATTGCGGATTATCTTGGAACCACTCATACACAGGAGATCGTAACACCAAATCATGCAAGGACAATTCTACCTCTCTGGCCGGAAATCTATGATGAGCCTTTCGGCGACATTTCAGGGATACCCACGACAATAGTCTCACAGTTAACCAGAAGGCACGTGAAGGTAAGTTTATCTGCTGACGGTGGAGATGAGCTTTTCTGTGGCTATCATCGCTATTGGGTTATGAAAAGGCTGGGCAAAACACTCTCAGGACTGCCTGCATCCATTCCGAGGCTGGCTGGAAAGATCATCGGAATCCTTGGAGTTGATACAGTATCGAATCTCTCACAGGTCTTTCCCAAATTGAGGCTTCCTGCAATAAAGGACCGCTTCAGAAAATTCCAGGCAGTGCTTAAAAACTGGCAGGGCGGCGTTTCATCAGCCTACCCTTTTGCGCTTGCTTACTGGCTGCCTGATGAAATCAGAAAAATGACCGGCTCCTATTCTGTCTGCCGGTCAAATCTCGATTCTTTTAAAAGAGACCTGCTTGGAGCAATGATGCTTTGCGACATGAAATACTACCTGCCTGATGATATTCTCACAAAGGTGGACCGGGCGACCATGTTTACAAGCCTAGAAGGCAGGGAGCCTATGCTCGATCACAGGATTGTCGAATTCGCCTTGAAACTGCCCATTCAATACAAGTTCAGGAACGGACAGACAAAATATATCCTGAAAAAACTTCTTGGCAGATATATCCCTGATGAGCTTTTCAACAGGCCCAAGCAGGGATTTGCCGTTCCCGTCTATTCCTGGCTTCATGATGACCTGCAAAACCTTATTGATAGCCACCTCAATCCCGACACATTAAAAACTCAGCAATATATCGACCCTGAGATTGCATTGAAAACAGTTAAGGAGTTCAGACAGAAAAAAGGCTCCATCGCTGTTGACCGCATCTGGCTGCTGCTCGTATTCATGATGTGGCATCAAAAATACATCAAATCCCGGTAAATTCCTTTATCAGTTCTCCCACCGTTCTCACGGCATCATCTGAATCCATTATCCTTTCCATCAGATAGCTTCCCATAATCACCCCGTCTGCAAACTGAAGCATATCGTCAACCTGCTTCTTTGAAGAAACTCCGAAACCTACGCATACCGGCAAATCCGAGAGTTCTCTAAGCTGAGCCACCTGTGTCTGCACCTCTTCCGGCAGAGCCTTGCGCGCGCCTGTCACGCCCTTGACAGAGACTGCGTATATAAATCCGCTGCACTGTGAGACAACTTCTTTCCTGCGATCAACGGATGTTGTCGGGGCAACCAGGCGTATAAGGTCAAGCCCGCAGGACTGCGTAGTTTTGAACAGCCCTTGTGCATCGGAGGGTTCGTCAGGGATGATCACACCGGCAATGCCGGAGGCCTTGAGTTTTGTAAGCGCCATCTCAAGCCCTCTGCGCATCAGAGGATTAATATAGCTCATGATGATAAGCGGAGTGCTTATGCTTGATGCCCACTCCGGCAGGTGTTCAAAAAGCGCATCCATTCTAAAACCTGCATCAAGAGCCGCCTTTGAAGCCTTCTGCAATACGGGCCCATCCGCCATGGGGTCTGAAAAGGGGATGCCAATTTCGATTGCTGCTGCACCCGCATCTGACAATGCCTTTATGATTTTACCTGTTGTTTGAATGTCAGGCAGCCCGGCCGTGACATAAGGAATAACCGCCCTTTTTGTGTTCCTTATCGATTCGCTGATAGTCATATTCCCGCCTCCAGTACTGTGTGAAGGTCCTTGTCACCCCTTCCCGAAAGATTGACGATTACGGTTTTGCCCTTATTATTTATTGCATATTTGTTCAGGTATGCAATCGCATGCGAACTTTCCAGCGCAGGGAGAATTCCCTCCAGCCTGCTCAACAGGCTGAAACCTTCAAGCGCCTCTTTATCTGTCACGAGCATGTATTTCGCCCTGCCGCCAACCGAAAGGAAACAGTGCTCAGGCCCTGCACCGGGATAGTCCAGGCCTGCCGCAATAGAATGGGTATCCAGCACCTGTCCGTCCACATCCTGCAGAAGAAAGAATTTAGCACCGTGCAGGACACCGGGTGTGCCGAAGTTTATGCTTGCCCCGTGTTTGTCCTTTCCGTCGCCATATGCCTCGATCCCGATCAGTTCCACCGGGTCATCCATAAAGCCTGCAAATATGCCTATCGCATTGCTGCCGCCGCCCACGCAGGCAATAACAGCATCCGGCAGTGAGCCTTTTTTCTCAAGAATCTGCCTTCTCGCCTCCTCGCCGATTATCGCCTGAAATCTTTTTACCATCATCGGGTAAGGATGCGGGCCTATTGCAGAACCGATCAGATAATAGGTGTCATCCACATTGGTCACCCAGTCGCGTATCGCTTCGCTTGTTGCATCCTTCAGCGTTGCGGTTCCTGCACTTACAGGCACAACCTCTGCTCCCAGGAGTCTCATGCGCTCTACATTCATCTTCTGGCGCCTGATGTCCTCGGTTCCCATGTAGACAGCGCATTCAATCCCGAACAACGCGCATACCGTGGCTGTCGCAACACCGTGCTGGCCCGCGCCTGTCTCTGCTATTACGCGCTTTTTCCCCATCCTCCTCGCAAGGAGTATCTGTCCGATGGCGTTATTTATCTTGTGCGAGCCGGTGTGGTTGAGGTCTTCGCGCTTAAGCCAGACTTCGATGCCAAAATGCGTAGAAAGCCTGCCCGCATATGTAAGCGGCGAAGGCCTGCCGACATAATCTTTCATAAGGTCATCGAATTCGGCCCAGAAACCGGCATCTGCAAAATTCTTCTCAACCGCTTTTTCAAGCTCGACAAGAGCCGGTATCAATGTCTCCGGCACATACTGACCTCCAAACTCTCCGTAATAGCCTTTCATGATCTTGCCTCCAGAATGAATTTTTCAATAAGAGAAATGTCTTTTATGCCCGGTGAGATTTCGACTCCTGAACTCACGTCAACACCGGCCGGTCCGGCCTTTGAGATGGCTTCCCGGACATTATCCGGCGTCAGGCCGCCCGCCAGAAGAAAGGGAAACGGATAAGGCCTCCATTCCGCCCTGATACCGAAGCCCATGCTGGGATCAATCAGAATCCTCACCGGCATATATCTTTTTATAACATCTTTGCTTTGCGGGAGTTCAATCAGTATGTCGTTGGCATCAGTTCTTTCGTTTTTGAAATGAAGCAATCCCACGTCTTTTATTGCCGCGATGATTCTGTATTTATTCGACAGGGGTATATATTCTTTAGTGACAGCGGTATGAATCTGTATGGTGTCGAGCCCAAGCTTAACTGCAATATCGATTATTTCCTGCGGACTCTCGTCATAGAACACTCCCACTTTCTCGACATTTTTAATGCCGGCCGTCCACCCGGAAATTTCACACGGATCGGCGTACTTCCTGCTTCTCTTCGCAAGGACAAACCCCACAGCATCCGCTCCCATTTCGACGGCGGCCATGGCGTCATCCCTTCTCGTGAAGCCGCATATCTTCACCCACATGACAGCACTTCCTTCATGGACGCATCATTCGCCATTGCCCTGCCGATAAGCGCGGCATCATAACCGAGGTTGCCGAGCTCTTTCAGCCTTACTGAGTTATCGATGCCGCTTTCGGCCACCTTTATGCAATCCTCAGGCAGCAGCCTGAACATCCTTTCATGTGTATTCAAATCGAGTTTGAGTGTGGAAAGATTCCTGCAGTTGACGCCGATTATTCCCGCATCAATTAAGAGCGCCTTTTCAAGCCCTTCTTCGCCGTGCACTTCGACAAGCACATCCATTCCCAGATTTTTCCCGAATGTATAAAGAGAATTAAGTTCATCAAACGTCAGCATTTCAGATATCAGCAGATAAGCGTCCGCCCCCATCTTCCTGCCTGCCATTATCTGGCGCCTGTCTGTTATAAAATCTTTCATCATGAGCGGCAGGACTGAACATGACCTGATCTCTTTGAGATAATCGAGGCTGCCCTTAAAATATTCCGGCTCGGTCAGGCAGGATATCGCCGATGCCCCTGCCCTCTCGTATTTAACGGCAAGTTCGCCGGGTTTTTCCTTGAGTCCCAGACTCCCGTCTGCGGGAGTTGCATACTTTACCTCCGCTATCACGGACATTTCTTTTATCTTCAAGGCTTTCCCGAACTGACGTATGGGAAGAACATCCTGAATATCAAATATATCTTCAAGCGCTTCGGCCCTCTTCTTGGAAAGCCCGTACATTTTTTTTAAAAAATCCATTTATTCACCTTTTATTATTGTCATTTCGAACATGCCACTTGGCATGGAGAAATCTATCGTTCGTTTAAAAGATTTCTCCTCGCTGTACTCATCGAAATGACACCTATCATTTCAATGGCTCCTGGCCCTGTTAAGGGCATCAAACGCCCGGCCCTCTTTTATCACGACACCGGCCTTTTCCACCCCTTCCCTGAAATTACCGGCCTCATCAAGTACGATAAATGCCGCTGCCGAATTAATAAGGACCGCATCGAGGCATGGCCCGCCAACCTTCCCTGCAAACACATCTTCAATGATTTTTGCAGACTCACCAGCATTTGTCACCACAAGGGCGTCTATCGGTGATCTCGCAATACCGGCGTCTTCAGGGGATACGCTCCCTGCAACGAGTTTGTCTTCCTTCAGCAGCGCATAATCGGTCGGCCCTGAAATCGAAACTTCGTCCATACCGCTGTTTACAACCATCGCTCCCTTTAATCCGAGCATCTTAAGGACATCGGCAATCGGCGAAACCAGGGCCTTTGAAAAAACCCCTATCACCTGATGTGATGCAAATGCCGGGTTTGTAAGCGGCCCGAGCACGTTGAATATGGTCCTTATGCCCAGCTTTTTTCTGGCCGGCATCGCATACTTCATACTCGGATGGTAGTTGGGTGCAAAGAGGAACGCAAAACCTTTTTCGCTTATCGCCCTTGCTGCCTCATCAGGCCCCAGGTTTATCGGAACACCAAGCGCCTCAAGACAGTCAGCACTGCCCGAGGACGAACTCACCGAACGGTTGCCGTGTTTAGCCACCTTGTGTCCCGCCCCTGCCAGAACGAATGCGACCGCGGTCGAGATGTTGAATGTCCTGGCCCCGTCACCGCCGGTTCCGCATGTATCTATCACGTCCATTCCGATATTGACCCTGTTGACCTTTGAACGCATTACTTTTGCGGCGCCCGCTATTTCCTCAGGGCTTTCTTTCTTCGCTCTCAAAGCCACAAGTAAAGCGGCGATTTCTATATCATCGGCCCTTCCTGACATTATCAGTTCGAACGCCGTTTCGATTTCATCTTCTCTCAGGTCTTTTCCTGAGAGCAGTTTTTCAATGTAGTCCTTCATGAATCCCTCCTGTGCGTCGTTTCCGCAAATCGCCTTATTATGTCGACCCCGCTTTCAGTTGCAATCGATTCAGGATGAAATTGCACCCCGTATACCGGATAATTCCTGTGTGCGATGCCCATGATCTCCCCGTCGTCCGACAGGGCACACACACGCAGGTCAGATGGAAGAGTCGAGGTGTCTCCTGCCAGAGAATGGTATCTGACAGCCCTGAAGGTTTGCGGCAGACCTTCAAAGAGCCCTGAGCCGTCGTGCATTATCGTGGAAAGCTTGCCGTGCATAACGCTTTTTGCGTGAATGATACGTCCGCCGAAGGCCTCATATATGCACTGATGCCCCAGACATACCCCGAAAATCGGAATGTCCGCGTAAAAGCTGCGAATGACATCAAGTGAAATCCCTGCTGATTTAGGCACACCGGGGCCCGGAGAAATGATTATACCCCCGGGCTTCATTTCCCTGATTTCTGAGATCGTAACCGCATTATTGCGTTTGACGATGATTTCTTCGCCGAGCGTGGCGGCAGCCTGAACAATGTTGAATGTGAATGAATCAAAGTTGTCTATCATCAGGATCATGATATGCCTCCAAGCGCCGTGCTCAATGCGCGCAGTTTGTTTTCAATCTCTCTTAGTTCGTTTTCAGGCACCGAATCCCAGACTATGCCTGCACCTGCCTGCAGATAGTATTCGCCGTTTTTGACGAATATTGTCCGTATCGTTATGCCAGTATCCATGTTTCCGTTGTATGACAGGTAGCCCACTGCACCTGCATAGGGTCCCCGGCACATGCCTTCGAGTTCGTCAATGATCTCCATGGCCCTTACCTTGGGCGCTCCCGAGACAGTACCTGCAGGGAAACACGCCTTCAATACGTCGACATTGCTCATGTCATCGCGTTTCCTGCCCTTGACGCAGGAAACGATGTGCATGACATGTGAATAGTGCTTAATTCTGTACTGGTAATCCACCTTGACCGTTCCGGGGCGGGCCACCCTTCCGACATCGTTTCTTGCGAGATCGAGCAACATCAGATGTTCGGCGCGCTCTTTTTCGTCCGCAAGCAGTTCAACCGCCAGCCTCTCATCTTCATCCTCACTGACGCCCCTGGGCCTTGTACCTGCAATCGGCAGGGTCATTATGGCATCGCCCTTGAGTTCGACCATAACTTCGGGAGATGAGCCTATGAGCGTGACATCCCCCATCTTCATATAAAACATATAAGTTGAAGGGTTGATGCGCCTGAGCCTGCGATAGGTGTCGAAGGCCTCGCACTTTGCGTCCAGTTTGAGCCTTCTTGAAAGAACGACCTGGATTATATCGCCATCAAGGATGTGCTGCCTGGCCTCCTTCACTGCATCGATGAAACCGGTTTCGCTGATCGAGGCCTCCACAATGCGGCACGGTCCAGGTATGTCGAAGGGCTTTGATCTTACCGAATAAAGTGTTTCCTCGATGCTTTCGAATTCGGCCTCGGCGCGTTTTATCGCGTCTTCATCCCCCACTCCCTGTTCCGGGATCGTATGCAGCAGCGACATCTCCTGCGCCAGATGGTCGAATATGAGAACCGTATTGACCTTGCCAAGCATGGCGTCAGGAAATCCTGAAGCTTTTGCAGGCCTCGGCAGAACCTCTATGCCTCGCACCATATCATAACCGATATATCCCAGGTATCCGCCGATGAAAGGCGGCAGATCGTTCGTATCGAATTCGAGCATTTCGCGCGTCGGAGCCAATGACCACGGGTCATCATGCTCCAGCACCGGGACTATGCTGTCCTGAGCGAACCTGCCTAGAAAGCTGTATGAGCCGGGCAGAGATTCCAGCAGGAAACCGTCTCCTTCACCAACCATAGCCGTGTAGGCCCCGACAGGAGTCAATGTGTCGCATGTAAGACGCTTTATGACGACGACTCCCCTGTCCCTGATATCCCTTGCAATCTTGATGTTTTTTTTCATGTCTTTTCCTTTTATTGAAAAAATAAAGGGTGGCGGGCCCGAAGGCCTGCCACCCTTTTTAAGGCTGCTTCAGCAACCTCCTCAGGGCATACCCCGGCCTCCCCCATAATACCAGGGCCACCACATTCCATTCGTTTTTATCAAGGATTCTTTCTTCATGATGATGTTTCTATATATAGAAACACGAGGGTGTGTCAATGGTTTTTTAGAAATAAAATGGAAATCAATTTTCAAGTCACTTTCAATCCGCAGCCTGTCGGCCGAAAAACATGTGAATAAACTTGTCTCTGCCTACGACACGTATCAATTCTCTCATGGCGCAGTAGATCAGGAAGAGGACGGTTAGCCACATCTGGATCAGCCAGAAGCGGGACCATACGATTTCATCAAACAGATGTCTGCTCGCCTCCATCAGGCTTTCGTGTTTTATCAAAAGTGGGATGACCTGCATCATGTAGTGTATAAAAAGGGCGGCCAGAAAATAGATGAGGCTTTTCCACAGTGTATTATAGATAAGCGGCTTTTCCGGGAATCTGTTCACGAAAGGAAGCTTGTCAACGATAAGCACCACTTTACCGACCAGCAAGGCCCCGATGACGGCTTCGCCGAAACCGGTCCAGGGGATGCCGTATTCGCTCAGCATCAGACGCTTGGTGGCCAGTATCAGGCTGAACGCAATGAAGAAGAAAATCGTTGGCGGCAGAATCTCGAAAATAACCTGTTTGATTTTATTTAACGGGTTCATGAGAGATTTCTTTATGCAGCACACATGAGTTCAGGAACTTTTGTCAGGTCAACATGCGATTTCTTCAAATCATAGTCGGCCTGAAGATTAAGCCAGTATTGGGGGGTCTGCCCGAAAGCTCTGCCGAAAATAAGGGCCAGTTCCGCTGTAACTGGCCTCGTCCCTCTGATGACATGCGATATGCGCATGGGCGATAAACCGACAGTCCTGGCAAATGTTCTCTGTGTCATGCCGATGTCCTCAAGTATTTCTTTTAAGAACTCTCCCGGGTGAATCGGTGCTAATCCGTTTATATTTTTCATTGCTTTCCCTCTTAGTGGTAATCCGTTATTTCCACATCGTAAGCGTCGTTGTTTACAAACCTGAAACATAACCGCCATTGCTTGTTAATCCTGATACTGTACTGCCCTTCCCTCTCTCCTGACAATGCTTCAAGATTATTGGAAGGAGGCATCCTCAAATCATTAACAACAGTCGCTGCATTTAATTGAATCAATCTCATAGAAGCACGCTTTAAAATGTCAGGAGGGAAAATCCTGGATTTCCCTGTATTATAAAACTCTTCTGTGTTCTTACAGGCAAAGCCTTTGACCATGATTCATATATAAACATATCGTTTACACTTGTCAATTATAAGAGAAGAAGAGAAGCTGTGAAGTGGGGGCATTGTAGACCCCCACTCTGGCCATTACTCCTTCAGAAACCAAGAGCTGCGAACGGCAGCAGGAAGATCGTCCCGTCGCTTGGCGTATAATTCCAGATGCTGGCTGCAAAACGGCCGGCATTGGCGTTGAGTTTATAGTACGAGCTTGAAGCCGGGTCGGGATCGAGCTCCCAGAGCTTTGTGCCCGTGGCAGTATCGAGCGCGGCAAAATAATTATAATCGCCGCTGGTGCCGAATGTATCGCCGCCGCCGATAAGGATGACTCCGTTGCCAGCCCAGATCAGACTGCCAGCACTCAAAACATCTCCTGCACCGGTGCCGGCTGACCATGCCAGCGGCAGACCGGCGAGCGCAAAGCGTTTAATCAGGCCCGTTTCATCCAGCCCGTAATTGGTATACCCGTTGCCGGTATAGATATTCCCGTCATCATCGAGACATACACCGGCCGATGATCCAGGGATATCGGTGATAAGATTGACAGAAACGGACGGATTATTAAGGTCGATGAGGCTTACATAGCTGTTGGCCGACCAGTCCGGATTGTATTCCGAGCGCGTTACATACAGCTCGTTACCGGACAAGACCGCATCACAGTTGCCGATCTCGGCCAGAAGATTGGCGCTTCCCGTGCTCAGTGTGACCTCGTAGATATAGATGCTGGCGCCAAGAAGTACAGTGTCGGCATCAACAACTTTAATAAAGCTGCCATAGGTCGTATATTCCACCAGGGGCGGCACACTCGACGTGGTAAGACTTGTCAGGTATGTGAACTCCTTGCTTCCGGCTGTGGTTTCCACAGCGACCTCTATCTCGGTGGCGCTCTTGCCTTCAGCAACGATCATGCGCCCGTCGGGCAGGAAGTCGATAAGAGGCGCCTCAATGGTATGCCCGTCGGCGGTTATCGGAGTGGCTAGGGTGTCCCAGGTGATAACCTTAACCGTGGCCGTATCGGTGGATTTCTGACCCGTGTTGTCCTTTACGGTAAGTGTTGCCGTGTAGTCGCCCTCGGCTGCGTAAGTATGAGTTACCAACGCTCCTGTTGCCTGTGTGCCGTCCCCGAAGTCCCAGGTGTACGTATTGATCTTGCCCAACCGGACAGTGGAAGCCGAGCCGTCAAGTGTGACCGAAAGATCGCTAAGAATCTGCTTGTCCGCGCCGGCGTCCGCTTTCGGAAAACAGCCGGAGAATCCCATACCTATGATAAGAACCAATAAAATACCTGTAATGCGTTTCATATGAAAACCTCCTCTATGGATTTTCTATTTGCTTGATCATACTTACTAGATACCGATGTCTGCCACGGCATCGATCTCGGTCGAAAGCTCACCAAGAGAACCGCCGAGATTGCGGTCCACGCCCGTTGTAATGCGGATATATCGAAAGCCATTAAGGTTGGCGGCGGCTCCGGTGGCCGGATCGACCGCCCAGGCGATATCAAAGGCGTCACCGCCGCACGTCCCTGTGTCAATGCCCGCCAGGACCGGATCGTCCGGAATGGTAAACCAATTTGTCGGATCAATCCCGGCAGGTGACGACAGAACCGGGCTGAGATCGGTATAGCCCCACAGGGTATACTTGCCATTCACGATGCCGTCCTGGGTGTCGGCGGATAGCTGATATGCTGAAAAAACCTGTCCACCCTCATAGTGCTTTGTGATTCGTGTAAAGGGCGGATTCATATTGGAGCCCGGGATAAGAAACCAGGTCAGGCCGTCTTCGCTGATCTCCACAATACCGGGTTCCGCAAAACGCAGCGGGGCGCCGCTGTACTGGGCATTTCCGAACACGATGAAATCGTACCCGACTGGATTGTCCAGGACCCGGTGATCGAAAGCCAGTGTAATCGAGCCGCCGAACCCGCCCAGGCTTACGATCGACGAGTTATCCGGCTGAAGCGGTGTCTTGCCGCCCGCCGGCGTCCCCAACGCCTTTGCGGGGTCATTGTATTGGGAATCGTTCACGAACTGACCCGGTGCCGGTGCATATGCACACATTATTGTGGCGAATGGTGAAGACTCAACGATAGTAACTATGTATGTTTCTTTGACAGTACCGGCTGCCCCACCAACTGTCAGGGTCACGGTATAGGAGCCTGAAGTCTGATAGGAATGCAACACCGATATCCCGGAGGCCGATTGTCCGTCGCCGAAATCCCACGCATAGGTATATGCCCCTTCTGGGACAATACTGGCCCTGGCGCTGAAAGATATTTCGATTCCCGGCGATGCAATCTCGGGATATGCCTCAATCTTTGGGATCACAACATCTCCGGCGCTCACACCGGCCATTGAGAGCATGGCGATTGGACCGTCGCCGACTGTGTAACTGGCTTTCATTGAGCCTGAGGTGTCAAGTACGTAAAGAGCGTCTTTCGAGAAGTCAAGTATGTAAAGAGCGTCTTTAACACACAGCACGGACGATATGTATGAGCTTTCAATTACCAGGTAATCGACAGCACCTGTTGACAAGTCAATCCTCGGGATGCTTCCGCCAATCGCGTTTGTCGCGTAAAGCATCCCCGATTCCGACACGGTGAAGGAAAACGGCGCAGCGGAGAGCTGATATGACCTGTCGAGGATGAGCGCTCCGGCATCGATTATTTCGATGGTGCCGTCTCCCTCAAAACCGCTGCTCTGAGGTTTGGTGATGTCTCCTACATAGTGTCCTGCGCACGCTACAATCACCTTATCGCCGAAGGCCTTGACGTCTACCGGATCGGCGCCCTTGAGCTCCACTGTCCCCAGGCTTTCAAACGTCTTTGCGTCGAACACCGCTACAACACCCGATCCCGCCGCAGTCAGTCCGCCATAGTAATCTGTCAGATTTGACAGCACTACAAATATTCTTCCGCCCGCAACAGCCACTCCCTCAGGATAGCTTCTACCCGTGATTCCGGCGACATCGCTGGGTAATGATATGCCTGAGAGGTCAATGCTTGCAGTCACTTTCTTCTGATTGATGTCGAGAATCTCCAGCGTATGAGAGACGAAACAGCTTACGGCCAGCAGGTTCTTTCCGATAACAGAGGCATACATGGGGTTTTTGTTCGTGCCTACGGAAACCTCGGCCGCCACCGACAAGTCACTATCGTTCAGAACCAGAACCGAGTTGCTCAGGGAATTCACGACATATACATAAGGATCTTCGTACAGGATTGAATTTGGCGCCGCACCTGTCAGCTGAATGTTGTTGTGGATAACCCTGCTGTCATCGAGGATCGAAAGCGTTTCGGCAAGCGAGTTCACAATGATAAGGCTCTGAGACAGATCCACCGAACTGTCGATTGAATCGCTTACAATCTCCGCGTTCGTGCCCGCCTTGTC
>CAYNVT010000005.1:10203-64075 GCA_964400685.1 uncultured Bacteriovoracaceae bacterium | reverse complement strand
TGCTTCAGAAATGAAGGAAAACCTGGCCCTGTCAAAAGAGAGGGGACTGGTGCTCTGCGCGGATAATGTCAGGCGTAATGTGACCTTTATCTGCCAGTGCTGCTCATGCTGCTGCAATCTGCTGAGGGGGATTACAAGACACGGCTATCCCAACACTGTCGTCACCTCGAGCTTTATTGCCGTCATCGATAAAGGGAGCTGCACCGGGTGCTCGAAATGCGAAAAGGCATGTCCTGTGAACGCGATTACAATGGTTGAGGCTGATTCATCCTCTGCGTCCAGGACAAAAAAAGCCGTTGTCAATGAAGGACTCTGCCTCGGATGCGGGGTTTGCACACTTGTCTGTAAAACAGAATGCCTCACGCTTAACAGGCGAACAAGTCGTTTCATCCACCCGGAGACCACGTTTGAGCGTGTCATACTCCAGTGCCTTGAACGCGGAACTCTTCAGAACCAGATATTCGATAACCCCGAAAGCATAACGCAAACTTTCATGCGCGGACTTTTAAAGGGTTTTTTAAGGCTCGTTCCGGCCAGGCAAATAGAGATGGCCGAAACCCTGAGATCTGCTTTTCTGGCCTCGGCCAGACTTGTCGTTAAAATCCAGGGCAAAGGATGGATAACCGAACTTTAAGGGGAATTCATTAAATGGAGCAGGAATGGGGATAAGGAATTATATTGCACAATCAGGATACCTCTTGAAAAATATGCCGGCAATGATTAAGGGCCTGCTACAGAACACCCTGGCAGGGTATCTCATAAATGCCTCAGACCTGAAGGATGCATCAATTTATTTGAAATACTGGACGCTCAACTGGTTGGTCATCTTCAGACTCGCCTTCATGCTCCTGTTTAAAAAGGGTCCTGCAGGGCTTATCCGTGTCCTGATTAAACACCCCTGGATATTTGTCATGATGAGGGTGAACGGTCTGTCGCGGCGGCTTGTCAGAGGTCGCAGCGGGACATACCACGAAGCCATATGCATGATGGTCCACACCGTAGTCCTCTCGGTCGCAAGTCAGATCGACAATATCATTTTCCATTCTGAGAAGCTGATCATAAACGAGGATCTGGTGCCATCAGACATCGCCCGCGCCATGGGGCTGAAGGTCTGGCTGCTTGAGTCAATGGGAATGCTCCTACCCATGCTATTTCCTGAAGCGGCACTGAAATACATTGACGAGGCTGAAAACGAGGGCATCAATCCTGATTCCTGCAGCCTTCCCAAGGCCACCGTGGGCATGGTGCTTAAAAAGCATATGCCCCGGGGCCTGGCCATGGTAAGCTCGAATATGCCCTGTGACGCAGGGGCAGGCTCCTATGCATTTATCCAGAAAGCCTTCAATATCCCTATATACCGTCTCGATGTGCCGTATAATTTTCAAAACGAGCGTGCTGAAAGGCTTTTTGTCGATGACCTCAAAGGCATGATATCTTTCCTCGAACAGCACACCCCGGGTCGCATGGACTGGGAGCGTCTTCGCGAAATATGCAATGGACGCAACCGGATGCTGGAAATGGAGCTCGAGCTCTGGGACATGGCTAGCTTGCGGCCTTCACCCATAGCGGCCGAGGCCATGTGCCTGGGCCATCTCTGGCATTTCAATACCATGGCGGGAGAAAAGTTCGCCATAGACTGCTTTGAGCGGCTTGTTGCGCTTGCACGCAGGAACATTGTGAAGGGTGCTCCAGCCACCCCTAACGAGAAGTACCGTGCGATTCTCTGGAATCCGCCCTTCTTTCATTTCATCGACCTGTTCAACTGGGCCGAGCGGACATACGGATTGACTCTTATGAACGACAGCATGACCTATCATCACCATACACCCATAGACACCTCGACCCCAGAATCCATGCTGCAGGGGCTGGCCGGCACCATCATGCAGGGGCCCATGGTCCGCCACACCAGGGGACCTGCGGAAAACTTCCTTGATGATATCTTCCGCATGTACAAGCAGTTCAATCTCGACATGGTCTGGGTGGCCAACCATGTAGGCTGCAAGACCGGGCAGGCGATGAACGGGATCCTGAGAGAGATGTGCCGAGCCAGGGGTATACCGCTGCTCATCCTCGATTACGACCTGCTTGATCAGCGTATAGTATCGCATGCCGGAATGATGCGGCAGGTGGAGCATTTCATGGAGAATGTCATGAAGGCCGAGCGGCTCGATCAGGCAGGACAGAAATGATTTAAAAAGTACACTAATAAATATTAATCATCGGGAGGCGGATATGGCAAAGAGGTATTTCGGGGGATGTGACGTGGGATCAACGACAGGCAAGGTTGTCATCCTTGATGAGACCGGTTCCATCATTGCCACCTCTATTGTATCGAGTGAGATAGACCCTGAACTGACATCGCGTCTGGCCCTGGAAAAGGCCTGTCAGGATGTCCCCGGGCTTGACGGCTACAAGGACCTGGCCTGCCTTATCGGAACAGGTTACGGGAGAAACGAGGTCGCTTTCGCCAACGAGAACATCTCAGAGATCAGCTGTCATGCAATGGGAACATTTACCTGCGACCCTGGAATCAAGACCCTTGTCGATATTGGGGGACAGGATGTGAAGACCATATCCATAAACAGTGACGGCTCGGTTCTTGAGTTCGCAATGAACGATAAGTGCGCCGCCGGCACAGGACGGTTCTTTGAGGCCATGAGCCGCACTTTCCGTATGGACCTCGACGAGTTCTCACGTCTTTCTCTTACTGCCCGGAAAATCATACCTGTTACGGCACAGTGCAGCGTCTTTGCGGAAAGCGAGGTAATAAGCCTTCTGGCAAGGCGCAACCCCCCTGAAGAAATCGCGGCCGGCATACAGACAGCAGTGGCTAAACGCTGCTTCACTCTGCTTAAGCGCATCGGTATGAACCCTAAGGTGACGGTCACCGGAGGCTGCGCCAAAAACCATGGTCTAATGAAGGCGCTCTCTAAAATCATCAGCATGGAAGTGACGCCGCTTCCAGTCGACCCCCAGATCATAGGCGCCCTGGGAGCAGCGGTCTTTGCACGTAAAAAAGTGATTTCCTGAGCTTGTCCTGACGCTTGCGATTACAAGGAGCATGTATAAAGCTTTTATCGCATTCTCATGAAATTTGGAGAAAGGAGTTTGCATGGGTACGGATAATGTCACCAAACAAATAAGGACTCTGCTCATGAATCTAAGGGGGCTGGTGAATAATTCTCTTCAGAACTCACTGGCCGGATATCTTTTTGATGCGCAAAATCCAAGGGATGCCCTCATATTTATAAAATACTGGGGACTCACCTGGGCTGCGATCATCAAGTTCATAATCGAGGCCGTGCTTAAGCTCGGCCCTTTTGGCCTCATACGCACAATTATCAGTAACCCATGGATATTCACCCTCTTGAGGGTCAACGGGCTTGCCAGACGACTGGTTAAGGCCAGGACCGGCATGTATCATGACTCTATCTGTATGACGGTGCATTCGGTTGCGGTGAGTGTTATGGAACAGCTGCGAAGCATGCTATTTTTCCCCGAACTCCTTGTCATCAACGAGGACCTGGTGCCCTATGATATCGCTCGAGCCATGGGGCTCAAATCATATCTCCTTGAGGCCATGGGGATCATGCTGCCCATAATAGACCCGGAGGCTTCGCTTAAATATATCGACGAGGCCGAGAATGCCGGCATGAACCCTGATGCATGCAGCCTGCCCAAGGCCACCGTCGGCATGGTTCTCATGGGTCATATGCCGAAAGGAGTCGCCATCGTAAGCTCAAACATGCCATGCGACGCAGGGGCGGCATCGTATGCGTTCCTCCAGAAGGCCTATGACCTGCCTATCTACCGACTGGACGTACCCTATAACTTCTACAACGAACGGGCCGAAAATCTCTTTGCCCGGGACATCATGGGCATGATCACCTGGCTTGAGCAGCACACACCCGGGCGAATCGACTGGGAGCTCCTGCGTGAGATATGCCTGGGACGCAACCGTATGCTCGAGATGGAGACAGAGCTGTGGGAGATGATCAGGACGCGACCGGCTCCTCTGGCGTCCGAGGCTGTATGGTTGAGCCACCTGTGGCATTTCAACATCACTGCCGGTGATCCGATCTCGATACGCCATTATGAAAAACTCCTTGAAATGGCCCGCGAGAACTATAAGAAAAATATCCCGGCAACGGTAAACGAAAGATACCGCGCCGTGCTATGGAACCCCCCGTTCCTGCACTTCATAGACATCTTCAACTGGGCCGAGCGCACCTACGGAGTAACGCTCATCAACGACAGCATGACATACAATCACCATGAACCAATCGATACAACTTCGCCCGAGAGCATGATTAAAACCTGGGGAAAGACCATCATGCAGGGACCTATGGTACGCCATACTCGCGGCCCGGCAGAAAACTACATTGACGATATCTTCCGCATGTACAAGCAGTTCGACCTTGACATGGTGTGGATCGCCAACCATGTGGGCTGCAAGGGCGGCCAGGCCATGAACGGCATCCTGAGGGAAAAATGCCGTGCTTTGAAAATACCATTATTGATTCTTGATTACGACCTCTCTGATCCGCGTATTGTTTCTCATTCAGGAATGATGAAGCAGGTGGAACATTTCATGGAGAATGTCATGAAGGCCAAAAGGCTTGATAAATAGATTTATGACTGCACGGCCTTGACTTGATATTTTTTTAACCTATATTGATAACTATTATTGTTAAGGAGGGAAAATGAGAGCTAAGACCGTTAAGGAAACCTCATTGTCGATGTCCCACCTGATGACACCTCAGGATGCAAATATCGCCGGAAACGTGCACGGCGGCGTCATAATGAAACTGATTGACGACGCCGCAGGGACTGTCGCTGCAAGGCATTCGACAGGAAACGCCGTAACTGCATCTATAGACAGGCTCAGCTTCTTCAGCCCGGTATTTATAGGGAATCTCCTTACCTTGAGGGCCTCAATCAATCATGCCGGAAAGACATCGATGGAAATAGGCGTGAGAGTAGAGGCTGAAGACATTTTTACGGGCTCTATCAGACACACTGCCTCGGCATATCTCACTTTCGTTGCACTCGATGAAAATCTCAAACCTAAAGATATCCCGGCTTTGATACTCGGGAACGACAATGAAAAAAGACGCAATCGTGAGGCTACTGAAAGAAGACAAAACCGTCTGAATGAAAGAAAAAAGGAAGAAGCATGTCAGAAAGATCCTGACAAATGCGAATTATAAGTTCTTTTCGAGCTTTTTAAGGCCCCAGGCAGCTCGAGATTTGTCGCATTTTTCTTCAGGAAACCCATCTGCCCACGAAAATGGTATGTCACGGCAGACCTGCGGACGACACTCATAGATTGTGCAGCGTACGGCCTTTCCTATCTCGCCTTCAAGAGCGATGCATCTGGGCTTCGGAGAGTTCGTTCCTTTCATCACAGCCCTGAAGTCGTTCAGTTTCTCTGTAAGCCCTGCAGGCACCCCGCCCTCTTTTGCATCGTCGCATTCACCCCAGTAGAACGAGACCCTGAAATATGCGCAGCATGCCCCGCATGTGAGGCATGGGTTGTATTCTTCTTTTCCGTCTTCCATAATAACCGTCTCAATAGAACAGTTTCGCATGCATAATCAAGCATGACAAAACACATGATATAATTATTCTAAAGTAGATTCTTGAATAAGCCGTTATAACGGTTATGGGTTCAAAAGATACATGGTTTTTCAGGAAGGTATTATGAAGACCAGGATAGGCAGTTCCAATGCGCTCTATCCGATGCCTGTCGTGCTCGTTGGCGCCCTTGTAGAAGGCAAACCCAATTTCATAACAGTCGCACATGTCGGTATATTGAATGCAAATGCGCCTCACCTCATATCCATTGGCCTGGGCAAGGTCCACTTTACAAATCAGGGCATAAAGGAAAACAGGACATTCAGCATAAATATCCCGTCAGAGGACCTTATGCGCAAGGTCGATTACGCCGGACTCGTTTCAGGGAAAAAGACCGACAAATCCAAACTCTTTGACATAACACTGGGCGAACTCGGAACGGCACCGATGATTAATGAATGTCCGGTATCGATGGAATGTAAACTTGTAAACGTTATTGAACTCCCCACTCATGATGTTTTCATAGGCGAGATAACATCGACATATTCCGAAGAATCAGTGTTGAAAGGCTCTAAAATAGACATAAGCAGGATACGCCCCATTCTTTTCGACATGGCAAGCCATATGTATTACTCGCTGGGCCTTCCCATCGGCAACTGCTGGGATGAAAACAACAGGACTCTTTTCGAGGATGAGACACAGAACAAGGGGGAAAAAACATATAAATGGAACGCCAGGGACTATGCCGGTAACTCTTCAGTCCAGAAGGCATTCGGCGTTGAATTGATTGAGAAGCTGAATTTGAAAGGCGATGAGGCTGTCCTTGATATCGGCTGCGGCGACGGAAAACTATCTGAAATGATAGCTGAGAGAGTTCCTGACGGACATGTGATCGCCATAGACAATTCACCAGACATGATAAGTTATGCAAAGGAAACATATGCGGAAATACGCAATCTTAAATTCATGCAGGTCGATGCACAGAAAATGCTCTTTGACGATACCTTCGATATTGTTTTTTCAAACGCGGCGCTTCATTGGGTGAAAGACCATAAAGCGCTCCTTGCAGGTATAAAGAAGGGGCTGAAACCGGGCGGCAGGATCCTTTTCCAGATGGGAGGCAGGGGTAATGTCAGTGATATTATCGCTGCCATTACAGAGACCATATCAATGCCCGAATGGAAAGGTCTTTTCAAAGACACAGGCTCCCCGTATAACTTTTACGGACCTGACGAGTACCGTATGCTTCTCAAACATGCCGGCCTTGAACCGGTCAGAATGGAACTCATTCCAAAAGATATGAACTTTGATTCAAAAGACGGCCTTATAAGCTGGGTAAGGACGACCTGTCTTCCCTATACCCAGGTCGTCCCCGAAGAAAAGAGGGATGTCTTCATCGAAGGCATTGTTGAGCAGTATCTTTCAAAGAATCCGGCTGACATTGACGGAACCATTCACATCAAAGCTGTAAGACTCGAGATAGAAGCGACAAAACCGGTATTAAACGGTCTGGTTTGATGGTATAATCTTCTGCAATCACTGTTATGCTCATTGAAAAGGAGTATTTTAAAAATGGAGGATGTAAGTGTGGCCAGATTAGTCAGGTATGCAATTGCTTTGATTTTATTTACGGTATTCATGATGCCTCATGCAGCTCATTCGTCAAAATCGGAATTCTCCACCTGGACGAAAGAAGAAATATCAGCTCTGCCTGAAAGCTTCCGGACCGCTCAAAAAAACACGGAACAGCAATGGAATTCATACAGGGCTTCCACATCCAGGGCCTACAGTTCGGAATACGGAAAAGACATCAATAGCGGATACGAGCTTTTCCTCAAAGAACAGGCCCCGTCTAAAACAAAGAACTCGAATATAATGGAGACAAAGAACCTTAGCCGCCTTACAGACATCGTATGGATTGAAGGCAGGCAGGCAAGGGCATTTTCCGGCCAGCCCGTATTCTCTTTGAAGGTTCTGTCTTACAGGGAAAACAGGCTTCACATAATCCCGGCCGACATCATTGAATTCACTAATGAGGGGAAAATGGTGCTCCCCTACGGCCCGGAGGCCAACCTAAAGGATGCCGATGGAGTAATAAGCGATAATGACAGGATATTCTTCATGGCCATGGATGCAGGCCACCGGATAAACCAGGATATCATTACAACCGCGTACAAAAATATCGGGGTGATCCAGGAAATTGAGATTACAACTCCAGCCGACAAGGAAAAAGCCTGGGTATATCTTGTCTCGTTCACATCCGATATACCGAAATGCGGTTTTGACCTTGTTAACCTGTTCCCCGATGCATCGGTCATTTACACACCTTACATGTTCATACAGGCAAGGCCCCAGAGAAAAGGCGGCAGGTTATACCCCACTGTCAATGTATGTTCATGGATTATAAGCCCCGAGGCAGGCGGCACAATGGTCGATGTGCACAACAGTTTTTATATCAGGATCGCCATGGCCTATCGAATGGGAATTACAAAAACGCAGGATCAGGATGCATTCGACCTTAGATGGCGCGCATGGTATGACGGGCAGGTCATAGGTATGATACGCGCCTCCTGGAAGCTTTCCACACCACTGGGAATAGGCGCACCTACGATTTTTAGCGATGTCCTGGTCACGCCATTCACATTGCGCGACGAAAACTTCATAGCAACACCGTTCGATCCGGGAATAATTATTAAAACCTATTCGCAAAGCATTGGTGAAGACCTTAACCGTGCAGTGCTTTCTTCCGGCTCCAGACCTTACAAAATACTTACTGCCGCCAATAAAAAAGGTTATACCGTCGAGGCAAAGATGAAGTCTTCCGAGGTTCTTGCAGAAAAGAAGGGAACGAAAAGCTATCTCTGGCATGCCCTGACAGGCCAGTTCGGATCGATGTGCGTTATCAGCGGCCTTAATCCGTTTCTTTCCGAACATGCGAAATTCCGGCTGGAATATTCTGACAGCGCAAACAATCCCGGCAAGTATCTGTACACTCTTGAACTCTCCAATTTCAAGAACCGCCAGGAAAACATGTATATCGAGTGGACTGTGCTGCCGTTTTTTAATGAAAACAATAAACCGGATTTCAGGACGCTTGACCTTGTGCTCAAACACGCCGGCAATCCTTTAAGTATAAAAACAGGAATTCAGCAGCCGGTGCAGTTGCCTCAGTTCACCCATATACCCAATATTAAGAACGAAATGAAATACTATAGGTACTAGGAAACATATATGGACATTAAAGACCTTATCACGAACCTTGAAGACTGGCAGATGAGCTGTCTGATGGAAACCGCCTCCGAGTTCGGCGCATCCGCCGCGGTCATGTACAAGATCGAGAATGACATGCTGAAATTCGAAATGGGTTGGCCCAGAGACCTGCCCGACTTTCTTATCAAGCTCGACATTTCCCGTTCGCACCCCAGGGCGGCTGAAAAGCTGAAAACCAATTTCCCCTTTGTTGAAAACCTTGATATGTACCCTCACGATCTGAAAAAGGTTCTTATCATAAACGATACAAAGGATATGCTGTTTACCCCCATTTTCCTTGAGAATAAACTCTGGGGATGCCTGTGCATCTGGTATAAGGAAAACAGGCTGCACATCAATCACATCCCTGCCGCAACCGTAATAGCGGACAGGATAGCTAAACAGATATACCTTTACGACCTTGCCCAGAAATCAAAAGATGCCGACGACAGGCTGAGAACTTTTCTTGAACTGATAGGCGAGGCCTATTGCACCATCAATGAAGACGGAATTATCACCAGCGTCGCTGACAATGTAGCGTATTTCAATGATATAAAAAAAGAGGACATGATCGGACAGAACTTCCTGAACTACATTCATCCTGATGACCATTCACGGTTATTGAAGATAGTAGATATGTCAAAACTGGGCAAGATAAACACTGAAGGGAGACTCCGTATAAGGGGCGGCAACTGGATATGGAGCAAGGCCTACTTCATGCCTATATTCGAGACATATGACGGGAACAAGATTTTCAGGGGTGATGTTATTGTGTTGATTTATATCCATGACCTCAAAACCCAGATTCTTGACATGACCTCATCCCTTAACGAATATGAAGCCTTCTTTTCCAATATGGAAGCGGCCTTCATGTTCCTGGATCAGGACTATAATATCGTAAAGACATCGCCCCAATGCTCGCGGCTTATCGGTTATGAACCGGCCGATATTATCGGAAAATGCCTTAAAGATATCATTGACCCGGAAGATATCGGGAAGCTTCCCGCATTTTCAGATGAAACGCCCTACAGGTTCATTGTGCCAGACGGTTGCCGCATTCTCCTGAAAGACGGTACATACAGGCTGTTTTTACTGGAATTCGGTCCATGCTCGATCGGAACCGGGGGCATAGCCTATCCCCTCGTTATCAAGAAAACAGGGATTCTTCCCGGGAACGGAACCGGAAAAAACCATTTATGAAAAGGAGCGGGTCCCACCCTGATAGAGAATGCTCTCTTGATGATTCCGGCTGGACTTGTGTTGAAAATGCAGTCTTCATGCGCCGGAGCGTCCGTAAATATAAAAATGAACAGGTGCCTGAACCTTTAATAAGGAGAGTCCTTGAAGCAGGCAGGTTTGCACCGTCTGCAGGCAACTGCCAGCCATGGAAATTTGCGGTAATAAGAGACAGGAGTATGATCGATGAGATGGAGCGGGACATCACAGTTATATGCAGAATTACTGATTTCCTGCTGAGATGGCGCAGCAGGAACGGGAAATTCAGACCGCTTGCTTGGCTTAATTCGCAGCTTTTCATCAGGATAATGCCACATGAACTTCACCCTGTACCCTTTAGTGCAATAGGGCTCATAGCTGAAGGAAGACATAAGGTTTTCCATGACGCCCCGAGCGTAATCCTCATTTTGAAGGACAAACGCGGTGCAGGCAACCCCGACCTCGACTGCGGCATAGCAGGCCAGAACATGGTGCTCACAGCATTCAGCCTCGGGCTTTCAACCTGCTGGGTGGGTTTTGCAGCGCTTCTTATGAAGCCACCTCTTATGTTCAAATGGAAGAAGAGGCTGGATATATCATGGCCTTATGAACTCATTGAAGGCATCTGTGTAGGTTACCCTGCAGGCAATCCAAATGCGCCTGTCGAACGCGAAACCCATGCGACCCCCTGGTATGAAGGGGGAGAGAAAAGAGTTGTTTACTGAAAGGAAAATTAAGAATGGCCCGGATAAGATTTTTTCACCGCTTCATCGTTCCCACATATGACAATGAAAAGTATGTAAAATTGGGCAAAGTTGAAATAAACAAGGATAAATGCAACGGCTGTGGAGAATGTACTATAATCTGTCCGGGAAACGCTCTTTGTATAGAAGGTTCAAGCGAAGGACAGAAGGCTTCCATGATGAGAGATAATCCCCAGTGCATGAGCTGCAACAACTGCCAGGCGATATGCAGAAGTGGTGTTATAAGGGTCACTCGGATTTATGACTACGGATATCGATTTAAAACCATCGACAGGGGGCAATTATTGAAACCAAGGCTGTTCGAAACGGCAAAATGACTCCAATATCTTGAAAGAAAAAGGCGGACCTTTCTTATGGGCATATTAAGTGAAAAAAGTCGTTCAGACATTTTCAGGCTGGGAGCAGCATGGAACCTGGCTGTTGGGCTGGGAAACCTGACATTCTTTAAAACCAGCATGAGGCTTTTTTTCGGAAAAGCATCGGTAACTGACAATGTCGCAGCTACCCTGCCCCTCAGGTTTTTCTATATCGCAATCGCGATCTTCGGCTGGGGCTATTATATGGTTTCCAGAGACTTGACAAAAAACCGGGGTATTATCTTCATGGGCATGGCAAGCAAGGTCATAATCTTCGGTTTTTTTGCATACTACTTCAGGCTTAAAAAACTTAAGCCCGTTGCCATGCTGGCAGCATGCATAGACCTTGTGTTCACTCTTCTGTTCGGGCTTGCAGCCAGAGATACAGAAAAAAAATAAGCCTTGAATTTTTGATTTACTGTTATATCTGAAGGCATGGAAAGAAAATTTCACAAGATTACGTTCGACAGAATACCAGAGGAAAAGCGCGAGCGCATACTGGCCGCTTCCCTTGTCGAGTTCGCATCGAACGGCTTCAAAGGTACAAACGTCAGCACCATAGCCAGGGCTGCAGGCATAAGCATCGGCGCGGTTTACAAGTATTTCCCGTCCAAGGAAGACCTCTTCATGACTGTTATCGACTACGGCTATCAGGACCTCGACAGAGTGCTTCTTGAAATCGTAGGCCATGATGACGACATATTCGTTAAAATCGAGCGTATCTTAAGGGCCGCCATAAACTATTCAAGGGAAAAACCCCAGGTAATCCAGGTTTATCTGCATTGTACAACCGAAGGCCTGCCGGAACTTGCAAAAAAAATGTCTCAGAAGATCGAAACCATAACCGCCAGATATTACAGGGCACTTATCGCTGAAGCTTCCCGAAAGGGCATCATTGCGCCCGACATCGATGAAGGGGCCGCAGCCTTCCTCCTTGACAGTCTCTTTCTTATCTTCCAGTTTTCCTATGCCTGCACATACTATAATGAACGCATGCAGATCTTTGCAGGCCTCAGCGCAGGTGATGACGAAACCATGATAAGGCGCTTCATGCAATTCATAAAAAATGGGCTTGGCGCAAAATAATTAATTTTCCACACTTGTATTGCCAGGTCTGCAATAAATCATTATAATTTCAGTGAATATTTGTTCACTCGCTTTATTTAGAATTGGGGGAATGATATGAAGACCTTTACTCAGACATTTTTTCTTTTTGCGCTTTTGATTGCTTCGATTTTTACAGGATGTTCATCATCTTCTTCGGATGATTCCCTGTCAATTGAGAATACCGCCTCCCCTGCCCCTGTTAACGAGGAGGTTCCATATTGGAAAACCTGTGCGGATAACGACGGATATCTCATAGGCGCAGGCGTTTCCGATATAACCGGGCCTTTCACCGATATAAGCTGCGGCTATAACGAGCCCGGAGTCAAGATGCAGGGGCTTGCCATGAGGCTTTATTCAAGGGCATTCATAATAAAAGATCCGTGCACGGGAAATTCCGTAGTGCTGGTTACAGCTGAGATGCTGCACATGTACCAGGGCATCAAGCTCGAGGTCGTAAAAAGGCTCAAGGCCGCAGGTCTCGGCAGCATATACAAATCCGAAAACATTATGATAGGACCCACACATACGCACTCCGCACCATCAAACATATCATGGTATACCATGTATAATGCATACAACGGAGTTATCGGGTTCGACCCTCTTCACTTCGATGCGGTAGCAGCGGGAATTACTGATTCGATCATAAAGGCCCACGAATCCATCAGACCGGGCAAAATTATAATCTCAAGCAAAACAGTTGATGAGGAAGAAAGGCTCGATACAGGCCGCATCATAACCATCCCCCATAACCGCTCGCTTGCCGCATACTCGCATAATGTTGACAGGGACATTTATGCCGGCAGCGTGGACAGGACCATGACACTGCTCAAATTCGTGGATACTGACGGGAACCCTATCGGGGCTTTGAACTGGTTCGCCGTGCACGGGACATCGATCAGCATGAACAACCGTCTTATGCATTCGGATGCAAAGGGCTTCGCCGCGTACAAACTGGAAAAGGAAATGCCTGAAGGATTTGTAGCAGCCTTCGCCCAGGCCGCAATGGGGGATGTCAGCCCCAACCAGCCGCAGGAGGATGTAACAAAAGCATTCATGCGGCCATATGATTTTGACTCAAACCTTATAGACCTTGATAATGCGGGTGTTTACGGGAACATCCAGTACAAGGCCGCCAGGGCTCTGCTTGAAAGCACAGGGGATACGCTTCACGGAGGCATCTGGTACAGGCAGGTTCATGCTGACTTTAACAACCTGCCGGTAGATGCCGCATACATAAATCCTTATGCAAAACCCTGGGACAGAACAACGGGCGACACTACCTGCACAGGCTGTCTGGGGCTTGCGGTGCTTGCGGGCGATGAAGAGGGGGCACCGGTTGATTTCGCAAAAGAAGGCGATGTCAGGCACACCTATTCTCAGGATGCATCAGGCATCTGGCAGAGAGACGGTTTTGATTTCTCTTATTTTCTTGAAGGAGAAGGTCTGTCCAAATTGATCGCATTGGGTGTGCCGGTGCTCGATGCGATAATGAGCGGCGAAAAGCTTTATGGAGCCTGCCAGAAGGAAAAGGTCGTACTGCTGCCTCTGGGCAAAACGCCCATCGGGATATGGCCAAACAGCGACATCCCGTGGATGCCCACCATACTGCCAGTACAGATGTTTGTGATAGGCAACCTGGCGATTGCAGCCTCCCCGTTCGAAGTCACAACAATGGCAGGAAGAAGAGCAAAACAGACAGTACTCTCCAGACTCGAAGAAATGGGCGTCGATGCCGTTATTATACAGCCCATGACAAATGCATATGCCGGCTACCTTACAACACGTGAGGAATACGCAGAGCAGAATTTCGAAGGGGCATTCACCATGTTCGGTCCTTTTATGGAAGCGGCCCTCAGGCAGGAAGCCGACATGCTGGCGGCATCCATTCTGGACAATACCGCTATCAATACCGGCCCTGCCCCTCTTGATATTGGCGACAAGCAGCTGCTTTTAACGCCTGTTGCCAGAAACGGCACGGACGCCGACAGGGGAGACTGCGGAGCAGTAATCACGCAGCCTGAAAATAACTATCTGCTCAGCACAGGTAACGCTGTCATTGCCGTCTTTACAGGCGCAGATCCCAGGAGTGTTCTCGAACAGAGCGTCGCAGGCGAACTCGAAGGCTATTCCGGCTCCGGTGTATTCAGTTTTGTTAAAATCGAACGCAGGACAGATACAGGATGGGTGACATTCGCAACGGACAGAGACCCCTATACCACGTTTACTCTCACAGAAAATTCCGGCGGCGGGCTCGACGCAACCGTGACTTTCAGGCTGAAACCCTATGGCCTGCCTCAGCCCTTGCCCGGCACTTACAGAATGACCTATCAGGGAGTTGCAAAAAAAGCCAAAAACTTTAAGACAACTTATGAGAAGTTTGAAAGAACCACAGAAGAATTTGTTGTAAATTGAAATAATAAGCAAGTCTGTCTGAGCGCTTGATAAACGTAAAGTCCAACGAAAATGATTTGCTGGGCTTTACAGGTTCAGATCTCCCTGCAAACTATATTTTTTCTCATGTCAGGGTTTTACCGCTAATATTTTCAACCTGTGGCCAAGTAATGTCTGCCTTACAACCAGATCTGTTAATTTTTCAAAAGGTTTGACAACCTTATCCTGAAACAACTCAAGTTTTGTTCTGTTTTTGTTATGATGCTTTGGAGCCAGATGAGTTCCCTTGGTATATATACCGGTGATCCTGAAACCGGTTTCAGCAAGCATTCTGCTCAGTGTTTCCGGCGAAAAAAGGTATATATGGTCATCACCTCCGAAATATTGCCATTCTTTGCCGCACATCCTTACCGAGACTGAATCAATATTGGGAGTGGAAAGGGTAAAGAGCCCTCCAGGCCTTAAAATTCTGAAGATTTCTGAAACAACACGTTTCGGATCGGAAAGATGTTCAATAACATTATTGAGTCTTGCTACATCAAAATGATTTTCCTGCAGACAGGCATCCTCGACAGGCTTGGTATGAACCGGGAAAAATCTGCGGGCGTATTCTGCAATCGCTTCAGCAACTTCAATCCCCTCCGGATAATTCCAACCAGTATCTTTTGCCGCTTTAAGAAATCCCCCTGCCCCGCATCCGATATCGATGATATGGCCTTCTGTTTTATATTGCAGATATCCTTCGGCTTCCTTTTGAAGCCTGAGCATTCTTTTGCCGGAGTAATCAATATGCGCAGTCTCATTAATACCGTCATGCTCGCTGATAAAATTATTGCCGATTATGTTCTGATTACTGATTATATCATCAAGTCGGGGATTAACGTAAACCAGCCCGCAGTTTTTGCATTTTACATGTTTGAACCCGTCTTTTTCAAAAACGAGCTCAGTATTGTCAGCTCCACACAAATTGCAGCTGACGTATGATTTATTTGATCCAGACAGTCTGTTATTCATCTGTTTTTAAGCATTCTCCTTTGGTTGGCAGTTCCGGTTTTAACATGTTGCTCAATAAATTAATTCATAAACACCCTGTTAATATCCATAACTAAATACCATATTCCTGTCCATTATAAACAATGACGCCGACAGCATAAGCAATCAGAAACCAGCTGAACAGATCTACCAGTCCTTTACGACCACGCCTATACCAAGGCTGTTGTCGAAATGGTCATAATCAATAAGGCTCTGGCCATATCCCACAAAGTATTGAACATATCCGTTTATCGAGTGAACCAGCGGGAAGCTCATATCCAGTTCGAGGCCGCTTCTGTTATCCTCCAGCCTCAGGTTGTTGCGAAACATGAGACCAACAGCCCAGTCTTTGTTATGATATCCCATCAATATCTCCCCATACCCCAGATAGTCGAGTATGTCGGGATTGTCATCATCGTCCTCGTTCTCGGGAATTCTAAGCCATGTCTTGATTACCATATCGAAAGGACCGCGCTCGAAGCCGAAATTGGCGACTATCCTGTTCCAGCTTCTGGAAAGAGAACCCCCGAGACCGTTTGACTGGTGATCGAAACCCACCTGAATGAAGCGGTTTTTTATGAGACCGAAAATATCGGCATCCATTCTGTAGTTTATGAGAATCTCGGGCTCGTAATTTGTCTCAAGAAATGGACATGACTCGCTTGTGTTGTAAAGCTGCCAGAAGCTGAGCTGCGTATATCCGAACCAGAGGTCAGCCTTACTCTTGAACATGCTTTCCCAGAGCTTCACCTTGAGGCTTATCTGGAATTTGACCTCTTCGTCCTGCATGTCGAAATTGGGATAGGCCTCTTCATAAGGCTCGGTATTAGGATTGAAGTTGTAGTCTAAAAGCAAAATGTAGTTAGCCCTGTGCGCCATTATTGCAAAGGGATTTTTTCTGCTCTCATCATCGAGCTGCCATTTTTTCGAGAGATAGCTTGTTTCTTTCTGAGGCGGTGAAGCCTGAACAGTTGTTTTTTCAGCGCCTGAAGATGTGTCCGGCTTATTCCCTGCTTTTTCGTCATAGCATTTTAGCCTTGCCGTATCATCAGTGATCGCAGCACAGGAATCGGGATTCTCCTCTGCCCGGACAGGAACCGGTATCCCCGGTACAATCAGCAGAAGCCAGATCAGGATTGGCATCAACAGATTTCCATTATGGACCATTTCGCCCTCTCTGCAACCGTCCCTGAAAAAGGGAACGGGCTTTAAAAAAAATAATAAAAATTACCTGTTAACTGTGAATTACAATTCGATTAACAGGCTAAGAGGAGTCTTTTCAAGGATAATATCAGGAAAACCGGCCCAAAATGCATTTTTATCAATCGAAGACACTTTATAGTCTTTTTTAAACAGGACTTTAAAAAAAGTAATCGGAAGCCCATGTAAAAGGGGAAGGCCTGAGCCTTCCCCTTTTTTACCATACTGCATTAATTCCAGAGAGTCACACTGATATCATCGAACCACATGGCATGGGGCAGCCAGGCGCCGCCACCGTTGCCGTTGAGCAGAAAATTAAGATCAGTCACTACCCGGTTTGGAGCCCACGAATACTGTGCATAGAAGTTGACGCCGGTATAGGCGACCCTCTGCGTTGAGCCCTCGTACAGGCCGGCCGCAAGATTCGGGAACTTGTCATACGTGGGTGTAACAGCCCAGTAGGATACTGATATTACATATCTGCCGGTATAATTGGTCAACTTGTGCCAGCCGGACCCGCAGTCGCCGAGGAAATTGTTGCAGTCTTTCATCCTGTAGCTGTAGTCTCCTCCATGAGCTTCGGCATCATAAACCCCGACAGGGCCCATGGTCCCGTATGAGGCCGGGGTCCATGCATTTCCGCCGCTGTCGTTCAGGGAGCCGCTCTCGAAACCGGTGGTGTAAGTAACCTGTGATGTTGTGATGCTGAGAGTATCGGCTGAGCTGCTTGTCTCCCCGTCATTGACAGTAAGGCTTATGGCGTATGTGCCTGGCAGGTCCAGAGTGATCGTCGGATTAACAATGGTTGTGCCGGTAAGCACTGCAGAGCTTCCTGCCGGCCTTGATGTCACCGACCAGCTGTAGGTCAGCGGGTCGCCGTCAGGGTCGGTGCTGCCGCTTCCGTTAAGCTGAACAGTGCGGTTAGCGTACCTTACCGCGGTCTGGTTTGCGCCTGCCTCTGCTGTCGGAGCGAAGTTTGGTTGTCTGAAAATTATCATTGTGTCGGCGGTGTAGTCAGTGCCGTCATAGACCTGAAGCTGGATGGTGTAGCTTCCTCCCTTATCGGGTTTAAAGGTTGCACCGGTAAGGCTGGCCGGGTTGGAGATGGCGACTGTGCTGCCGGGAGGCGATGAAATCACTGACCACAGGCAGGATAGAGAGTCGCCGTCGGCATCGGACGCGGAGCCGCTCAAGCTTGCAGTGACGCCTTTGTATATATTCTGGTCATTTCCTGCCCATACGTTCGGCGCACGGTTAGGAACGGTGATGCTCACCTGGTCCGTCGTGCTGTACTCAACGCCGTCATCAACGACCAGCTGAATGATGTATGTGCCTTTCATGTCAGGCGTAAGGGCCGGATTCATTATGTACCTGTTTGAGAGCACAGCCGTGCTGCCTGGAGGCGCCGAGGTTATCGTCCACACGAAGTTTAGCGGCTGGCTCTCGGGGTCGTAGCTTGCGCTGCCGTTAAGCTGCGCCGTTGAGCCCAGGTATACGCTGTTCTGGTCTTCTCCCGCATTCGCAACCGGTGAGTTGTTGTAGACCGTCAGCATGACCGTGTCCTCGCCCGAAAGATCGCCGTCGCTGAGAGTCAGCCTGAAGATGTAAACGCCCAGAACATCGGGAGTGATGGTGGGGTTCGATGCCAACGGGTCAGAAAGCGCGGCAGTGCTGCCAGTCGGGGCTGAAACGATTGTCCAGGCATAGCTGAGCGGCGAGCCCTCCGTGTCAGTACCGCTGCCGCCGAGTTGGACTGTCTGACCGCTGCCCGTAAAGAACAGATCGATGTCGCCGCCAGCCTCGACCGTTGGCGCATTGTTATATACCACCAGTTTGACAGTGTCAGCCACACTATCGTCCTGGCCGTCATTTACGATCAGCTGGAATACATATTCGCCCTTCATGTCCGGCAGGAATGTAGGATCAGCTATTGTAGGGTTGGACAGTGCAGCAGAGCTGCCTTCAGGTCGTGAGAGGATGGTCCACGAATACGTGAGCGGGTCGCCATCAAGGTCGGTTCCGCTCCCGTTAAGCTGAGCCGTGAAATCGGGGAAGGCAATAGACTGGTCATCGCCCGCTTCGACAGCTGGTGCATGGTTGAAGATGCTTATGGTGAGCGTGTCGGGTGCACTCAGGAGTTCGCCGTCGCTCACGATAAGCTGAAGCGTGTATCTTCCTTTCCTGTCCGGGGTGAACTGCGGGTTTATAATTGCCGGGTTTGAAAGTGCTGCCGTGCTTCCTGCGGGCCTGGATATGATAGACCATGAATATGTAATGGGGTCGCCGTCAGGATCATGGCTCAAATAGCCGTTCATCTGAACTGTGGCGCCTGGCGGTATTGTGATGTCGGAGCCTGCCTCGGCAACCGGAACGTTGTTCGAGGATGTCAGCGTCACCGTGTCCTCGCCTGAAAGGTCGCCGTCGTTTACGATCAGCTTGAACACGTATGAGCCCTTCCTGTCAGGCGTGAAGTCAGGCTGTGCGATGGTATCATTGGAGAGTGTCGCAATACTCCCCGCAGGCTTTGAGATGATCAGCCACTGATAGGTTACCGGTGTCCCGTCCGGGTCGTTGCTGTCTCTGCCGTCAAGCGATGCAGTGCCTCCGAAGGGAATCGTCATGTCGTCTCCGGCATCAGCAACAGGCGCGTTGTTGAAAACGTAAATGTCCATCGTGTCCTGTCCGCTGGTCAAAACTCCGTCCGAGACTATCAGCCCTATTACATAATGTCCTTTCCTGTCGGGCTTGAAGCTTGGCGTTTCTCCTGATTGGGCCGATATCTGTGCAATGCTGCCCTCAGGTCTTGACACGACAGACCAGTCATAAGTGAGCGGCTCGTTTTCAGGGTCTGAGCTGAGGCTGCCGTTAAGGTCCACTGTGGTTCCCAGCAGGACTGTCTGGTCAGGGCCTGCATCTGCAGCCGGCGGGTAGTTGCTGAGATAAGCCGTAATTGTCACGGTGTCCGAGGCCGATTTCTCACCGTCGCTGACAAACAGTATCAGGGTGTATCCTCCTTCTGCGTCAGGGTTGAAGGTCGGGTTGGCTGCCGTCGGATCGGAAAGGGAGACTGTGCTGCCTGCAGGCTTTGCCGTAAAATACCATGTATAGGTAAGCGGCTTACCCTCAGGGTCAGAGCTGAGGCTTCCATCCAGTTGGACAGTTGTCCCGAGAAAGATGTTCTGGTCATTGCCCGCTTCGGCTGAAGGGGGCAGGTTTCTCACGACTTCCACTTTCCATGACCTGACAAGGGACTGACCGGTTAAACTGTCTGTAGTCTGGACCTTGAGGGTGAATGTGCCGACATCACCGTCGACTGCGGTATATGTATAGGCAGAGGCGGTAGATGCATGGATTTGTTTGGTGTCCTTATACCACCTGTACTGTCCGTTGAGCGAGCCCGTCACTTTGAAGGTTTGGGCCTCGCCCACCTTAAGCGTGATGGTGGAATCATTGGCCGGACTGGTGGAAAGGATGCAGCCTGCAAAACCTGCAGCCAGAATGGTGATAAGGGATATGAGAACCAGGTTCCTTTTCATCGGATCCTCCTGAAAAATTTATCAGCATGCGGCCGTGAAAATCTGCATGCATCCATTTTGAAGGCTTCTGAATTTTTTGTTTGCATAACTTTTATTAAAACTTCCTCCCATCGAATCCTGAGGGGAAGGCTCACACCCTCCCCTCTCATTGCAAAACTGCAATTAATTCCAGAGAGTGACAGAAATATCATCTATGTGCATGTTGCCCCTCCCCCCCAAGGTCGTACCGGGACCATTAATTCTGAAATTGAGATCAGTCACAATCTTGTTGGCAGTCCACGAATACTGTGTCCATGAGTTTTTACCAGGATATGCTACTCTCTGGGTCTCACCCTCGAAAAGGCCGGCCGCTCCTCTCGGGGCATTCTCTAAAACCGGCTGCATGGCATAATAGGATACTGAATACACATATCTCCCCGCATAATTAATCACCTTGGCATAGCTGCTGCAGCTACCTCCGCTGCAGCTCTGCATGTGGTAGCCATAACTGCCGCTTCTCTTTTCATCAGTATCTATTCCGTTCTCGCCTGCGTTGCTGGAAGCTTTGGTCCATGTGAGGCCACCGCTGTCGTTCATGGAATTGCCCTCCCATCCGGTGGTGTAAGTAGCGATTGAGTTGGTGGCTGTGGTGGTACTTGCACTGCTGCTGACCTCGCCGTCATTCACTGTCAGGCTGAATGTATAGGTTCCGGGAGCAGCCATCGTGAAATACGGAGTTGCCGTGCTGGCTCCGTTTAGAGTTACCGTTGTTCCGCCTGTCTGCGTCCACGTGTAGGTCAGTGTATCGCCGTCAGGGTCGTTGCCGCTTCCGCTGAGAGTGACGGTATTGCGGTTGGCCCAGAGTATGGTCTGTGCAGCACCGGCCTCTGCCGTAGGTGCGCGATTGGGAACGGTAATAATCATGGTGTCGGTTGCGCTGTTAATGCCATCGCTTGCCTGCAGCTGTATCGTGAACGACCCTTTCTTATCCGGAATGAAAGTCGCACCGGTCAGGCTTGTCGCATTGCTGATCGCGGCAGTGCTGCCCGGCGGCGCAGCAACGACTGTCCACAAATAAGTCAGTGAGTCGCCATCCGCATCCGATGCGGTCCCGCTGAGTGTCGCGGTGTTGCCCTTGTAGACGTTCTGATCGACGCCCGCATTTGCCGTCGGTGCACGGTTGGGCACGGTCACAGTCAGAGTGTCGGTAGCATTCGCGGTGCCGTCACTAACGGTCAGCAAGAGGATATAAGTCCCCTTGCTTTGAGGGGTGAACTGCGAGGTTGCCGAACCCGGGTTGGAGAACTGTGCACTGCTCGTGTTCGGTCCTGAAGAGACCGACCATACGTAAGTCAGTGAGTCTCCGTCCACATCGCTACCGCTGCCTGCAAGGGTGGTTGCCTGACCCTTGTAGAGCGGGTTGACGTCAGGACCAGCTTCCGCCGCAGGTGCGCTGTTGGGTACTGTGATGTTCATGGTGTCGGTCACGGTATTGACGCCGTCTGTCACGCTCAGCTGAAGCGTGAATAAGCCTTTTCTGTCAGGTGTGAAGCCTGTGCTGAGGCTGTTCGGGCTCGCGGGCTGGGCAGTGCTGCCAGCGGGTCTTGCAGTCACTGACCATGCCGACGTCATCGTCTGGCCCTCCGGGTCTATTGCACTGCCGATTATCGTCGTTGCCGCTCCATTGAATATGGTCTGGTTGCCGCCTGCATCCACAGCGGGTGGCAGGTTGAAGGCCGTAATGCTCATGTAGTCGGCCTCGCTCAGGTGGAGCCCGTCTGATACTACCAGGCTGATCAGGTAGGAGCCGACCTTGTCTGGAGTGAACGTCGGCGATACCGATGCAGGATCTGCAATGATGGCGCTGCTTCCGGACGGTGCCGATATAATCGTCCATGAATAGGTAAGTGTGTCGTTTTCAGGGTCGCTGCTGAGGCTGCCGTTCAAGGTAGCTGTTGCGCCAAGTCCGTCGAAGAAGAGGTCCATATCGGGGCCCGCCTCCGCCGCAGGTGCATTGTTCGGCACCGTTATGGTGACAGAATCTGTTATGCTGTTGACGCTGTCGGACACTGTCAGGGTAACAACATAATCTCCTGTCTTGTCGGGTGTGAAACCCGGGGTCAGGCTGGTGGCATTAGACAGAGTAGCATTGCTGCCTGTCGGCCTTGAAGTGAACTCCCAGGAGTATGTCATCGGCTGCAGTTCAGGATCAGTTGCGCTCCCGCTCAATGTCACAAGCGTGTTCCATTGAGCCGTCTGGTTGTTGCCGGCCTCTACTGTCGGAGGCACATTATAGGCCGTGATCATCACCGAGTCAGCTGCGCTCACGTTTACACCGTCGGAAACAATCAGGCTGATCAGATAGGAGCCCTTTCTGTCCGGCGTAAGCGTAGGCATAACAGCATTCACGTCCGAGATAGATGCGCTGCTGCCTGCCGGGGCGCTGACTACCGTCCAGTGGTAGGTCAGCGGGTCATTCTCAGGGTCATGGCTTGCGCTCCCGTCGAGCGTTGCCGTCAAGCCCGTGCCGAAGAAGATATTCTGGTCAGTGCCCGCATCAGCAGTCGGTGTGCTGTTCGGAACCGTTATGGTGACGCTGTCCGAGGCTGTGTTGACGCCGTCGGATACGTTCAGAGTAACCACGTATGTTCCTGTCTTGTCAGGTGTGAAGCCGGGACTGACGGTTGTCGCCCCTGTCAGTGCAGCAGTGCTGCTGGCCGGTCGTGATGTGATATCCCAGGAATAGGTCAGTGCGTGCATCTCCGGGTCATAGCTTCCGCCGCCGTTAAGCGTTACGAGAGTATTCCATGCTGCGGTCTGGTCGTCGCCGGCCTCGGCATGCGGGGCCTGGTTGGTCGCATTTATGGTAACGGTGTCAGGTGAGCTGAACAGTTCACCGTCGGACACGACAAGGCTTATCGTATACGAGCCTTCCCTGTCGGGCAGGAATGCGGGGTTGACTATCGTGGAACTGGAGAGTGCAGCCGTGCTGCCTGCCGGGCGAGATGTGATGGTCCATGCATAGGTGAGCGTCGTGCCCGGGTCCTGATCCGAGCTGGCGCTTCCGTCAAGGTTCGCCGTATCCCCGTAGCCGTAAACAAGGCTGATGTCGCTTCCCGCATTGGCTGTCGGGGCATGATTCGATGCGGTTATTGTGACCGTGTCGGAAGAACTCGTGTTGATCCCGTCGGAAACCACGAGACTGATAACATATATCCCGGACTTGTCAGCCAGGAATGTCGGGGCTATGGTGCCTGCTCCGTCAAGAACCGCGGAGCTGCCTGATGGCCTGGAAGTCATAATCCATGCATATGAAAGAGCATGACCTTCAGGGTCGGTGCTTCCGCTGCCGTTCAAGTGGACTGTCTGGTTGAAGGATACGTTCTGGTCCGGACCTGCGCTTGCTGCAGGCGGATCATTGTAGGCAGTCACTTTTACTGTATCTGCAGCACTGTTCAGGTAGCCGTCGTTGACAATCAGGCTGATCGTATAGTCTCCCATCTTATCCGGGACGAATGAAGGGCTGACCGTACCGGGATTGGTAAGATCTATGATGCTTTCGGGCGGAGCGGACAATATCACCCATGAGTATGTCAGGCTGGAGCCGTCAGGGTCTGAGCTTGCGCTTCCATTGAGCGTTGCAGATGCACCGTATCCGAAGATAACACTCATATCAGGTCCTGCCTCCGCAATCGGGAAGTGGTTTATGACAGTGATCGTAAGGGTGTCCGCAGCGCTGCTGAAGGCGCCGTCGGATACAACAAGGCTGATGACATAGACACCGGCCTTGTCGGGTGAGAAAGATGGCTTCATCAATGTCGGGTTGGATATGAGCGCATTGCTCCCGGCAGGAGCTGATTCGACATTCCAGAAGTACGACACGATCAGGGAGCCGTTGGGGTCGAAGCTTGCGCTGCCATCTAGATTTGCGGTCTTGCCAGGGAAGCCGAGTTCCTGGTCCGCACCGGCCAATGCCATCGGGGCATCTCCCACCGTAACGGTGACGGCATCGGCCGTGCTGTAGTCGTACCCGTCGAACACGACAAGCGTAATCGCGTACTGTCCTTCCTTATCAGGGGTCAGGCCTGGATTTACACTGGTCGGGTCGGTAATGACTGCATGGCTGCCGGGAGGTGACGTTACGATAGTCCATGCATAGGAAAGCGGCAGACCCGAAGGGGCATGGCTCGCACTTCCGTTAAAGTTTGCCGTTATCCCGGGGAAGCTTATGGCCTGGTCAGGGCCGGCATCTGCCGTGGGGGCATTGTTTATTGCAGTTATGGTAAGACTGTCAGGGGCACTTTCAAGATCCCCGTCTGATGCAACAAGGCTGATCACATATGTCCCGGGCAGATCTGGCTTTATTGACGGATTGACAACGTTGGGGTTTGGAATAAACGCCGCAGTGCTGCCGTAAGGTGCGCTTGTGACAATCCAGTGATAACTTAGCGTGGTGCCTTCATCCGGGTCAGTGCTGGCGCTGCCGTCGAGATGGACCGTCTCGCCGGAACCAAAGATGAAGCTGTAGTCAGGCCCTGCCTCTGCGGCCGGTGCGTTGTTGTAAACATTGATGGTCATGATGTCCTCAATACTGTCAGCCTCACCATCGTTTACGATAAGCCCGATCACATAAATGCCCTTTGCGTCCGGTGTGAATGCCGGGTTGGCTATTGTGGTGCTGGAAAGCTCTGCAGTACTGCCTCCCGGACATGAGATGATCGACCACTTGTATGTCAGAGGGTCGCTGTCCGGGTCTGTCCCGCTGCCGCTCAGATGTGCTGTGCGGAAGAAGATCAGGTTGATGTCGTCACCCGCTTCCGCACGAGGTGCATGGTTGGTGGTCGCGACTACCACGTCATCCGGTGCGCTTGAGAGGAGTTCATTGTCTGTCACCACAAGGCTTAATGTGTAGATGCCTTTTCTGCTGGGGGTGAATACGGGTTTTGCGGCAGACGTATTCGAGAGCTGTCCTATGCTTGTGTCAGGACCTGACTTGACTGTCCATGAATATGTCAGAGGATCTCCGTCAGGGTCTGAACTGGCGCTTCCGTCAAGCTCAGCGGACTGCCCGAATTCGATCGTTGAATCTGTTCCGGCATTAGCAATCGGCACATTATTCGAGGACGTAACTGTAACCGAATCCTGGGATGTCAGATCACCGTCGGTGACAGTCAGAATGAATACGTAAGCGCCTTTCCTGTCGGGCCTGAAGGTCGGCGCCGGGCTTGAAGGGTCGGAGAGGGCCGCCGTGCTTCCCGAAGGTCCCGATGTCATGGTCCAGGAGTATGAGAGAGCATCCCCGTCAGGGTCGGAACTTCCGCCTCCGCTGAGTCTTGTCGTTTCGCCCTGGAGAATCGTCACATCGAGTCCGGCATTGGCGACAGGCGCATTGTTTGTCACAGTGACATTAATAGTGTCCATGCCGCTCGAAAGTTCACCATCATTAACTATGAGTCCAATCACATACGTACCTGTTTTATCGGGAACGAATGTGGGTGATACGGTTGTGGGATTGGCGATCCATGCAGTGCTGCCTGCTGGTTTTGTCTCTATCGTCCATGTATGTGATAATGCCTGATTTTCAGGGTCGGTGCTGCCCGAACCATTAAGAGTCACTGTCCTGAAGATGTGGACGTCCTGGTCAGTACCTGCATCGGCAGTGGGCGGATAATTGAGAACATATGCACTGACAGTCGTGATATCCGCTGCGGTTTTTACGCCATCGCTTACTATAAGCTGTAACGTATATCCTCCGACCTTGTCTGGTGTGAATGTCGGTCTTGCTGCATGGGGGTATACAATTGCAGCAGTGCTTCCTGAAGGATGCGAGAGAACAGACCATGTGTAAGTCAGCGGATTGCCGTCAGGGTCATAGCTGGCACTGCCATTCAGATTTACTACGCCGCCCAGTATAACAGGGGCATATGTTCCTGCTTCTGCGACGGGCGGCTGATTATCTATAACGAGCACATTCCATTGCATTATAATGATATTGCCCGTGAGTTTGTCTTTTGTCTGCGCCTTGAGTTTGAATATACCCAAGTCGCTTTCCAGGGCAGTATAGGTATAGGATGCCTCCGTGGCCCCGGGGATTACAACATTGTTTTTGGACCACTCATAAGGGCCGTTCATTGAACCTTTCACTGAAAAGGTCTGTGATGAGCCTATATATAATGTAATTGATGTTTGAACAGAAGGACTGGTGGAAATTACACAGCTGCTTAGCCACAATGTCATAAAAATAGATACTGCGGCAAAAAATATTGTCTTCCTTTTCATACCCCCCCCTATAAATGTATTTATCATGCGCCGGATTCTGTAGTTAATTTACAAGAATATCCTGAATTTTCTCTACCTTGAATAAAGGCAATGGAAAACATGTTGAATAATTCTTCTCTAGAACCCTGAACATTTCGTAGAAACATATGGTCTCTCTAAAGAAAGATTTCATATAGTATCAAAGTTCCGGGAAACAGAACTCATATGTTAAAGAAAGGTAGCGGGAGACCCTTCAAAAGGCCTCCCGCTGTTTGTAAACTTGCTAGAAACCGAATGCGTGACCGTTTACAGTTTCGCCGTTGTAAACCACCGAGGTTGTACCAGTCTGCGGTTCCTGGTCCACGATAGGAATAGAAATATTCGTGAACTTGCCGGCAAAATTACCTGTAAATGCGATCGAACCTGTCAATGTGCCGCTACCGCTCAAGGAAACTGTCCCGCTGGCCGCACCGTTTATGATCATTCTCCTGGTCCCGTTGCAGTCAATGGTTCCGGGGGGGTAGATGAAGTACTGTGAATCGATATAATTCGTGAATGTAACGGTAAGAAGACCGCTAAGCCCGCTCTGGGTTACTGTAAAATGAATATTCCCGTCACCGCACGGATCATAGTACGTCTCATTAGTGCCTAAACCAACGCTGGGATCCTGGAGCATAACCCTTGTCAGAGGATTCCCTGCTGTCAGCTTTGCGACAGTGAAGAATTCTTCCAGGGTATAGTCCATCCGGCCCTGGTCATAATTGCTGAATTCGCTGTTCGTAAACATGGGCGAAGAGCTGCAGGCCCTGACCTTGAAATATCTGTAATTCTTAAAGGCGCCCAGGATCGGGCGTGCTACCAGTTCATAAGCGTCAAGGGCAGTGATTGTGAGTGGTGATGGCAAAGCCGGAAGGTCGAGGGTTTCGGTCTGCATGACGTCATAGGATGTAGCGGGGGCAGTTGCTGAACCCACAAGTGTGTAGGTGCCGTTAGGTGTATCAGAGCTGTAAATGTCATAGGATGTCGCATTCGTCACCGCATTCCAGGTTACCCTGATCCTGTCGTTAAGATTATGGTTTAAGAGCGGATTCGTGACCGATGTCAGCACAACATCAGTGGCCTGTACATTCTGGGGTGGCGGAAGCTGTGTCGAACATATACCGCTCGAGATGACCAGCGTCACTGTGGAACCTGGCTCCACAAGCGTTCCGGGGGCCGGAGACTGGCTGATCACACCGCCGGCTGGCACTGTATTGTTGCAAACCGTACTGGTTTCGCATACCAGACCTGCAGCCTCAATCTGGGCGCAGCTTGTTGCATTGGGAACAGCAAGTGTACAACCTCCGCTTGATATCTTCAGGTTAACCGTGGAACCTGGCTGTACGCCGGTTCCAGCAGGCGGACTCAAGCTGATTACACCACCTTCGGGCACTGTATTACTGCATACTGTGGTCTGAAGGCATCTCAGACCGGCGGCCTCGATTTCAGCACAGGACGTGGCCGCAGGAATAATTACCGGACACAGGCCGCTGGAGATAGTCAGCATTACCACTGAACCGCCCAGCACCATCGTGCCTGGTTCGGGGAACTGGCTTACTACATGACCGGCAGGAACCGTATTGTTGCACACAGAGGTAGTGCTGCATACAAGTCCTGCGTTCGTAAGGTCGGTACAGTTCGTAGCCGCCGGCACTGGTATCTCTGTCGTGCATGAACCGCTCGACATGGTTACGGCAACAGTGGTGCCTGGGTAGACCATGGTACCAGGAGCCGGGGATTGGTTAACTATCTGGCCTACGGGTATCTCCTCGCTGCACTCGGTATACAGGGTCGGGCTGCATATAAGGCCGGCAGCCTCAATATCTTCACAGGTCGCAGCTTCAGGAACCGGTATCTCTACCGTGCAGGGCCCGCTCGAAATTGTAAGGGTCACCGTGACACCGGCTTTCACCATCGTACCTGCAGCCGGAGACTGGCTGATCACATGACCTTCAGGGATTGTCCCGCTGCAGCTCAATACCGTGTTGCATACCAGGTCTGCCGCCATGATATAACCGCAGTTTGCAGCTGAAGGAACCTTTACCATGGGGTCGGTTACCGTAACGGTCCATGAACGCACAGCTTCAGGGAAAATGCCGAATTTGGCCTTTACTTTTACCACATAGATACCCTTGGGATGACTCAGGAATGTGTAACTGGCATTTGTTTCGCCCGGCTGGGCGATATCGTCAACATACCACTGAATTGTCCCCCGGGCATTGACATTAAACACCTGGCTTGTGCCCCATGTCAACGAAATGGGACCCTCAGGGGGGGTTGACGACAAGATGCATCCTGTCAGGACAAGAAGCGGTATCATGACCAGAAAGAGCTTCATGTTTCGCTGCATGTTAAACCTCCGTTAATAATAAAACGCCTTAACTGCGGGCCTTTACTGCAAAACCTTTTTCGTAAAAAGGGGAAGGACTTGAAGTCCTTCCCCTCGTTCTTATTAAGTCCTAGTTCCAGACTGTGAAAACGATGTCGTCAATGAAGACACCGTCAGTACCCCAGAAGCTGTCGAAATAGAAGCCTACCTTCGTGATTGCCATGTTGGGGGTGTAGCTCTTCAAATACCAGGTATTTCCACTGCTACCGCGTACATCCGCGTATTTGCTGTCGTTAAAGTAGAGGGATGTTTTGAGGGCGCTCATATTTGCTGCATAGCCGCGGAACTGGAAATCGATCTGGATGAGATAGGTGTTTGTAAAGGTCCTGCTCAGCATGAGCCAGTTTCCGCCAGCCCAGGCGCCCTGAGCCCAGAAGCTGTAATTCCCGGAATAAGGCTCCTCATCATCAACATTGATGGTGCCCCAGCTCCCGTCAGAGTCCTTGCTCCAGGGTACAAGCACACCATCATCCCAGTTTTCAACAATCGTTTCCTGGTAGGTCGTAAGAGTGACAGTGTCGGCTGCGCTGCTTACCGTGCCGTCGTTCACTATGAGCTGGATCACATATGTGCCCGGTTTGTCAGGTTTGAAAGTCGGGTTGATTATGTTCGCATTTGAAAGCGCTGCCGTACTGCCGGAAGGTCTGCTTGTTACAGACCACGCATAGGTCAGCGGATCGCCGTCAAGGTCCATGCTCGCGTTCCCGTTGAGTTGTTGGGTAACATTATAATGGCAGTTTGGTATGTTGGCGCCGGCCTCTGCTGTTGGTGTACGGTTTGATACGGTAATTTTTACAGTATCAGCAAGGCTGTATTCCTGGCCGTCAAAGACAATCAACTGGATAATATAATCGCCTTTCTTGTCAGGTATCAAGGTCGGGTTTACGCTTGCCGCGCCTGACAGCGTAGCAGAGCTGCCGGCTGGATTGGATAAGATTGTCCATGCATAGGAGAGAGGGTCGCCGTCCGCATCGGAACTGGCGCTTCCGTTGAGATGGACCGTGGTATTGACATAGCCAAAGGTGTCACTGCCTGCTTCAGCAACCGGTCTGTGATTGGTTGTGGCGAGGGTCACATAATCCGGCGCACTGTAAAACTCTCCGTCAAACACGATAAGCCTGAGTGTGTACGTCCCCTGCTTGTCTGGTCTGAAAGTCGTCTCTATGCCTGTGGGATCGGAAAGTGTCGCAACACTGTCGGCCGGCCTATCGATTACTGTCCAGGCATAGGTAAGAACATCTTCATCCGGGTCGAAACTGAGTGCCCCGGTGAACGTATGGGTTTCGCCGAAGGGCATGATGGCATCAGTGCCGGCGTTTGCTACCGGCGCATGTTTGGTGGTGGAGATCTGTACTGCAGCCTCACTGCTCAGGTCACCGTCGCTTACAACCAGCTTCAGTATATACACACCTCGTTTGTCGGGTGTGAAGGTCGGGTTAACAAGTGTCGGGTTGGTTATCGATGCTATGCTGCCGGCAGGAGCTGAATCGACCGTCCAGGTATAGCTCAGTGTGGTTCCATCGGGATCTTCGCTCAAGCTCCCGTCGAGCTGGGCTGTGGAGCCGAAATCAACGATTGCATTGCTGCCTGCGTTTGCTATTGGCGCATTGTTGTATACGGTGATTTTAACCTCATCCACATTGCTGCTTGACACACCATCACTCACGACCAGACTGAACAAATAATCGCCTTTTTTGTTGGGTGTGAAAGTCGGATTGACGCTTGTAGAGTCATTAAGCACGGCCTGGCTGCCATTCGGTTTATTGAGCAGAGCCCAGGTGTATGTAACCGGCACTCCTTCAGGATCATAACTGGCGCTCCCGTCTAGCTGAACAGCATTGCCAAATAGCACGCTTTGATCATCACCTGCGTTCGATACAGGTGGTGCGTTATCGTTATAAGCTGTGATGATAACTACAGACGGGTCACTGACCTTCTCGCCGTCACTCACATACAGTGAGATCGTGTATGAACCCTCGACATCTGCCACAAAGGTGGGATTCACTATGCCGGTATCGGAAAGAACTGCAGAACTGCCGCCCGGTTTCGATACAATCTCCCAGAGGTAAGTGAGCGGCTCGTCTTCGGGGTCGCTGCTTAAGCTTCCGTCAAGCTGCACGACCTCAGGTCCGGTGAATGGATGAATAACCCTGTCCGGTCCTGCATTCGCAACCGGCGGAAGGTTGTTGACCACATTTACTGTCCATTCCTTGACCAATGTCTTTTTGTTGAGTTGATCTTTTGTCTCGATCTTGATTTTGTTCACGCCATTGTCTTCTGCAACAGCGGTGTAGGTGTAGGATGTGCTGGTCGCACCCGGAATGACTATGTCATTCATATACCATTGATATGGGCCGTTCAGCATTCCCGTAACCTTGAACGTCTGCGAGACGCCTACCTTCAGCGTTATGGGTGTTGCAGGGTTTGGATTGGTGCTTAAAATACAACCGCTGATACCAGCAACCATAACTGAAATCAGAAAAATAATAATTACATTTCGCTTCATTGTATCCTCCTCACTTATATTTGACATGCAACCTCTAAGGATGCAGCCCATTTGCAACTGATGATATGGTAAAGAAAATCAATCTACCGGTGAAATTGCCATTATCAACCCCCTCTTTCTTAAAAAAAACACGGGCACACTAACAGCTCTTCTAAGTTGACAAACCAATCAGCACAAATCAGGTTTTATAGACCTCATAAAGAAATTTCAAAATGCAAAATTACATAATAATAGATTATTATAATATAAATTAATTTACGGTTGTCAATCTCAAAGTTAAATAAAGTTATAAAATAGTTAAAAATTTTATCCCGGAACATTAAATAAATTTCTTTAAAAATACTCTCATGAGCCTGTGTACTAATGAGCTGTGACGACTGCAATTTTTTTACAGGCTGAACATATCCTTAAGACTTAATAGCCTCCGCACCTGATTGGACAAGCAGGTGCAGAGGCTATTCAATGTTTCTATTCGTTTATCACGCTTTCAAGAAGGGCGGGGTTGTCGCTCATGATGCCGTCTACTTTATAGTCGTCGATGAGAGTGCGCATCTCGTCCGCATCGTTAATCGTCCATACCTGGACCTTGAGTCCGAGATAGCGCGCCTTGTTCATAAAACTGTTGGTTATAACACGTACAGTGATGCCGCTGAGCTCATATTCGGTCGGCACCTGGAGCACCTTGCCCGGCGCCCTGTAATCTGTTGCGATCATTGCGGCGAGAGGAGTCAGGAAGAATGTGAGAACCTCGTCCTCGGCCATCGAAGTAATAATGCTCATGCCTCTGAGATCCGCTTCAGAACGGATGGCATCCAGTGACGACTTGTCGAATGAGCCTATCACGAGAAGGTCCTCCATATCGTATGCGTCGATAATATCGAGCACTTTGTCGATTATGGAAGGGTCATCCTGCTTAATTTCCAAAACCATGGGGGCCTTGTTGATTTGTCCATCGCTAAGGACTTCATCAAGGGTCGGAATTTTCAGCCCCTGTCCCCTGTATGGATAAGTAAGGCCGCCGTCGGCCGTAAATCTATACCCGGCATCAAGGTCCTTGATTTGAGCAAGGGTCATGTTCTTTATGTTGCCTGTACCATCAGTACACCGGTCAACCGATTTGTCGTGGGAAACGACGACAACTCCGTCACTGGTGGCATGCAGGTCGCCTTCCAGGCATTCAGAACCGACAGAAAGGGCGTTGCGGTACGACTCGACCGTGTTCTCAGGCATCAGAGCCCGGCCTCCGCGGTGTGCTATATTGAGAAAGCCGTTCTCGTTTCTGAGAAAATAATTCGCCACATGATCCCCCTCGTTTATCCTGGACATGACTTCCGACCAGTTCCATGCAATGCCAGCGGGATCGATGAAGCCATACCCCTCGGTGTCGAGAAGGTAGATCGACAGTTTGTAATAAACATTGAGCGGGATATAGAAAAGCCGGTTCGCATATGCGCCGTATCCGTCCTCACGCACAGTATCGCCAACCATTGCCAGTATCCTGTCTTTGCCATAGAGGCCTTTGAGGATTTCAAGTGCCCCTGCCTTGAATTCAAAGCCGTGCTCAAATGCGAGGTCGTTTTTGATTATGAGCGGAATGGTGCGACGTCCTCCATTCTCGAAGTGGCTGTTCACCTGCTTACGGCAGAGCGCCCTTATTTCAACCGGCAATCCGGAAACGATGATGACATCCTTGCCGGAGCTGAGCAATTCCTGAATTCCGGGAACGACATACTCATCGACGAGCGGCCAGTCATCCTTCGCCCAGTTTATGAAACTGATCCAGTCCGCTATCGTGTTCTGCCCCCCCGTTGAATGCAGTGTGTTGTCGTGATCCGTACAAAGTACATCCGGATTCGCCTGAACATCGCTGCTTGTAATTCTGATCAAGCCGGAATCATCCGATACTCTCCGGCCGTCGTCGAAAATCACATCGGCCCTCAATTGAAGGTCTACAGGAGCAGCGGACAGAATCCCGGCGGGAAGCCATTGCCTGATGCCTTGCATGGCCACACGGCCGTTCTCGTCAGTCAGCAGGGGCTCTTCACTCAACTGTATCCATGCGTCGTCACCGGCATCGAAGGCCCTTGCATAAAACTGTACCTTGACACCCTCAAGTTTCTTGCCAAGGAGATACTTGACAAGCAACTGCTTTTCTTTTTTCGCAATTTTATAGACTGTAGCGTTTGGTGCAATTTCCGGTCCGGATGAATCACCGTTGCTGGTAATGGCATCCGACACCACGATCTCGGTGTTCTCCGGCGTTGGCTCACATCCGGTTACAAGGAAAAGACCCATTATGAATATAAGAATCACACATCTTTTCATACATTCCTCCTCAAAAAAGTAGTCAGATAAACCCGACAAGTTATAGCATGGAATATACGGGTAACGGAACGTGATTGTTTTCAAGAGATGCAAATGATCGATTCTCTGTCAGATGATAAAGAAAATGAAAGGAATATGAGAGCTGGACTATGGCTGAAAACCATTCCGGTTTAATCTAATAATACTATTCTATGTGCGATCTGGCTGTCACGAGGGCAAGGTCCTTATCCCTTGTAAAAAAACGCCAGTTCATTCCAGTTTTGTGGACACCTGCATTCTTGTCCTGACCGCTTGCATAATACCAGTGCCCGAAACGCCTGACCATTGAATGCGGATGATTTCCCTGGCACAGGATCGAGCATGGCCTTATCTCCTTGAAATATATGGATTCGTCCGGGTCTTCATCATTCGACAGGTCATGGGGCAGTTCGATTTCCGATACGTCGATGCCTTCCTTTTCCTTTTTATCCAGCCATTCAGAAATTTTCATGTTTTAATTCTCAAATTCACTTATTCGCTCACGATCCCGCTGCTCAGGCAGACATTATACCTGGCATCCCCTGCGCTGATTACAATGTTATCATTGTCTTCGGCTTTGACTTCATCCGGGAAATTGCTTGTATCATTCTGAATGAAGGTTGTGACCTGTTTCAAAATGCGAATGCCCCTGAGCGTTTCTACTGCAACAGCTATTTCAGAAGGGTCTTCGGGATTTATTGTTCCTGTAATGACCATTCTTCCATCCGGAAGGAATGCAGCCATCTGGTTTGCAAGTGCATCTGAGCAAGATTCATCCGAAGATTTAGAGCCCGCATTCACGAATGCCTCGGCAGGCAACGGGTTGATCTTTACTTTAAGGTCATCCGAGGCGCATATAGTTACAATATAGACAACCTCTACTGTAAGCTCCGCAGTATAGTCTCCGGGTTCGGTATAAACATGTGTTGCAGTAATTCCATCCTCACCCGTTCCATCCCCGAAATCCCAGTATGCTTCACGTTGAAAAAGTCCGCCTTTTACTCTGCACGTGCCGTCAAAATCTACCGTATCGCCCACGTAAGCAGTTTTATCCTCTCCTGCATCTACATTGAGCATTCCGCCGTCATTGTTCATTTTTATACTGCTGCAACCGGTCGCGATGATCAGTATAATTATAGCCATCAGTATATTTGTTTTTATCATTTTGAAAGCATTCGCATAAATCTGAAGTTTAATCAATCAAACTGTGCTGTGAGCTTGAAGACTTTTAAAATCTCGCTTGAACATATTTTTATTACATTGTATATACGGTGAATAATTATTCACCGTTAAGAAATCCAACTATACGGAGGCAAATATGACCGAATACAAGAACAACAATATCGGCGATAAGGCGGAAATCAAGAAAGGCTACTCGATATCCAGATGGCCTGATACAAGGAATATCCTTTCAAGGCTTTATGAACTGGCCAACAATATGCCCCTTTTCCACATCAGGCGTAACAAGATGGATAACTACATGAAGTTCTTCGATGAGAAGTGCGTCAAATCGAAGGCTATGACCGACGAGGCAAAAAAATACATTCCGGGAGGAGTTCAGCATAACCTCGCATTCAACTACCCCTTCCCTCTCGCCATCACCAGGGCACAGGATGCCTATCTCTGGGATGCCGACGGCAACTGCTATACTGACTTTCTTCAGGCAGGCGGTCCCACAGTACTCGGAAGCAATTTTATTCCCCTTCAGGAAAAGGTGATCGATCTTATCAGGGAATCCGGTCCGGTGACAGGCCTCTTCCATGAATACGAATATAAACTGGCAAAGCTTATCAGCGAATCCATGCCTTCCATTGAGATGTTCAGAATGCTCGCCACCGGTACGGAAAGCGTAATGGCAGCCATCCGTGCGGCAAGGACATTCACAGGTAAAACCAAGGTCATCAAAAACGGCGGAGGCTACCATGGATGGAGCGACCAGATGGTCTTCGGCATGCGCATCCCGGGACTCGGAAGTCTCGATGCGCACGGTATCCCTGCAGGCGCTTACCAGGATACCCAGGAGTTCTATCCAAACGATATTGAAGCTCTCTATACACTCCTCAAGAACAATGAAAACTCAGGCGGAACCGCAGCAGTCATCCTCGAACCACTGGGCCCGGAAAGCGGGACCAGACCTGTCCTTTATGAATTCAACAGACAGGCCCGCGAACTATGCGATGAATTCGGCGCCCTCCTCATTTTCGATGAAGTGGTCACAGGATTCAGGCTCGGCATGGGCGGCGCACAGGGATTCTTCGACATCAAACCCGATCTCACCATATTCGGCAAGTGCGTGGCAGGCGGCTACCCGGCAGCAGGCGGTGTCGGCGGAAGACGCGAAATCATGGAATGCTTCGCGGCCGGACTTCAGGGCTTAAAAAAACGAGCCATGGTGGGCGGTACTCTCTCGGCAAACCCGTTAAGCTGCGCGGCAGGATACTATGCAATCAGCATGATGAAGGAATATGACGCAGCCGTTAAGGCAGGCAGGGCCGGAGACAGACTCACAGACGGACTCAATGATATAATAAAACGCCATAACCTGCCCTTCATTGCATTCAACCACGGCTCGGTATGCCATCTGGAGACATCCGCTGCAATGCTGATGGAGATAACGAATCCTAAAATATTCACCGAAGTAAACAACCGTAAACACATAATGGAAGAGTTCGGAGCTGCATTCTCCGCAGAAGGCATAATATCTCTGGCAGGCAGCAGACTCTATACCTCTATGGCCGATACAGATGAAGTCATCGACAATGCGCTTGAACGCTTCGAGAGCGTACTCAAAGACATAGAAGAGGTAAAACCATGAAGAAAAACAAATCAGGCAATCAGAAGGGCATTTCAAGGCGCGACTTTTTAACCAGGACGAGCATGGCCGGGGCGGGTATGATCATGCTTCCGATTCTTGAACCGGCTGCGGGTCTGCTGAAACGTGTAAACAATGTAAATGCAGATACCGGCAAAACACTTCTGAAAAACGGGCTTATAGTAGACGGAAGCGGCAAGCCTGGATTTACGGGTTCCGTACTGCTGGACAAAGGTTTGATATCAGCGGTAAATCCCGATACCGTGCCTGACGACGCATTGGTCTACGACTGCACTGGTCTTATAATAGCTCCGGGATTCATAGACGCACATTCCCACATGGACTGGTACATGCCCATAAATGGCCATTCAGAATTAAAAACTCCGTTTACGGAACAGGGCATCACGACATTCGTGGCCGGCCAGTGCGGATACAATTCGGCGGGGTTTGAGAAAGACTCGAAATATCGGGATATCCTCTCGATGAGAACCAATGGTCTTTACGACGTGACATGGTCGAGTATGGAAGAGTACTTCTCATATATTCAAAACATAGGGTTGTCACACAATCTGGCCAATCTGGGCGGCCATGGCTTTACCAGGGCCTCTATCCGGGGATTCGACGCCTCACCCATGAAGCCTGAGGAAATGAAGGAAATGCTCGGCTTGCTTGAAGAAGCAATGGATCAGGGAGCTGCGGGCGTATCTTTGGGACTGCAGTACGAACCTGGAATATTCGCGTCGAACGACGAGCTCGAACAGGTCGCAAGGCTTGTCAAGAAAAAGGACAAGATACTTACCGTTCACATGAAAGCGTACTCTTCGATATCCAATTCCTACCCGGTAAAGCTTTTCGGCACACCACATAATCTCCTGGCACTGCAGGACATGCTCGACCTGGCAAAAAAGACAGGGGTCAGACTGCAGGCCTCTCACCTCATATTTGTAGGTACGCGCACTTACAAGACATATCCCAAAGCATTGAAGATGATAGAAGATGCGAGAAAACAGGGCATTGACGTAAAGTTCGACACCTATGCCTATCACTGCGGTACTTCGATAATAAACGTATTCCTGCCGTCGTGGTTCCTTGCCAAGGCGCCCGCTGTCTATGATGACAAGGCCGCGCTGCGCAAGCTGCATTTCGAAGCGGTTATGATTTTCAATCTGCTGGGATTTGGATATGAAGACATCCAGATTACTGACGCAAAAACTCCTGAGCTGAACAAATACAACGGCATGTTCATATCAGAGATCGCCAGGGAGATGAAGATAAGCAATTTCGAATGCCTGGTGGAAATCGCAAAGAAAAGCGGCGGAAAGGCCCGTGTTCTCAACCACAACTACAGCAATGACGAGATAGTGGATGCCCTGATAAAGCATCCCGATTCACTTTTCATGACAGATGCGATACCCACACTCCAGGGAGTGCAGAACCCGGCGGCATACGGAAACAACCCGCTGACTTTGCAGATCGCGCGCGACAAGAAGCTTATATCTCTCGAAGAGACCGTGAACAAGATGACCGGAGCGGTGGCCGACCGGTACAAAATCAAGGATAGAGGCTATATTAAAAAAGGAATGTCTGCGGACATCACCGTTTTCGACGCCGCCAGGATCAAGGATAACACCACACAGAAGATCACAAACGCAGCACCTACAGGCATAGATTCGGTTTTCATTAACGGCGTCAAGGTTGTGTCCAAAGGTAAAGCCGACGGGAATATCAATGCAGGACAGGTGATAAAAATTTAGCTGAAAAATGACTGCTCCCCGGCTTAATGCAGATAGAATGACCGGGGGGCTTAATTCCAGGAGGACTGATTTTATGTATGTGATTTCGTATGATATCGGGACCACTGCTTGCAAAACGTGCATCTACAAAATAGCAGACAAAATAGAAATGGTAGATTCTTCACTTGCAGAGTATCCGCTCTATCTAATGCCGGACGGCGGCGCCGAGCAGGTAGCCGACGACTGGTGGAAAGCAGTATGCACGGGAACAAAAGAAGTCCTGGCATGCACTGGAATCGTTCCAGCTGAAATATCCGGGATATCCTTCTGCTGTCAGATGCAGGGTTCGGTCATGGTGGACCGCGCAGGTAACGCGCTTAGAAATCCAATGGGTTACATGGATGCCCGGGCCAAGAAGCAGATGGAGGAAACGGTAGGCGGCGGACTCATCAAGATAAGCGGAGTGAACGCGTTCACACTTCTTAACTGGCTCAGGCTGACCGGCGGAGCCGCGGCAACCGCAAAAGACCCTATCTGGAAATACCTCTGGGTGAAGGACAACGAACCCGAAATATTCAAGGCTACGTACAAGTGGCTCGACGTAAAAGACTACCTGCTCATGCGCTGTACGGGCAATTTTGCCATGACCAGAGACTCTGCTAACGTGACCTTCCTTTATGACACCAGGCCGGGAAAGCTCTCCTGGCATGAAGGCCTTTGCAGAAGAATAGGCGTTAACATGGATCATCTGCCACCTGTTGTAGATTCCACCGACAAGGTCGGTGGTCTCACTGAAAAGGCGGCCTCGGAAATGGGACTGAAGGCCGGCACACCGGTGTTTGGCGGCGGCGGAGACGTATCACTGATCTCACTGGGTGCAGGGTGTCTGACGACCAATGATACACACGTGTATGTAGGTACATCCGGCTGGGTGAGCTCAGTTGTGGACAAGCGCATGGTGGATGTGGGGGCTTTTGTGGCATCTATTCTCGGGGCCATACCCGGCAAGTATAACTATACGGCCGAGCAGGAGACGTCCGGGCTGTGCCTCAAATGGGTGAAGGATCACCTCGCCCTTGACGAGATAGGCATATATCTCGAAAAGCAGCATGTATGCGAAAAGGAAAGCGAGTATGAAAGCCTTTACGACTTCCTCAACAAGGTCATAAGCGAGACCGAACCAGGCTCTGGCGGCGTCATATTCACGCCCTGGTTCCACGGCAACAGGGCTCCGAAAGAAGACCCTTATGCAAGGGCCATGTTCTTCAATCTCGGGCTCGAGACCGGCAAGCGAATGATGGTCCGGTCCGTGCTCGAAGGCGACGCCATGCATAAGCGCTGGTCACTTGAAGCGGTCGAGAAAAGGGTCCCGAAGCAGGATGTCATCAGGTTTGCGGGCGGCGGGGCAAAGTCAGAGGTATGGTGCCAGATCATGGCCGACGTGACCGGTAAGACAGTCGAGACAATAGAAGAACCCCAGAATGCAGGCGCCCTGGGTGCGGCCGTAGTTTCCGCAATAGGGCTTAAAATATTCAACGGCTTCGACGAAGCAAAAAGCATGATCCCTGTAAAAGGCGTATACAGGCCTCAAAGCAGATACCGCGCCGTTTATGACAGAAATTTCGAGGTATTCAAGGGCCTTTACGCGAACAACAGGAAAGCCTTCCACCTTCTCAACAGATAAGGAAAAGACATGACAATGATAAAGGCCATGACGATAAACGTCTGGTCAGGACTCACTTATAAAGGCTTTTTAAAGATGGGTTCATATGAGCCATCGACAGAAAAGGCCAGAAGATTCGAAGGTCTTATCAGAGAAATAAAGAGGCTCGCGCCTGACATAATAGCAATAAACGAGGCCACCCCCCTGCCCCGCTACGCCGGAGAGCTTGCATCACGCACCGGATACGACTGCATATGGCACATGGGCGTATCAGGCCTGCGCCTCGGCAGGTTCGGTATCCCTGCCAATCTGAGAGAGGGTGATGCAATACTTGCGAGAAAAGGCCTCGGCCTTGAATTCGCAGGACGGATGAAACTCGCAGGCCCAGGCATCGTCAGGCAGTCATTTTCTATCCATACGGGAGACCTGACGCAGGCGCTTATGGGAAGAGTTACTGTTGAAGGAAAGGCGGTCTATGTCTGCATCACTCACTGGCATGCCACACTGGGCGGCATTGACGCGCTTGAAAGGGCAAGAAACCTGGCAGAGAGATTCTCCTATACTGTAAAGGAATTCGGACGGGTTAAAAGGATAATAAATTCAGATATCCGCTGGAAGATGCGAGAGGCCAGAAATACGCTGAAACTCATCAATAAAAACGCCCCTTCAGGCAGCCCTGTAATCCTGATGGGAGACCTGAATGCCGAACACCTAAGTCCTGAAATCGAATGCCTGAGGCTGAACGGGTTCAGCATGGGTGAATCCAACGGCCCGGGTTTTACATGGGACCCTGTGATGAACACAAATCTCATCAAATACTATTCTGATGATCTCGACAATAAATTTGGAAGCCTCTATGATCATGTTCGCGCCATCTACGAGAAGAAATCCAGGCGCGAAATCGACTATATCATGGTCAACAGATATGCCAAGCTGCACGATTTAAGACTCTGTGCAAATGAACCCTTCGAATGTTCACACATCTCCGATCATTTCGGGGTGGCTGCAGACATTGAAATCATGTGACAACGAGGACCAGCGCCCCTATTTAAAGACCAGCGCCATGCTATTACGGCGCTGTTTTCAAATCCTTCACTTTCCCTGCAACAAAGACCGCAACATAGACCATCCATATTATGAGCCCTACGTGCAGAACGTCATTTGCACAGAACCATATACCCCGTTCCCAGAGCTTTTCCGTCAGACCTGAAAAGAGGTAGGCGAAATAGGCCATATTGACGATGCCCAGAGAGAGCCAGACAATCATAAGTCTTAACTCCTGATGATACTTCGTTCTGATATACCTCCTGGTGTTGATTACAAAGAGCGCAATGAAGCTCGGGGTGGTGAAAAGAACCATGAGTTCGAAAGAGACCATCAGCTTGTTCGGGATAAATGCCCCGGCAAGGACAACCATGAGATAAACGATTGTATTTGCAATTGAATAATATGAAAGCGCATGCCGCAAACGTCCTTCAGTGCTTGAGAAAGCAACTCCCTTGACAATTGCGTTTATGCTGATGACTGTGAATATAAGGTAGTAGACTTCCCACCAGCTGGTCCATGCGCAGACCGCTCTGCCGGCGCACTTTATTTCATAGCTGAATGCCTGATAGCTGGTACCTGCAAGTATGGCCCCTGCCCCCCAGAAGAGGAGGCCTATTCCCCACCACCGGCGCGACTTTTCATTTTCCCAGAATTTGAGGGCATAAATCCCTGTCAGAACGGTCAGAATTCCAAGAAAATATATGAAGAATGTTGAGCTGGGAACTGCCAGCACAAAGTGCATCGAACCGATGCTGATATCCGTACAGGGCTGAATATGGCACCATGTTTCAGGTGTCTGCTCGGGACAGCAGTATGGTATCGTCTGCAGCCTGCCGCAAGCACACAGGCTTATTAAAGCCATGAACGATGCACAGATGCGCTTCATCATTCCTCTAATGTCTCAGCGGTTTTCCACACGCTCCCACATCTTGATATAACCCTCAGCCGAGCGGTATAAGGGTCCCAGTTCTTCATCAGTGAGCCCCAGGTTCTTGAGGTCGGCCACAAAATCAGGAATCAGGCCATAACACGCGACGCCTTCGGTATTGAAGTCGAAAACACGGTTTCCGGCCCTCAACTGGTTAAACTCGCCGGTGCCGCCTACAGGAGTTTTGAATGGATAGACCAGCGGGTTGGTAGATGGCGTCGCAGGCTGATTGCCGTCGCAGGCTCGGCTCCCGAAGCGCGGTCCGGGCTGCTTGCACATGCCGTTCACATCTGAGCCGTAAGGAATGGCTACCGGATACGGACTCTGGCTCATCACCCTCACCGCATTCTTATATGACTGAGCCCATGACTCGGACGATATCTCGCAACCCCCGTGCTTTTCCTGGTAAAGCATGAGGGATACTATGCCGCCCAGGTTGAATATCCTGGTGGCATACTGCCAGGTTATGCTCCCGTCAGGCGGGTCTATCCAGCTGTGGCTGGCAATGACAGGGTAGCGCTCCTCTTCGCAGATCGAGAGCGCCTTGAATGCCATCTTATGGCTCATATGATCTGTCTCGATTATCATCTTCTTCTTTATCATCTCACGGATAAAGAATTCTCCGATGTCCGTAAGCCCCCTCTTGTTGTCGGTCGATCTCATACCGGCCGGGTAATAGGGCACAATTTTCCCGATAATTGGAGCAAGCATTATGAAAAAAGGATTGTCAGGATAAGAGAACGCCGGTTCCTTGTAGGTAAAGGACGGGTCGCTGCACTCCTCGAATTCAAAGTATGAGCCGCGCAGAAGCCGGTTCCCCAGGTTGGGTATTACAGGAACCCAGACATTGGTGCCGCCAAAGGCATTGTTGAATATGTGTATGGGGAATATGCTCCTCACTCCCTTATCGCGATACACCTGAAGCTGATCCACAAGGTACTGGGGATCAACGCTGTTCTCATCTGCGGCATTGAAGAGCGTAGCAACTTCAATACCCAGGACAATTGCTAGTTTTCCGTCGGCAATGACATCGCGGGCCTCTTTCGGGGAATAAACGATACGGAACCAGCCCTTGCCGGGACCGCCGCACTGGGCGTCTATGTAGTTTTCAAGGCTCTTCACCTCGTCAATCTGGCGATCGACAGCGTTCATATCGTTGCAGTCATAGCCAGGCAGGCTGCCGTATATGCGGCACATAAGCTCGTTGCTCACACAGTGAACAACCGCCAGCCTGAGGCCGCCTCGATATGCACGCTCCAGCCACCTGTAGTACACCATCTGATGGGTCATTGCATTGTTGTACGGCCAGTACTTGAAGTCGGGCCAGCCGCTGGTATCGTGCCTTAGCCGTCCCTCTGTCAGATTGCCGATGAGGTCATTCGCCCCTTTTTTTCCATGAATGTATGAACAGTCAGGCAGAGCCCTGCTCACCCCGAGCGGACTGAAGTTCCTGCCGATAATCAGCTTGCCGCCAAATCCTTCATGGGCGCAGAGGTGAAGATGCGTGTCTGCAAAGCCTACCAGGTTCTGTTTCGATGGCTGTTTCATAACCACGGCATCAGTGCTGATATCCGCCTCAGGAAACGGCGTGCATTTTTGAGCGGGCTCTATCGTAAATTCCGATGTCTGGTCCCGGCTATCTGAAAGATACAGCCGGCCGTCATTTGTATCGGCTGCAAGCCACATGCCTTTGTTATAAGGCCTGAACGCAAAGAGGTCATCACCCAGAGATACAAGTTCCCACATGGTATTATCATCAAGGGTCGATGTTCTTATTACTTTTCTGTCTGCATCAACACTCAGGTATCTGGCATCTTTGTCATAGAGCATATAAACGCCCAGATATGCCGGCTTCATGTAAAAGGAAGATGCTTTGCCCTGATCTCCAGCAGAAGCCGCATAACCGTCTGATGTGGCCAGAACGAAGCTGCCGTTTGCGACCGCTCTGAGCGCATAACAGCCGTTGGCGAAATCATACACAGTCTTCGTTGTGGCAATGTTTTCAGTACCGGTTTTACCCTCCGGCGACTCTGAGTCTGTGCTATCGGTACTGCAGCCGGAAATGAACAGTAACAAAATAACAGCAGTGCAAAAGTTCTTCATGTTCATAATCACTCCTCAAAGATAAGAATTCTAATCATATATTCATACAACAATTAAACACCCTCTGTCACACAGGGTTTTGTTATTTTGATCAGACTATTGATTCTCCTCGCTCCATCCCCACCAGTTTTCATAATTTTCCGTCACCTTATCCCAGTATTTCGGATCTCGCGACGGGTAGTTATCAGGATCATTGTGGTAACGTTCTACCCTGTTCAGCATCCTCAGATACGCTTCAGCGCCTCTGAAAAAGGCGTCCAGTTTCAGGTTCGGGTCCTGGACTTGCCTGTATTTGATGTAATCAGGCATCATACCGTAATGGGCCATGCCTTCATTGTTTACATCGAATGTGCGTTTCCCGGTGACCTGGCGCTTGAACTTAACCCTTGAAGGATCAACCACGCTTTCATTGTAGAGGCCCGGATAAAGGGGTCCAAAACCGTCGATGCCATAATCGACAGCCTCTGTTGCAGTTGAGTCCACGCGAGGTAAAGAACAGGCGCCATTGACGTCCGTTGTTATTGGCTGCCCCAGAACCAGGTCATCTGTAGGATCGTCATTCATATTGTACCATGAAGCTGGGACCATATATGGCCTGCCGCCATGGTAATAGAAATATTTCTCCCTTGCATTCTCGTTGTCGAGATACGCTCTGGAGCCTGGACCTTTTTTGCTGAGATCGATAATGAATCCGAGATAGTCGAGGTAGCAGAATCCATCGCCGTATATGCCAGGACCCGCATATGTGGGAGCTTTGCCTGCAATATGTTCGGAAAAGAGCCCGCCGAGCTGGATGATCTTGATCATGCGCGGTATGTCCAACTGCTCATAAGTCTTTGCCTCAGGCGGTTCCAGATCCGTTATGCGGCCATGCGTTGCAATTACACCCGGATACTTGTGTTCCCATATGATCTCGAGAGCCCTGTTGACAGTCTTGTCACACATATGGTCGACCTCGATGACAAAACCCTTGTCTATCAGTTTCAGAATAAGCCATTCCCCGAGCTTTGTGAGGCCCTGCCCGTTAGCATGGCCCTTGCCTGGTACGTCAGGCGGCAGGTCAGGCGGAATGAAAGGTGCATATGGCAGGTCGATGCCGAGCCTCTTCAGAAACTCAACTGTCTCGATCTGTGCATTAGTGTATTCGATTCCCGTTTCCTTATAGGTTACTCTCGGGTTCGGGCTTAACTGGATGTCATAAAAATTGCCGCGCATGACCTTATTTCCCAGATCCCAGACCATGTTGACATACAGCCAGGCGCCGCCGTAACCATTGTTTATACCGTGTACCGGGAAGATCGTGCGGATGCCCATTTCATAATACTTATCGAGCAGGCCTTCGATGTCCTCAAGCTTTGCTTTAAGCTGTGTTTCGGTTATGTGGTGCGAATCCCACCATGGCAATTCGGCGTCGGAAATATAGTCCCTTCCGGCATTGCACAATGAATCCACCTCGATTGCAAGTATGACCGCCATCTTACCCTGACTTATTACCTGGCGGGCTTCATCCGAGCTTTTGCATATCCTGAACCAGCCCTTGCCCGGTCCGCCGCACTGGGCGTCTATGTAATCCTGCATTTCGTACATGTTTTTAATCTGACTGTCGCAGATTGAAATGTCATCCTGTGGCGGAACATCAACTTTTGGCTTGATGAGGCCGTTCTTTACCACGGCGAGGACCTCTGCGTTAACCATTTCCTGCACCATAAGGCGCTGCCCGGACAGCCAGGCGCGCTCTATCCAGCGATAATAGGCCTGCTGGTGAGTCTGAGAGTCTGCCGTAGGCCAGAATGAGAATGTGGGCCATCCGTCGGTGTTATGTGTTGAGTGACCGTCCTGGACCATTCCGAGCAGATCCGTGGCCCCGTTCTTTCCGTGCAACAGACTGCAGTCTCTCAGCGCTTCCTGAATGCCCAACGGGTTGAATGTCTCTCCAACAAAGGTTGTCTGGCCTGAAGCGAGAAAGTGGTTAAGATGCACATGTACGTCGGCAAAACCGACTATGGGTTCACCCACGGCCGGACGGGCCATTGCCAATGACGGGGCAACAGGCAATCCGTTCCCGTCTCTGATATCGACATTTAGCTCGGCCTCCGGATAGGCTGTGCAGTTATCCGTCTCTTCAATTATGAACTGGCAGGACTCATCCATCTTTCTTGAAAGTGAGAGGCTCCCGTCATCTGCGGAGACCGAAATCCATTTGCCTTTGGATAATCCTTTTGAAACTGATTTGAATGCAAACAAGCCTTCACCGGCTTGGACAAGTTCCCACATAGTATTTCCATCAAGCGTGCCTGTCCTGACTACGCTCAGTTTTGCATCAATGCTGAGGTACTTTTCCGTTCCGTCATAGAGCATGTAGACGCCCAGGCCTGAGGGCTTCATGAAAAATGCCGATGCGCCGGACTTATCCCGGGCATTGGCATCATAGATCGGACCTGCAGTCATAACAAAGCTGCTGTTGGCAACAGATTTCAGGGCGTAGCAGCCATTGGCGAAATCATAGACGGTTTTGACAGGATTTGTGTTTTCATTGACGGTTTCTTCCACTGACAAATCTGACTGGCTGTCTTTGCTGCTGCAGCCGGCAAGCACCATGAAAAAAGCGATGCCAAGGCAAAGGCTCTTCATTTTCATAACAGCTCCTCCATTAACAGTATTAAGAACATATGATCACAAAACTTAAAGAGAAATTTTAAGCCTACTTGACCCTTATGTCAATGCACATAAAGACTATTTTTGTCCCGGATATTCCCTGTATATTTTTCAAATATTCTTGTTTATTGACTTGATCAAAGATTGTATTAGTTGAAACGATACATTAATTTATTCAACTCTGATACGGCCGCAGTTTAATGATATTAACTTTCCCGGAGGTTATTAAGAGATGCAGAAAACCGTTGAGCGCATTCCCGTATGGAAGATGGTCATGTATTCGCTCGGCCAGTTCGGATGGTCGCTTCTCTCGGCAGTCGCAACACTGCTCACATATTTTTATATACCACCTGAAACGGGTGAAGCTGCATTCCCGCTGCTTGTTACCAGAGAAGCGATTTTCGGAATGACGGTCGTCGGCGTGAGCGGTTTTCTCGCACAGGCCGTAGGCCTCTTTTTCGATCCGCTGATGGGTGCGCTGTCTGACAGGAGTAAATCGAAAATGGGCCGTAGGCGCTTTTTTCTTCTTATAAGCTCATTGCCGCTGGCAATAATCTGCTATCTCATATTCAGCCCGCCATCGTCCGCACCCGGCAGGCTCAATGTGGCTTGGGTGGTTTCCGCCGTTGTGCTTTTCAACATATTCATGTCAGTCTACAGGATGCCCTATGGAGCCCTCATCCCAGAACTGGGGCATACTTCAAAGGACAGGATGCTGCTGTGTACGGTTACATCTGTCACATGGGCGCTCGGCTTTCTGGTCGGCGGTTCGCTTGTCTATAATGTAAAGGATATTTTCCAGACCTCATTCGGCATGTCTCCGGTGAGCGCCTTCAGAACGGTCGTGGCGATATACAGCGCGCTGGGATTCGTACTGCTCTGCATTCCCGTTATATTCATAGATGAAAAGCGATACTGCACCGGCTATGTATCGTCCGAAACCCCTATACAATCTATAACGAAGGCCTTCAGCAACAGGGATTTCGTGATATTCACGGCGAGCACTACAGTCTATTCTATGGCTGATGTTATCCTTCAACTCGGCATCGTCTATTTCATGACAGTTCTTCTCGGACTCAAGGAGACATGGGTGGGCATATTCGGGGGCAGCATGTTCGCACTGAGCTTCGTGTGGTACTTTTTTGTAAACGTGGCCGCAACGAAGATCAGCAAGAAGAAGATCGTGATCTTCGCATTCGTCATTCAGGCCCTGATATATGTAATGATATACATGGCCAGGCAGGTCCCTGTTCCCCTGATGGTCTGGGTATGGACTATCATAGTTCTCCAGAGCATAGTCGCTGCGACGACAGGCATAGTGCCCGGTGCAATCAATGCGGATATCATCCGGGCGGATTCTATCAGAACAGGAGTTCAGCGTGAGGCCTCCTTCATGGGCGCCTCCAGCCTGTTCATGAAAATACCGCTCGCCCTGCCGCCGCTTGTATTCCCTTCCCTGCTGCTTCTGGGAAGAAGCCCGGAACACAATACCGGCGTAAGGCTTGCAGCGCTTATCGCGTTCGGGCTCATGGCCATGGCGGTGATAATACTTTTATTCTATGACGAAAAGCGAACCCTCGAAACGCTGAACGAAGATAGAAGCCCGGGAGAAGCTCAGAGCGCATAACGAATGATTATGGCATAATGGAGGTGAAAATGCCGGAAAAAAGACTGTGGTGGAAACACGGCGTAATTTATCAGATATATCCGAGGAGCTTTTATGATGCGAGCGGCGACGGCACCGGCGACATCCCCGGCATAACCGCAAAGCTCGATTATCTCAAGGACCTCGGAATAGAAGGCATCTGGCTTTCCCCAATCAACGTCTCGCCAATGTTCGACTTCGGCTATGACATCAGTGACTATAACGACATAGACCCCGTCTTCGGCCGGCTATCGGATTTCGAATGTCTTCTGGATGAGGCGCACAAACGCGGCATCAGGATCATCATGGACCTTGTCATGAACCACACGTCACACATGCATCCGTGGTTCAAAGAGTCAGCTTCAAGCAAAGATAATCCCAAACGCGACTGGTACATATGGAAAGACCCTGTAAGGGGCCGCGTACCAAACAACTGGATGGCAGCATTCGGAGGCCGCGCCTGGGAATTCGACAAAAAAACCGGGCAGTATTACCTGCACCTTTTTCTCACCGAACAGCCGGACGTCAACTGGCGCAGTCCAGGGCTCAAAAAGGCCATGTTAGACATGGTGAGGTTCTGGCTTGACAAAGGCGTGGACGGGTTCAGGCTGGATGTCTGCAACTTCTTTGTCAAGGATGATCAGTTCAGGAGCAACCCGTTCGGCATAGGCCCGAACGCGCCCAGGCCGTATGACCTTCAGGCGCATATCTACGATCGCGACCAGCCTGAAAACCACAACATAATGAAGGAGTTCCGCTCCATACTCGACGGTTATGAGGAACGCATGTCCGTGGGAGAGATCGCGGTTGAAAACCCTGGCGGCAACCATAGAATCGCCTCATCATATTACGGAAACGGAAATGATGAACTGCATCTTGTATTCGACTTTTCCCATATGAATGTCAAGTGGGGAGCGGATATATTCTACAAGCGCATTAAAGAGTGGTTCCTTCGCATACCGGCCGGAGGATGGCCATGCCATGTATTCAACAACCATGACCAGTTCCGGAGCATGAGCCGCTACGCAAAGGGTGCGGAAAGCATACCCAGGGCTAAGGTGATTGCAGTCATGCTGTTGACACTTAAAGGCACTCCTTTCATATATTACGGAGAAGAGCTGGGAATGAGGAACGGCAGCATTCCGAAAAAGATGCTGCATGACCCTGTCGGCATCAAATACTGGCCTTTCCACCCTGGCCGCGACCCCGAGCGCACACCCATGCAGTGGTCGAATGCGCCCAATGCAGGCTTCTCCACAGCGCCTCCCTGGCTGCCAGTGAACTCGGACTATGAAACAGTGAATGTCGAGACAGAACTCGTTGACAGGAACTCGATATTGAATCTCTACAAAGACCTGATTACCGTAAGAAAGAACAGTCCTGCGCTTGAACGCGGCGAATGGATACCGGTAATCGAAGCAAAGGATGATGTCATTGCCTACAAACGCGTCTATGAAAGTGAGGAGATGCTGGTTGTTCTCAATTTCTCTAATGCTGCAAGAAAGGCCATACTGGGGACATCTCGGATGCAGACTGTCTTTTCCACCCACAGATTTAACTCCAGTGTTTTTTCAGGCTCTGAAATAAACCTGATGCCTTATGAGGCGAGCATCTTCAGCATTTAGGACGAGGTAACCCGTGAAAAAATTCAAGAAATGGATATTATCGATACTGGCGGTTTTAATCCTGATTATCATTTGCGCCTTCGGTTTTTTCATCATCAAGATCGCCCCGATCGGTTGCGCATATAAGGCTAAGCGCGTATGCTCATGCATCTTTCTGGCAGGCCGCAATCCGGATCAGGTTATCAGGGAGGATGTAGCAGGCCTTGAATATATCTGGGTTGATATCGACAATACTGAAAAAAGCGTGACAGGCAGTTTCCTCGGCATGGCAAAGCGCAAGGCAATATACAGGGATGGCCTGGGCTGCACTCTTGTGCTGGGCAAGTCAGCGGATGAGCTTAAAAACCAGGCGCTCGGATTCAAACCCGCGCCTCTTCAGGACCGTTCGAAAATCCCGTGGCCCGACGGCGACCTTCTACCCGATTCGCCGTTACCTTCGAACGTCAGCATACGGCTCCTTGACAACACGCTTAAATGGGCGTTTTCACCCGGCAGCGTAGATTCACCGATAATGGCAAGGGCCGTTGTAGTCGTCTATGACGGCAGAATCGTTGCAGAACATTATGACGACGGGTTCGGCATGTTTACCCCTCAGCTCGGATGGTCGATGAGCAAGAGCGCAACAAACGCACTCGCAGGCATACTTGTCAAAGAGGGTAAACTGTCGTTGAAGGCCCCGGCCTCTGTTCCTGAATGGCAGAATCCGGGCGACCCGCGTTCCGCAATCACGCTTGATCAGCTTATGAGGATGAGCAGCGGCCTCAAATTCGGTGAGGACTATGTGTGGCCCTTATCCGATGCCATACAGATGCTCTTCAACAGGGACTGTGCTGGCTGCTATGCTGCATCAATGCCCCTTGAGACGGCACCCGATACGAAATGGCAATATTCAAGCGGTACGACAAACATCATTTCGCGCATAATAAAAGAGGCCGCAGGCGGCACCGATGCCGACTTCTTCGGCTTTCCCAAAAGGGCGCTTTTCGACAAGCTCGGCATGCAGTCCGCAATAATCGAACCGGACCCGGATGGCGTCTTTGTCGGCTCGTCCTTCATGTATGCGACGCCCAGGGACTGGGCAAGGCTAGGCCTGCTCTATCTGAATGACGGCATCTGGAAAAACGAGCGCATATTGCCTCAAGGGTGGGTAAAATATTCAACCACACCGACGCCTATGGCCCCGAAAGGAGAATATGGGGCTCAGATATGGCTTAACAGAGGCCCTGCAAACAATCCCGGCCAGAGGCTTCTGCCGAATGTTCCAGTAGACATGTTTTCATTTGAAGGGTTCGAGGGCCAGCAGGTGGCCATAATCCCCTCGCATAAGCTTGTCGTTGTCCGCCTTGGGATTACATGGGATTATGAGGCATGGAATTACGATGAGATAGACTTTTTCTTAAGCAGTATAGTAAAAGCCGTATCGGTTAAATGATCCCCGGAAGGAACAGCACATGGAAAAGAAAGCATGCGTCAGTAAGCCCACAAGCAGATATTCAGCAGAGCATTTCATCAAGGCTGAAAAATTCATAATTGCTGGCATCATTGCCAGACTCGGCAGGCAATATAAAGAGAAGTTCAATGATGATTCCGCAAGATATGCAGCAGCCGTGGCTGGAATCATCTTCAACATCCCTGAACAGGATGATGACGACAGGGCCTTTTCAATCACGAACAGGGATGTCCTCGATTCGCTTGTTGAAGCAGTTACCAGGGACAGGGAAATATGCGGTATACTGACTCAGGCATATATTATGCGCATCGTCTATGCATCGCGCATAAGCGGCTGCAAGACTGAAGACCTGTACGGAGATATAGAAAGGCTCAAAAATCTAGGGCTCTATCTAGAGGACGGACCTCCGCCAACTCCTTCAATATTTATTCAAAGGGCCGAGGCGTTTTTCATCGCATCCAGGACATAATCACAGGGATGAGACTTTCCTCAGGTATAGATAGATGACCAGGGCTGAGAGGAAAAACAGGGCCGTACTTATATAGAACACCATGTCAAGACCTACCATGTCCATTACTATGCCAGCCTGAACCGGGCCTATTATCATGCCCATCCCGAAGGAAAGGTTGAAGAGACCCATTGAGAATCCCAGCCCCAGATCCTTTGTACCGCGCACTAGAATCGCGTTTCCGGCCGGATTGGAGATGGCGGAGCCTATGCCCCCGATTATGCAGAGAATAAAAAATTCCCAGAAGCTCGTACATGCTGGCACAAATGCAAGTATGGCTGCAATCAGGAATATCCCGGACATCAATAGCCACAGTTTGTTGTACCTGTTTGCAAGGAATCCGCACGGCGTTTGAAGCACTCCTGCCGTTATCATGATAACTGATGACAGCAGGCCTATCTGGCTTGCGCTCAATCCCTGATTCTGGGTGACAACAGGCAGAAAGGCGAAAAGACCGCTCTGCCCTATCGAAACTATCAAGGCGTAAACGAGAAGCCCTTTGAGAATATCTGAAGACAGGGCATCTTTAAGCGGTGTTTTGCTTTTACTGATATTTTCCTTGCGTACCTGCTCCTTATTTTTCGTATCCCCGGGCACGAGTATTATTACCAGAATCAGGCTCAGCGCAAGGAATGCCGCCATAGCTATGAAGGGCGCCTTCATACCTATCCTGTCCATGAGAACCCCGCCCATAATCGGCCCTATGCCGAAACCGAACATCATGAACGTGTTGAATATCGCCATATAGGAGCCTTCTTTGTCCCTGGGTGCGATAGAGCCTACATATGCATAGGCCACCGATTCGACCATTGCGGCCAGCACTCCTTCGATCAATCGTATGGCAATGAGGTGTGAGGCGTTCTTTGCAAATATATAAGCCAGTGCTATCGGGATGTTGAATATAAGCCCTATAACTATGAACTGTTTGTAACCGTACTTGTCAGCAAGCCTTCCGACAATCGGATTTGAAATTGCCATTGTAAGCGCGAAGCTTGCCATGACAATCCCGACCATCGTGCCAGACGCCCCCAGGTTCATGGCATAAAGGGGCATGATAGGCATGAGTATGCCAACACCCAGCATAACGGCGCAGGTTGAAATGCATAGCGCGGTAAAAATGCCTATCGTACGGGTTTGGGCTTTCATAATTTTTCCACATTAGATTACAACAGAAATATTGTCTATTAAATTTTAATCAATGACCTGAGGTAATTTTAAAAAAATATTATCAATTGACAACAATGCCAAAGCCTCTGTAATCTTTTTGCATGAATACCAGACTTCCTCTTCATAAAACAAAGATAGTATGCACCATCGGACCCGCATCAAGAAACAAGACAGTTCTTAAAAAAATGATAGCAGCCGGTATGAATGTGGCAAGGCTGAACTTCAGTCACGGTGAACCAGTTGAACACAGGCGCGATATCGGTGTAATCAGGGAACTCTCCGCATCGCTCGGAAAGCCCGTTGCAATCCTTGCAGACCTGCCGGGCCCTAAGATCAGGCTGGGCATACTTAAAGACGGATCCTTAATGATGAAAAAGGGCGAGGTCACAACGCTCACCACAAGGGATGTCCCCGGCACGCATGATCTCATTCCCGTTCAATTCAAAGAGCTGCCCCTGAGCGTAAAAAAAGGCGGCATGATCTACCTTAACGACGGGTTTGTCCAGCTCAAGGTCATGGATATCGGTGAGACGGATGTCAGATGCAGAGTGTTCATCGGTGGGCAGCTTCTTTCGCACAAAGGGCTCAATCTGCC
>CAYNVT010000005.1:0-10193 GCA_964400685.1 uncultured Bacteriovoracaceae bacterium | reverse complement strand
GGGCGAATATCGACATCGATGCCGTAACAGCACACGACCTTGAGCTTCTTAAATTCGGGCTCGATGCCGGTGTGGACGCGGTGGGCGTTTCATTCGTCAAGTCCGCCTCCGACATCGTAAAGATAAAGGATGCTGCAAAATCATCGGGCAGAAATATCCATGTTGTGGCCAAAATAGAGAGGATAGAGGCCTTCAGGAATATCGATTCAATCCTTGAAGCCGCAGACGGCATTATGGTTGCACGAGGCGACCTTGGTGTCGAGACGCCCATCGAGAATGTCCCGATCCTGCAAAAAGAACTGATATTCAAAGCCAACCTTGCAGGCAAGCCCGTGATTACGGCCACACAGATGCTCGAATCCATGACCGACAACATCCGTCCTACAAGGGCTGAGGTGACCGACGTGGCCAATGCAATTCTTGACGGAACCGATGCAGTAATGCTTTCCGAAGAGGCAGCTATAGGCAAATACCCAGCAGAGACCGTGGCCATGATGGCGAAGATTGCCGCTTCCACTGAAAAAAAGCGATTCCATCTTGCAGGCGGACCAGTGATAAGCCATGCGGTAAGAAGCCTCCTGTTCAGAAAAAACGTTTCGTCCGAGGATGTTGTATCCCTTGATGCGCTGGAGGCGATCAACTCTCTTAAAATAAAATATGTGCTTGCACCGACACACACCGGCGGAACGCCGAGGAGAATCTCCAGATACAAGCCTGATTCATGGATAATACCTATCTGCCCGTCAGAAGACGTGCGGAATTTCCTGCTCTTCTCATATGGCACCCTGCCTGTACTTTATTCGAAAGCTGTCTCTGATGATGCGATCATTGATGGGCTCAAGAAGTCCGGAAAAGTCAAATCTGGAGACAGGATACTTATAGTAAGGCGGCTCCCCGGAGAAAAAGCGGGGAAAGTGAATTCGCTCAAGATAGTAACCCTTGCATAAGACAGTTCGCACAAATACTAAATGAAACGGAGGTAATATTATGAAAAAAACATCAGTTCTCACCTTTATTGCACTTATCACCCTGTTATGCCTGCTTCCGGGAATTGCTTCTGCCGATATAATGCTCAAGCAGAAGCATCATACCGACAGCTATCAGATAATGGGCAACAAGATGCCGGCAAAAGACACCATTGAAACAATATGGATGACGAAAGACGGATTCAAAAGCGATGGCCCTGATCACTCCATGATATTCAGGACCGACAAAAACACTGTGTATATAATCGAGAAAAAAGACAAAACATATATGGAGCAATCCCTGAACATAGGCAAGGCCATGGAAGATACACTCAATCAGAAAGGCATGTCGGCTGAAGACAAAAAGGCCATGAATGCCATGATGAAGAACATGATGCAGTTCAAACTGACGATTAAAGAGACCAATGAAACAAAAAAGATAAACAACTGGAACTGCAGAAAATACGATATGAGACTCGATTCAGCGATGGGGCCGTCGCTGTCAACCATATGGGCTACTCAGGACATCAAGATAGACCAGGCCCTCTTTTCGAAATTCAAGGCTCTGAGCATGTCGATGACCAGCCAGTCCGGGATGAAGGATTCTTTTGAAAAAGCCCAGAAGGAGTATGCTAAAATAAAAGGCATCTCGGTGCTTACAACCACTTCTACTAACATTATGGGCGCACAGATGAAGACATCAGTTGAACTCCTTGAATACAAGGACGGCAAGGCCCCTGCCGGTATTCTTAACATCCCAGCCGGATACAAAAAAATCAGCTCTCCGGCCATGAATTAATAAGTTCACCTGAGATCATATAAAAGCTTATTGAGGCAATAGGCCCTTATCCCGTATGCCTTTCATAAAAGACAGCAGGATAAAGGGCCTTGTTTTTGTGCCAGAAGAAACTTCCAGTATCCAAAAAAAACACCCGTGCCCGGACTGCCATTCATGCCGGATGTGCCCGGAGATAAAATGCGAACTCTGCATTAAAAAGAATCCCGGCTTATGTGTGAACAGCCAGAAGAAGAATTTCAGCAGCGATTAAAAGAACCAAAGGAACCAAAGGTGTCAGGCCTTTATTCTTGACATTTCTATTGTTTAGGTTTTAGTTTTATTTCATGGGCTGGCAATTGAGAATCGAATATCCAGGGGTTGTTTATCATACAACCAGCAGGGTCACCCACAATTTCAATGATTGCCATTTTCAGGGACAAATGCTACCTCCTGCCTAAGGCACAGCCCCAATTTATAACGGAGTAAACAATGGAATATGCAATTATCATTCTGATATTCGCGGCGGCAATTGCAGCTATATGGTTTATCTCTCACAAAGGCGGCTTCAGGCATGGTTCAGGCAATATCGAAAGGCTGATGAAAGCAGCCGAGCACGGCGACGTCTTCGCCCAGTATGAACTGGCAAAGAAATATCATGAAGGCTTAGGTGTGGATAAAGATATCCGCAAAGCATTCAACTGGTATCTGAAGGCTGCTGAACACGGTCATGTTGAAGCGCAGTTCATAACAGCATCATTCCTTGATAAGGGCGGATCAGGCATTGAGCCGAATCATGAAGAGGCCTACAAATGGTATCTGAAAGCGGCATCCCAGGGCAACACAAAGGCCCAGTTCGAAATCGCCTCAGATAGATGGAACAACGCAATTCCCAAGGTGCAGATAGACGGGGACAGCATATCTTTTGCATCATCAGGTGCAGAGCATGTGCCGAGCAAAAACCCCTACCCCAGGGAAAAGCTTGAAAAGCTCATTAATCAGGCCGAAGACGGCGATGTCGATGCGCAGTACGACCTGGGAATAAGATATTACAGCGGCGACGGCGTGGAAAAGGACCATGCCAAGGCGGTCAAATGGTTTATGATGGCCGCTGAACAGGATGACGCACAGGCGCAGTTCAATCTCGGTATAATGTACGGACGTGGCGAAGGCGCGGATAAAAACATCAATACATCCATGCAGTGGCTGAAAAAAGCTGCGGAACAGGGGCACTCCGAAGCAGTCAATATGCTTTCAAAAATGAGCGGCAGAAAGTAGACCTTTCTTTTTTTACCGGAGGCGGATTTGGACTTTAATCCTGACATGAAGCACAAGGTTGTAAGAAAGGCTGTACGAGAATTTGCCGAAACAGAGCTTGGTCCTATCGCACATGACATCGACCGCGAGGCGAGATTTCCCTGGGAAGTCATCGAGAAAATGAAACTGCTCAATTATTTCGGACTTCAGGCGCCGAAAGAATACGGCGGGGCAGATCTGGACGGTATAAGCTATTCTATAACGATCGAGGAACTTTCCAGGGTGAGCGCGGCTGTTGGCCTGTGCATAACCGTTCACAACAGTGTAGGCATGTATCCGATTGTCAAATTCGGCTCCTGTGAACTCAAGGAAAAGTATCTCCCTAAACTCGCAAGCGGCGATATAATAGGCGCATTCTGCATAACGGAGGCAAATGCAGGTTCCGATGCAGGCGGCGTTGAGACCACAGCTGTCAAAGAGGGCACTTCATACATCATAAACGGCACCAAGATATTCGTAACGAACGGCGCGGTATGCGGTGCGCCCCTCATATTCGCTGTAACCAATCCTGAAAACCCGAAAAAGGCGGCAAGCGTATTCATAGTGGATAAAGAAACACCCGGCTTTTCAGTAGGCGAATGCGAAGACCTCTGCGGTATGCGTGCAAACCCTGTCTCATCGATCTTTATGGAGGACTGCAGGGTGCCTGCTGAAAACCTGCTGGGGACCCCTGGCGACGGCCTTAAGATAGGCCTAATCGCCCTTGATACAGGTCGCATAGGCATAGCAGCGCAGGCTCTCGGAATAGCACAGGCAGCGTTTGAGGCCTCGGTCAGATACTCGAAGGAACGCCAGCAGTTCAGGAAGCCGATCTCATCCTTTCAGTCCATCCAGAACATGATAGCGGATATGGCCCTTGAAGTGGATGCGGGAAGGCTTCTCCTCTACCGCGCAAGCGCAATGAAGGATTCGGATGTGCAGTTTTCGGCTGAAGCGGCGATGGCGAAGCTTGCATGCAGCGAGACCGCATCAAGGGTTACATCGAGAGCGGTTCAGATTCACGGCGGTTATGGCTACAGCAAGGAGTATGATGTAGAGAGATACTTCCGCGACGCCAGAGTCACCGAGATATATGAAGGCACCAGCGAAGTGCAGAGGATGGTGATATCCCGGGCTGTTCTTTCAAAGCCCGTATAGAAAGAAGCCTGGAAACAGGCTTTTTAATAAATTCAGGAGCAGGCAGTGAAATTAGTAGTATGCATCAAGCAGGTTCCTATGGTGACCGAGCTCCCCTGGAATGCTGAAACCGGGAACCTGAGGCGCGACCTTTCCGAAGGGGTGATGAACCAGGCCTGCAAACACGCCCTTGAGGCGGCGCTCAAGCTGAAGGAGGCTTACGGCGGACATATCACGGCCATCAGCATGGGCCCGCCGCAGGCAAAAGAGGTGCTTTACGAGTCATCAGCCATGGGAGCGGATGCCGGTGTTCTTATAAGTGACAGAGCGATTGCCGGATGCGACACGCTGGCCACATCCTATACACTGGCCTGTGCTATAAAAAAGGTATGTCCCGATTTCGACCTTATCCTGTGCGGATGCTATACCAGTGACAGCGAGACCGCACAGGTAGGCCCGCAGCTTGCCGAGGACCTGAACCTGCCCGAGGTGGCAATGGTAGAATACATGGAAAAGAACGGACGGATACTCTCTCTTACAAGGCAGGCGGATGGATTTCTTGAAACGCTCGAATTCGACCTGCCCGGTCTCGTTACTGTTTCGACAAAACGCTATCTGCCCAGGTACATTTCATTTTCAGACATAAACACTTCTTTTGACGATGCAGATATTATCACGCTCGATGCAAAAGCCATCGATGCCGACCCTCTTAAAATCGGTCCGCCCGGTTCGCCTACAAAGATTATCGGCATCAGTTCGACGAAGTCGGGCAAAAAAAATGTCGTCCTTAAAGGCCAGGCCAAGAAAGTGGCGCATGAGCTTTTTGAAAGATTCGGTGAGCGTATTGCAGGGGCCATCGGCAAAGATATGGCAAAGGGGTCATAAGATATGGCAGCGCCTGAAAGGACAATACTCATATACGGCGACTACAGAAACTATTTCAAAAGCAGGGTAACCCTTCAACTCATATCAAAGGCTAACGAGCTTGCTAAAAAGATCGGCGCATTCGTTTCAACCTGTGCATTCGGAAACGGCGTGGACGAGTGGGCTGGAGAATATCTGTCGCACGGTTCTGACAGGGTGTATGTATGCGATGATCCCGCTTTGAGCGATTACAGCATCGAGCTCTATTCCGAACTCCTTGCAAGACTGTGCCGGGAGCTTTCCCCGGAGATTCTTCTGATAGGTGCTACATCATTCGGCAGGGAAATGGCGCCGATGGTGGCGAAAAAGCTCCAGACCGGCCTTACAGCAGATTGCGTCGGCCTCGCGATCAATGACGAGGGGCTTCTGGTTCAGACAGCACCTTCTTTCGGGGGAAACCTGCTTGCCGACATAATCACGCCTGTTGCAAGGCCTCAGATGGCTACAGTCAGGCCGGGTGTTTTCAAGGAATTCCCTCATAACGATAACCCGTCAGGTGAGATAATAAGGATGAAGCTCCCGGGGAACCTCCCCAGACCGAGAGTGAGGTTCGTATCATCCGAGAAGATCAGGACCTCTGAACTCAAGCTGGAAGATGCAAGAGTGGTCGTGTGCGGCGGCAGGGGAATGGGAGGCGCCAAGCGCTTTAAAAACCTCTTTGAGCTTGCAAGGCTCATGGAAGGCCAGGTCGGTGCGACAAGGCCTGCCGTTCACGCTCAATGCGCTCCGCCGGAAGCGCTCGTAGGCCAGGCCGGAAGGCATATTAAACCCGAACTGCTTTTCTCTTTCGGAATAAGCGGTGCGATACAGCATACGGCTGCCATCACCGGCGCGGATTTTATAATCGCGGTCAACAAGAATCCGGCAGCTCCCATGATGGAGCTTGCAGATGTGGCGATCGTCACCGATGCAAACCAGGCTGCCCTTGCAATAATCAAGGAGTTGAGAAAAAGGGTGATGGATTGACCGGCGCCCGCCTCCTCACCTGTTTTATTGCTGTATGCCTGACATATTAAATTTTAATAAACACATGTCGTATGTGTCGTTAACTCCCGCATTTTGAATCCCGTCAAGATTGCCGTTCGTGAATCCCGCGATGTACAGATAATCATTATTTGCATCGATAGCGATTGCCCTGCCTTCGTCATCGCCTGCCGTCCCTGCAAGGGTGACAGAGAAAAGTGGACCACCGAAACCGAATCTTGCTAAAAATATATCTTCTTCACCTTTGTTTGCGAAGAATGGCGGCCAGCTTCCCCCCGTAAAACCCGTGACATAAACGTTACCCGGATCGTTGTCAAATGTTATGCCAAAGGCGATATCATCTTCTGCAGTCCCTATCTGATTAATCCAGCGGCCAGCCGGATTGGTAAAGCTTGTAAGATTCAAACATGCTACAATGACATCATACCCTCCATAGGATACTGGGCCAAAGTTACCATCAGTTATGCCGGTCACTGCAACGTAACTGTCGTTTAAAATTGCAATTGATAATCCTGCAGTGGTCCTCGTAGACCTGTCCGTGTCGGTGCTGCTTGACCCTCTGAAAACCAGGCTGCCATTGAGACCCGTACTGTCGAAACGGGCTACAAAGAGATCACTCATTCCGCCTGAATAATCCCATCCCGGTTCATTAGTAAATAATGGGAATGATCCCCCGGCCTGCCCTGTTATTGCTACTTTGTTTCCGGTCGCACTCACTGCCACACCAGTGGCAACATCATCTCCAGCTGATCCGGTCTGCTTGGTCCAAACTGAAGCAAGCGAAGCGTTATACTTTAAGAGGATTATGTCCTTTCCACCTGCATGTGCACCTGCGCCAGCCATTTCTCCTTCAGTATAACCTGCGATGTAAACATTTCCGTTTACGTCAACAGCGACAGAATTGCCCACATCATCACTTGTGGTGCCCATTATGTTAGATGATTTACCATCACCGTTTAACTTATTATACCGCACAAGGAAAATGTCCCTGCCGCCTATCGCACCGGTTCCGCTTATACCGCTGGTTGTGTAGCCGGTCACATATACATGGGTGCTGTCGACGGCCACGTTGAGGCCATAATTTCCCATATATGGTGCATCATCCGGGTCCGGCTCGGCCACTCCTGTGGTGCCAAGCAGTCTGGTCCACTGTTTGATGCCGGTTGAATTGTACTTGGTAAGAAAGACTTCCGCATGGTTGCTATTGGTATTGCCGTCAAGGTTGCCGCCGGTCCAGCCGGTCACAAAGATATTCCCGCTGCCGTCAACGGCAACACTTCGGCCGTAATCGTTTGAACCCGTCCCTGAAAGTTTCGTCCCCGTTTCCAGCGTAGTAGCGCCTGCAGAATTGCTCGGGTCCGACTCATTACCGTTGGAATTGAATGCTTTCACTGTGTATGTGTAAGGCGTTTTGGCTGTGAGGTTGGAATCTGAATAGCTGGTTGTATTATAAACATTGCCAACGGCAAGACGGTAATTACCATTGCGGTATATGTTATACCCCACGGCATTGGCTGATGCATGCCATGTCAGATCGATCCGCGAAGCTGATATGGCTGTTGCCGTAAGACCTGTCGGGGCCGCAGGCGGCGTTATACCTTCTTCATCTGCATCGACACCGCCGCCTCCGCCGCCGCCTCCGCAGTTGAAGAAGAATGCAGAGACGATCAATATTAAAAATAAACTTCCTGTTTTTGATTTCATATTGTGCCCCCTTGAATATTTTTTGCGATAAACGACGACTCGATTAAATCTGATTGCAGCCGGTACAATACATAACGATAAAATATGCCGTCAAACAAGTTAGTCAAGCAAATAGCAGTATTGCATGCACATTTTATATATCGTAAAATTATAACCCTTCAAATTAAATCATGGTTTTCAAAGTCGTGGTTATCTCTGCTCTGAACTCCGGACTCAGCATCGATTCCAGATATAAAGACTTTCTGGTGATAATTCCCTGTACAGTTAGATGAACCTTCTCTCTCCTGTTATATGGATTCCCTTGTTTTAAACTCCTTGAGGATATCGTCCACTTTGATGAGTCTGCTGTCCCTCTCTGCGGTTATCGCTTCCTCGCTCCTGCCACTGTAGTCGTAGAATCCCCTGGAGGTCTTGGCCCCCAGATGTCCATCACGCACGAGCTCTTCGATCATGGGGATGGTGAAGCCGTGATTTCTGCTGATATCGCTCACCAGATCGAGACCGGTGAAATCCATGAGCTGGACCACCCCGACTACCGGCAGACGGACGCCTAGACTGCACTTGATCGCCATATCTATCTCTTCGGGCGTCGCCCAGTTGTTTGCCAGAATCTCAAAGACAGCCATGGACATATAATTCTGAATGCGGTTGACGATAAAGGAAGGAATAAACTGCTTGAGCACGACCGGCTGTTTGCCGGCCTTTACCATGATGTCAGCAACCGTCCGCACGATACCCGGATCGGTCAGTGGTCCCGGGCAGACTTCCACCAGTGGAATGATATGCGCCGGTGCGAAGAAATGAGTCGCCAGGAGCCTTTCAGGATGAGAAACCCCGGCAATGGAAAATATGTCGAGCCCGGACGTATTGCTTGTAAATATAGTGCTCGCCGGGCATGCCTTGTCGAGCTGTGCAAATATTTCCTTTTTCAGCTCGGGAACTTCCGATACCGCTTCGATCACAAGGTCTGCCATTTTACAAGCCGCGGCAAGGTCGGTATCCAGACGTATATTATCCAGAATAATGGACGCCTCATTCTCATTGATGCGACCTTCCTTGACGAGTGTCCTGAGATTCCCGGAGATGCGTTCCCTTGCTTTATCAAGGACTGTACTGTCCCGGTCGACAAGCCCTACCCTGTAACCCGCACCGGCAAACACCTGGGCTATACCATGGCCCATAACCCCTGCTCCAACAACAACCACGTTCCTTATACTGACTTGATTCATTCTTCATCCCCCCTGCAACAGATTATTTCACGCCCTTATTACGCTGTTCCCACTCATCTTTGAGCCTGTGCATGTGCTCGACGAACCGTGGTGTTTCATTTTCCATTCTCTGTCTAATGACCTCAGTTATCGCAGGATCACTGACGTCTATGTCCTCCGGCACCCACCTGTCCGCTATGGCCCAGTGAGGGGCCGGCTCACCAGGGGGACAGCCTTCCACAAAGAGGCCGCGCTTCCTATGCCTCTTCAGGCAGTCGCCGATAAGTATCAGGCTGCGCGGATCAACCCCTTCGGGAATATCCTTCTTATTCCCCACCAGGATGACAGCGTCGGCATTAGCCTCATACTGCCCCAGAGCACGCAGCTTTTCCATGGTCAGGCCGATCAGCGACAGGCAGCTGCTGCATGCGCCGGTTGTATCGATGGTGTACTCGGGATATTTTTCCAGACCTTCCAGATAGGGCAGCCAGATAGGCTGGTAGACTTCATCAATGCTCTTCCCGCGGACTTCAATAAGGTGCTCTTCGAAATTACCCAGGCCGCGCTCCCGTGCCGGCATGAAGTATTCCACCATGTTGATATCAAGCCCCACGATACGGCATGCCGTGGCATCCACTGCCACCGGGTCTTTCCCCGCCACCAGACACCCCATTTCCATGGGAATAGTTGTGTGTGGACCAAAACCCCCGGCAGGACGTATCATGTCTGCGATATTCAGATCGGCCCTGATGATGGACCAGAGATCCATCATGGCCTCGGCCAGACTGGTCTGGTGCATCTGGAAATGCACCTTGTCCTGCACCACTCCCTTCATGTTTTTCAGCGCACATGTGAATACCATGCTGCAGTGGGTCTTGAATATGGGCAGGTTGATGATGTGTTCTGCTTCGAGCAGAAACCTGGGCAGCCGCATTTTTTTTATGTCCGAGCGTGCGTCCCTGATCGGTATGTCAAGAAGGTCTTTGTCATTCTTGATGTCTATAACTTTATCTATGCCCGCATCCTCTGCCGCCTTGAGAATACCGCTCACATTGAGACAATCCATTGTATCACAGCCCATTGCCGCCGCCTCGGCAAGGATAATCTCTTTCGGGCCAGCCTTGCGGACCTCTCTGATAATGGCGGCCACTACTTCCGGATTCGTATTAACACTGGTCTCTGCCGCGGCAGGATGACCGG
>CAYNVT010000004.1:0-66896 GCA_964400685.1 uncultured Bacteriovoracaceae bacterium | reverse complement strand
AAAGATTAATATCACATAAATTTTGCATATGCGAAAACCATATGGTAGGGTTGTTTCATCAATTTGCTTCCTTGCACGTGCATCAACCACATTTCTGGGAGGATCGTATGAAAAAAGTCGTTCTGATAGCACTGTTTCTCTCGATGTTGGTTTTAAGCGGCTGCATAATTTCATCATCTCCTTCAAACTCCTTCATAACGATGGATAAGGGAGATACCATTGATTTCAGTGTGGCTGTGTCTCCTGCAACATGCCATGTGCAATGGACCCTTGAATATTTCGGAAATGTCCAGGATACCGGAAGCGGACTTTCTTATTCATTCACACCTGACAAAAAGGGGATGTTCCAGATGACAGTGGATGTGACTGATCCCCTCGGCAGCACGGAGAACCGGATATGGGTGATCTATGTTCAATAACTCTGATAATTTAAGGAGTAAGATTATGAGAAAATTATTCTTTATAACTATTCCGATATTTTTAAGCGTTGTTCTCTCAGGCTGCTACTTCCCTTTTCCCACGAATTTCGAACCCACAAAAATGGTCGCCACCGATACCGTAACGGGATTCGGCATCATTGGAGAGGATCTCTCTGGATTTGAATGGTATCTTGACGGAGAGCTTCTGGCTGATAAGACAAAAAGCATATATCTCTACTGGCCGGGGATGGATGATATAGGAATGCATGAACTGACTGTATATTTTTACCAGATCGGTAAAAGCCATTCCTTCTCATGGGACATCTCAGTTACAGCACCTCCGGACTGAGCTTCTTAGAGTGAAACAGATCCGCAGGAAGAAAAATAATAAGGTAACAGTTCTGGGCGGCGGGCCATATGTGTCAGAGCGAATATAGGGACTGCATCAAGGTCTGAACTCCGGGTCAAATACAGCCTGAAGCTGAAAATGACACAGCTTCGATGATTGAAGATTACTAAATAATACTCCTGGAGGGTATTCAGGATGCTGGATCAGATGAGCATACCGACATTGACTGTCGTCCTTTATATAATAGAGTTTTTCTCGCTCGTTTATTACCTGATACTCTGGAAGAACACAGATTCAAAGACCGCTTTGTACTTCAGTTTTGCCACAATATACATGATTTTCGTGAACATCATCGGTTTTACGTATTCAGGTTCCCATAATCCGTTAATCTGGAAAATATATATCTGCCTTCTGAGTTTTTTGTGGCCTTTTTTTGCATTCAGTATAAGTATTTTCAATAATCCCCGGACAAAAGTCAGTATGTTCGCATTATCAGCTGCCGTATTCTTGATGATAGCCCTTTTTGGCGTAGTAATTATGGATAACAATATAATTGCGCTTCAAAGCAGTGCGGCATCTATGGTTTTCGGACTGGGATACGGGGCCTTTATAATGCTCAGGCTGGACAGGAAAATATACACTTCAGGCAGAATCATAGGCATTTTAGTGTTTGCAGGCTATGCCCTTGCCGGACTGATTCGTGCGCTGACCGCTTCTTTTGATGCGGCATGGGAAGAGCATTTTTATGTCAATCAGACACCCGAACAGTCTCTGTATTTTCTTGCAAGCGTTATTTTTGCCAGCCTCATGCCGATAACAGTTTATGTGCTTCATACCGAAAAAAGCACTGATGCACTTAAGAAAAATGCACAGCAGCTTGCAGAGGAAAAGCAGAAACTCAAGGTTTCTCTGGAAGAGGTCAAGACCCTGCGCGGTATTATACCGATTTGCATGCATTGCAAAAAAATAAGGAACGACGGGGGATTCTGGGAGGATGTGGCTGTATACATACAGAATCATTCATACGCAGACATGTCTCACGGTCTTTGTCCCGATTGCATGGAGAAGCTCTATCCTGATGTGTATGAAAAACTGAAAAGCACGGGGCGGGTAAAATAATAATAGGGATTCGCCCTTTCTTTTCTGGAAAAAGATATTATTTTTATTAAGGTCTTATTTGTTTCAATAGAAAATATTAACAAAAAAAAATCTTTAATATATGGGAGGATACAAAATGTACGAACTGGATAAACCGGACAATTTGGTTGAGATTCTGGAGGAAAGCGTAAAGAAGTACCCGAACAATAAGTTATTCGGAACAAAGAACAGCAGCGGCCAGTATGAATGGATAACCTATTCGGAGTTTAACCGCATGGTTGACGGGATAAGGAGCGGTCTCGCCGGCCTGGGAATCAAAAAGGGAGACGCCGTTGGCATCATTGCAAACAACCGCACGGAATGGGCTGTCTGCTGCTATGCCTCTTATGGTGTAGGTGCAAGATATGTCCCCATGTATGAGGCCGAACTCGATTCGATGTGGAAATACATCATCAAGGACAGCGAGGTAAAAGCGCTGTTTGTCTCCAAGAAGGAAATCTATGAAAAGGCCCTTACGTGGAAGAATGAGATAGATACTCTCAAGTACGTATTCATAATCAACGAAACCGGTCCCGGAAGCTATCAGGAGCTTATGGAAAACGGGTTCAAAAACATTGTCCCTTCATTTAAGCCCACTTCTGAAGATATTGCAGGTCTCATCTATACTTCAGGTACGACAGGCAATCCGAAAGGCGTTCTGCTTTCCCACGGCAATTTTTCAAGCCAGGTCCATGCCCTTCTCAAGGCGTTTCACATGCTGAGCGATAAAACACGGACGCTTTCATTCCTTCCCTGGGCGCATTCATACGGCCAGACTGCGGAGCTCAATACCCTTCTGATGCTTGGCGGCTCGACCGGATTCGCGGAGAGCCCGGCGACTATCGTAGGAGACCTTCAGCTTGTCAAGCCTACCATGCTTGTCGCAGTGCCGAGGATATTCAACAGGGTCTATGACGGCATCCAGCAGAAAATCAGGGATAAAGGCGGTCTTGCCCAGACGCTGTTCAATATGGGCGCCGAAGAGAACAAAAAGAAGCGCGAACTCGCGAAACAGGGAAAATCCAGCCTTATCAACGAGCTCAAGATTAAACTGGTCGATAAGATCGTTTACAGCAAATTAAGAGAGCTCTTCGGAGGAAACCTCGAGCTTTCCATCAGTTCGAGCGCAGCACTCAGCGCCAACATCGCCCAGTTCATGTTCGATATAGGTGCGCCTGTTTACGAGGCCTGGGGAATGACCGAGATATCGCCTGCCGGAACGGTCAATACACCTGCCGATTATAAAGTGGGCAGCTGTGGCAAGGCCATAGACAAGGTCAAGCTCGTTATAGACAAGACGGGCATGGACCCTGATGCCAATGACGGCGAGCTGATCATCTATGGTCCCAATGTCATGAAGGGATATCACAACAAGCCCGAAGAAACAAAAGCGACCATGACCGATGACGGGGGGCTTAGGACAGGCGACAGGGCCTATGTTGACAAGGAAGGGTTCCTTTATATCACAGGCCGTATTAAAGAACAGTTCAAGCTTGAAAACGGCAAATTCGTTTATCCTTCAGCGATCGAAGAAGAAGTAAAGCTGCTTGGAAGCGTGGAGCAGGCAATGATATTCGGGTTGAACAAACCATATACCGTCTGCGTTATAGTCCCTGATTTTGTTGTTATGAAAAAGGTGGCGAAAGAAAAGGGCCTGCCAGAAGATAAAGAAGCGTTCGTCAAAGATCCCAAGGTGATAAAGATGTATGAAGATGAAATCAACGAACATCTCAAAAAGACGTTTGCAAGCTATGAATTACCGAAAAGGGTACTGCTTCTTTCAGAAGGGTTCACGGTTGAAAACGGAATGCTCACGCCGACTCTCAAGCTCAAGCGCCGCGAAGTATTGAAGAAGTATCAGGATATGATAGATTCGCTGTATGCATAAACCTGCAGGAAATTAATTACGCGATAAAAAATAGTGCGGCATGGCCGCACTATTTTTTTGCCTTTGTTACTTCCCGAGGATGGTCTTAAGGTCCTCATCCGGCGTTGAAACCGGCATTATATTGAAATTTTCCACCAGGAATTTAAGCACGTTGGGAGAAACGAATGCAGGAAGGCTCGGCCCCAGTCTGATGTTCTTAATACCCAGATAAAAGAGCGAAAGAAGGATAGCAACCGCTTTCTGTTCATACCATGAGAGGATGAATGAAAGGGGCAGGTCGTTAATGCCGCATTTGAAAGCGCCCGCCAGTGCGGCTGCAATCTGGACCGCAGAGTAGGCGTCATTGCACTGGCCCACGTCAAGCAGCCTCGGAATGCCTCCGATATCGCCGAATTCCAGCTTGTTGAAGCGGTATTTCCCGCAGGCGAGCGTAAGTATCACACAGTCATCAGGAACCTTTTCAGCGAATTCCGTATAGTAGTTACGTCCCGGCTTCGCCCCGTCGCAGCCGCCTACAAGGAAAAAGTGCTTTATGCCGCCGGACTTGACCGCTTCTATGACCTTATCCGCAACTCCAAGAACTGCGTCATGGCCGAAACCGACCATGATATTCTTGCCCGGCTGTTCGGAAAATCCCGGCAGTTCAAGGGCGCGGTTAATCACTGCTGAGAAATCATTCCTTGTGACGTGCTTTACACCAGGCCATGCCACAAGGCCTGTAGTGAAGATATTGTTCATATAGCTTTCCGCCGGTTTCTGGATGCAGTTGGTCGTCATGAGGATGGCACCCGGGAATTCCGGGAATTCTTTCTGCTGGTTCTGCCATGCGCTGCCGTAATTGCCCGCCAGGTGGGGATATTTTTTCAGCTCCGGATATGCGTGCGCGGGAAGCATCTCGCCGTGCGTGTATATGAAAATGCCCCTGCCTTCTGTCTGTTTGAGAAGACATTCGAGGTCAAGCAGGTCATGTCCTGAAACAAGGATTGCCTTGCCGGCCCTTGTTCCAAGGCTGACCGGAGTGGGAACGGGCGTTCCGAAATGTTCTTTGTGTGCAATATTGAGAATTTCCATGGCCCTTATATTTATTTTGCCGCATTCAAGGATAAGCTCCACGTAGTCATTCAGCGTAAGCGAATTGTCAGTCATCGCTGCCAGGGCCTTATGGATGAAGCCGAATATCGCATCATCCTTTTTGCCGAGTATGAAAGCATGGTCTGTATAGGCGGCGATTCCCTTTATTCCGAAAAGGAGCACCTCTATTGCCGAGAGTATATCCGGGTCGGCATTCCAGCTGGCGATTCCATTTGCATTACCCTTCTCGATCATTTCAGCCATATCATTGCCGGGGGTCCAGTCTGTGAATTCATTCTGAGGGACTTTTACGCCTTCATTATCACAGAGGCCCTTTGTGGATACTATCAGAGTCTTGCAGTCTTTCAACAGTTTAACGAGTCTTTCTGGATCGAAATTGACGTTGGTTATGGTGCTGAAAAGGGCTTCGACCGTGTACCTGTTGACCAGATCATCAACGATGCCTGTCTTTTGCCTCAGAAGGTTCGCGTAAACCGACAAACCTTTCAAGCCGGAAATAAGGTTGTCCATGAGGTCTGAGACTTCAGGTTTTTTCCCGCATACTCCGGATATATTGCATCCGGTCCCTTTTGCCGTTTGTTCACACTGGTTACAGAACATATATTCCTCCTTGTCTGATATTTTACATTTGAAGTCCGGTTTATGGTTTAGGCGTTTTTATGAGTTGGTCATCTTTCACTCCTTCATTTATTATTGCCATGAAATAACATGAAAGAATCATGACAGGTTTGACCTGGGTCAAGCCGGATAACAAAATAAAATTTTTCAAAGAAAACAAAACCTAAACCTTGCTTTGATATTTAGTTCTGATAAAGTTATTGAAATTCTATTCCGGAACGGCAGCCAGCGATGTTTTCTGCATATCACAATTCCGGGGAAAAATATACTTTTCAGGAGAACCTGAAGTGAAGAGACCCACTTGGGACGAATATTTCATGATGCTTGCCAAACTTGCCGCTTCGCGCTCCACATGCGTTTCGCGGCCTACAGGCTCGGTAATAGTAAAGGACAGGCAGATTCTGGCAACCGGATACAATGGCGCATTACCGGGACAGGGGCACTGCGTAGACGACGGTATCTGCTTCAGAAGGTCGGTAGAGTGGCCCGAGGCAACCAAATACGACATGTGCCGCTCTGCGCACGCAGAGGCCAATGCCATAGCGCTCGGTGCCAAAAAAGGCGTTTCGCTCGAAGGCTCCACGATCTACTGTACGCTGGAGCCGTGCATTACCTGCGCAAAACTGATCGTCATGTCCGGCATAAGCCGAGTCGTTTATGAGCATGCCTACGAATCGCCGATACCTGAAAGAGACAAATACTGGAAAGAGGTTCTTGCCTCCAGCAATACGACGGTCGAGAGGCTTGTCATAAGCGCGGACAAGATTGAATATGCAGCGGAATTCCTGAAACCCGCCACATCAAGGAGAAGGGTGTAATGGTCCTCGGTGCTGACAGGATACTTGACCTGGTGAAAAACGGGGTCGAGGTTGAAGATCATGAAACCGGTAAAATGATTTTTAAACCTCTTGTTGAAAATCTTGCTGCGGATCAGACCGAAGGCATTGAAGGCACGACACTGGATCTGAGGCTGGGTGCGGTATTTAAACCGTCCGGAGGCGCAAAGCTGATGCGCGGATCAAGAGTCACGCCTGAAATAGAGAAGCTCATGGACATCAATGATTCACCCGACGGAGTATTTACGATCTGTCCGGGAGACTACCTTCTGTTCCAGACAATAGAGCAGGTCAATCTACCTGCCTGGCTTTTTGCATACATAAGGCCCCGCACAACCATGATACGCTCCGGCATACCTCTTGAAACGGCGTTTATTTCGCCCAATTATCAGGGGAAGCTCACTGTCGGCATGAAGCATCAGGGCCATTTCGATGTGGATATCCAGATGGGCTTCAGGATTTTATGCATAGCCTTCATGCCAATAGACGGAGTTGCAGTCCCATACCGCGGCGTATGGCAGGGCGACAGGGTTTCAACCAACGGGGAAGTTGAGAGGCCATATTAGATTATCAGGATATGGCTTCTTGACATAAGACGCATTCTGCATATAAGTGCGGGAAAAGAAATAAAAAACCAACAATCAAGGAGAGCCGCATGCCACTTAAAGACCTCGAACAGACACTGGTGCTCATAAAGCCTGATGCCATGAAAAATTCACTGACAGGTTATATCCTTTCAATGCTTTCGGAATTCCATACGGGCCTGAGATTTGCCGCAACCAAGATAGTAAGCGTCAACAGGATGCTTGCGGAAGAACATTATGCCGAGCACAAGGGAAAGGCGTTCTTTCCTTCGCTGCTTGAGTATATAACCGGGCAGATACACTATCCCGAAGACCAGTGGAAACGAAGGGTCATGGCGTTTGTGTACCAGGGTGAAGATGCTATCCTCAAGATAAGGAAGATTGCGGGAAACACCAATCCACATATAGCCCGCGACGAAAGGCCAGGATGCATAAGGTCGCTGGGGACCATAGTGCCTATAAAAGATGCTGCGGGAAACATAATCAGCGACAGGATGGATAACCTGATACACGCCTCCGCAAACAAGGAAGATGCCGAAAGGGAGATAAAGCTATGGTTCAAGCCGAATGATATCCCGCCCCTTATGCAGCCATATCCGGTAATAGTCAGCAAGGAGCATTACTATTTCAAAAACGGCAGGCTTTTCCTTACCTATGAACCGGGCAGCCTTTGTTTCATCGCACCGGGAGATATCGTATGGAAGAGCGATTATGAGTCGCTTGCCAGCCTCAGCAAGGACAAGCCAGGGAAAACCCCTTTTGAATCCATTGTCGCGAAATACCTCATCAACAAGGAAGTCAAGAATACAAGTGAGGCATGATGGAAAAGACTCTCCTGCTTATAAAGCCCGATGCAGTTGAAAGAGGTCTTATAGGAAAGATCATCTCCAGGTTTGAGGACAAGGGCCTCAAGATATCCGGAATGAAGATGATGAGGCTCGATATGCCCATGATCGAGGAGCACTATGGGCACCTGAAAGACAAGCCTTATTTTCCAAGAATAGCCGATTTCATGATGTCGGCCCCTATAATAGCCGTATGCATTGAGGGCATAGATTCTGTAAGGATAACAAGGGCGATGTGCGGAGTGACCAATGCAAGGGAGGCCTCCCCCGGGACAATCAGGGGAGACATGTCCATGAGTATCCGTTCCAACCTGGTGCACGCATCGGACAGCATCGAGTCTGCGGAGACTGAGCTGAAGCGGTTTTTCATGGATGCCGAAATATTTTCTTATAACAGAAAGCTGGATGAAGTTATCTTTATCGATGCAAAACCCTGAAGTCCTGCAAGACGAGACCGCCGGAAAACTCACAACCGGCGGCCTTTTTATAATCCAGAAGAAAAAAGGCTACCGCTTTTCCATCGATTCATATCTGCTTGCAGCATTCGTTGATGAACCCGAGGGGGCGTCTGCAGTTGAAATAGGTTCCGGCTCGGGTGTTGTTTCGATTCTGCTGGCAGGAGTAAAGAAACTTTGCATGACCGGCATCGAGATACAGCCTGCGCTAGCAGGGATGTCGAAGCGTACGGTTGCCATGAACGGGCTTGAGAAAAAGGTGAAAATCATATGTGGAGATATAAAAGAACATTCAGGCGGGCCGTATGATGCGGTTGTCGTCAACCCGCCTTACAGGCCTGTGGGAAGCGGCAGGATTAATCCGCACAGTGAAAAGGCCCTGGCAAGGCACGAGATAAAGCTCACGCTCGAACAGATGCTTTTCTGCGCAGGCAGGATGATAAATGACGGCGGGAGGTTTTATGCGATATATCCTGCCTGGCGAATGCCCGACATGATCTGCACGATGCGCAAAAACAATATCGAACCCAAGAAAATAATCATGATTCACTCGCATCCCCAAAGCCGCGCAAGCCTGTTTCTGGTTAAGGGGATCAAAGGGGCGGGAGCTGAATTGCATATAGAAAAAACATTTTATATTTATATCAAAGATAAGAATTACACAGAAGAAACACGAGATATATTTTCAACTTTATTGTTCCCGGAAAAATGATTTCAAATTTTAGAGCGGTTACCGAAAAAACCTTGACCTTGTCAGCAAATGTAAATAGTAGGTGTTAATCTTCATAAGTTTGAAAAGAAAAAGTTGAAAGGATGCAAAATGAAAGTAGAAATTAAGGATATTACCGGCACCAAGAAAGAAATGACCGTAACGGTCCCGAAGGAAGAGGTTCAGAAAATAAAAAATGATATCTACCGGGAAGTCGCCCAGGAAGTCGTTATAAAGGGTTTCCGAAAAGGCAAGGCCCCGAAGAATATTATTGATACATATTATGGCAGCTATATAAAAGGCGAACTCACAAAGAAGCTTGTCTCTGAAAACTATGACAATGCCGTCAGGGAGCAGGAACTGTTTGTCGTATCCATGCCGGAGATCGATAACGAAGATCCTAAAGATGACGAAGACTTCACTTTCACCGCAAAATTCGACGTCAAACCCGAGATCAACCCTGAAAAATATACTGGATTCGATCTGAAAAAACCTGTTTTCGAAGTGAAGGATGAGGATGTGGATACGGCCATAACATCGCTCAGGGAATCATACTCGACAATGGATGATGTCACTGATGAGAATTATGAAGTCAAAAAGGGCGACTATGTAATATCCGACATCTCATCAACAGACCATGAAAAGCTCAACTGGACAAAGGTCACTGTCGATGCCGGGAACAGGAGCTTTGTTCCGGGTGCACAGGATATGGTTCTAGGCATGAAGACCGGCGAGGAAAAGACATACGAAACGACCATGACGGATGATCATTATATAGAAGAGCTGAGGGGAAAGGATGTAAAGCTTACCCTGAAGGTCGTTTCCATAAAGCACAGAACACTGCCTGAACTTAATGACGAATTCGCGAAAAAGGTAAGGGAAGATACGCAGACCGTGGAAGACCTTAGAAAAATGATTAAGACCGAGCTTGAGAAAAGGGCGGCCGAAAAGCTGAAGGGCATAGTTTATTCAAGGGTCGCCGCAAAGCTTGTCGAGGAGAATAATGTCGAAGTGCCCGAATCCATGATCAAACTTCAGGCAACAATGATGGTTCAGGGAATGGCGAAAAGATTTGCATCCCAGGGTGTGAAGCTTCAGGATGTCTATCCTGATACAAATGCCCTGAGAGAGGAGACCCTATCGTCAGCCGAGCAGATTTTGAAGCAGTCGCTTCTTGTTGAAGCCATTGCGAAAAAACTTGATATAAAGGTTGACGAAGAGGATGTCGATAAAGAACTACAGGAGATGGCGAATACATACAATATGCCTCTCGAGGATATAAGAAAAGGTCTCGAAGAAAGCGGCAGGCTCGATGAGATCAGATTCCAGCTCCTTGAGGGAAAGGTATTCGACTACGTTATCGAAAATTCGAATGTAACGGAAGATACTGCAGATGCGGCAGAAGGAGAAGGTGATGCTGGTTCCGATAGTAGTGGAACAGACTAACAGGGGAGAAAGGTCATACGATATATACTCGAGGCTTTTGAAGGACAGGATTGTTCTTCTGGGAAGCGAGATAAACGATGACATAGCAAACTTGCTGGTTGCACAACTGCTTTTTCTGGAGTCGGAAGACCCGGACAAAGACATTTACTTCTATATCAATTCGCCGGGTGGTTCGGTAACAGCCGGTATGGCAGTCTATGACACCATGCAGTTCATAAAGTCCAAAGTGTCAACGATCTGCATAGGCCAGGCCGCATCCATGGCGGCGGTGCTGCTGGCAGCAGGCGAGCCGGGCATGAGGTATGCCCTGCCTCATTCGCGCATTCTGATTCACCAGCCGCTGGGCGGAGTACAGGGGCAGGTAACTGATGTCGCTATTCAAGCCAAAGAGATGCAGCGGATGAAAGACGAGTTGAACAGCATAATCTCACATCATACAGGACAGGCGATTGAAAAAGTTATACTGGATACGGACCGGGATTATTTCATGACTCCCCAGGATGCCAAAGATTATGGTATACTGGACAGCGTAATTGCCAAGAGACAACTGAAGGGAGAAGGAGGCAAGGCGGATGCCAAAGATAAATGACCATTTCAGGCCGGGCCTGAGGTGCTCTTTCTGCGGCAAGTCACAGGAAGAAGTCAGGAAGCTGATTGCAGGCCCTGATGTCTATATCTGTGATGAGTGCATATCTCTGTGCAACGAGATACTGACTGAAGAGGAGGGTGATTACACACATTTTTCATCCTCATCCCAGATTCCGAAACCTTCCGAAATAAAGAACGTGCTTGATGAATATGTGATAGGCCAGGAGTCTGCAAAAAAAATACTTTCTGTTGCCGTATATAACCATTACAAACGGATCGAAGCAGGGACGAATATCGGCGGAATCGAGATCAACAAGAGCAACATAATGCTGATAGGCCCGACCGGCTCGGGCAAAACGCTTCTTGCTCAGACACTCGCGAAAATACTTGACGTTCCTTTTACCATAGCTGACGCCACGACATTGACTGAGGCAGGCTATGTCGGAGAAGATGTCGAGAATATCATCGTCAATCTTCTTCAGAACGCCGATTACGATATAGACCGTGCACAGAGGGGAATTGTCTATATAGATGAAATAGACAAGATCGCTTCAAAAAGCGACAACCCTTCCATTACGCGCGATGTGTCCGGTGAGGGAGTCCAGCAGGCCCTTTTAAAGCTAATTGAGGGAACGCTCGCATCAATTCCCCCGAAAGGCGGCAGAAAACATCCACAGCAGGAATTCATAAGGGTTGATACCTCGAACATTCTGTTCATATGCGGCGGCGCCTTTATAGGGCTCGATAAGATTATATCACAGCGGATGGACCAGAAGACAATCGGTTTCGTAGCCGAGATCAAGGGCAAGAAAGATAAAAATATCGGCGACATTTTAAAGAATATACAGCCTGAAGACCTTATCAAATTCGGAATGATTCCTGAATTTGTAGGAAGGGTGCCGGTTATCTCCACTCTCCACGAGCTTGACCAGGAAGCGCTGATCGCCATACTTACCGAACCGAAAAGCGCACTGGTGAAACAATATCAGGCGCTGATGAAAATGGAGGGTGTCGAGCTTACTTTCAGCAAAGATGCACTTAAGACTATCGCTGAACAGGCGATGAAACGCAAGTCGGGCGCAAGAGGCCTGAGATCTATCATGGAAAGCGTAATGCTGAACATAATGTACGATATTCCCGATATGAATGGTGTTAAAGAATGCCACATATCGCAGGAAGTTATATTAAAAGGTATACAGCCTTTAATAGTTTTTGAGAGAAGCACCAAACAGGCATAAGAGTTGCATAGACCGGGCAAAACAATATTAAATCATTTTGCCTGTAAAATGTGATAAACAGAGCATTTAAGGTATTGACACCACCTGCAATAGCTGTTAGGTACTGACGCGGGTGAAAGCAATAATAAAAAACATAATTTCCACAGGAGGTATGCCTTGACTAAAACTGAATTGATAGCGGTCGTTGCAGGGAAATCCGGGTTGCCCAAGGCTGCGGCGGAAAAAGCGATAAATGCAGCTACAGAGGCGATCACTGAATCCCTTGCCAGAGGGAATAAAGTAACACTGGTTGGCTTTGGCACGTTTGAAGTTGTAAAAAGAGCAGAGCGTCAGGGCGTAAATCCAAGGACAAGAAAGGTCATAAAGATCAAAGCTTCCAAATCTCCCCGCTTCAGGGCAGGGAAATCATTCAAGGAAGCTGTCAACAAGAAATAGCATTATGATTCTGGGCGGGTAGCTCAGCGGGAGAGCATCGGCCTTACAAGCCGAGGGTCACAGGTTCAAACCCTGTTCCGCCTACCAGTAAAATAGATATAGATACGCGGGGGCGTAGTTAAGTTGGTTATAACGTCGGCCTGTCACGCCGAAGGTCGCGGGTTCGAGTCCCGTCGCTCCCGCCAGATTCCGGATCCATACCGCAAACACGGTATGGATCTTTTTTATGTCCATGAATACCGATGACAGAAGAGAAGGGGTTCATCTATGTACAGGCGCTGCTTGGCGCTATATTCCGGCGGACTTGACAGCATAATAAGCATCAGAATGGTGAGAGAGCTTGGGATAGAGGTTGTCCCTCTTTATTTTGCCACGCCTTTTTTCGGATTCAGCGCATTGCTGTCCCCGTCTGAATTCAAGAAGAACCATTTCAGGAAATTCGGTATTATGCCGGAGATAATAGACTATACGGATAATTTTATCAGGATTCTCAAAGCTCCTAAATACGGATTCGGCAAGCATATGAATCCGTGTATAGACTGTAAAATCGGAATGCTGAAAATGGCCCGAGGGCTTCTGGATAAATATTCAGCATCCTTTGTCATAACTGGCGAAGTGCTCGGACAGAGGCCCATGTCGCAGAGAAAAGATGCGATGAATGTCATAGAAAGGGATTCCGGATTGAAAGGGCTGCTTGTGAGGCCGCTCTGCGCCCGGCACATGCCTGATTCAGTTCCTGAAAAAGAAGGCATCATAAACAAGGAAGACATGCTTGATATAGCCGGCAGGGGTAGAAAAAAACAGGAAACTCTTGCCCTTGCCTACGGTGTTTTGAAAGAGGAAATCCCGTCGCCTGCAGGCGGCTGCCTTCTTACATACGTTCAGATTGCAGATAAAGTAAGGCAGACGATTGAAAGATTCAGCCCTGAAATGCCAGCAGGGGCGGATTTTGCAATGGACGTTGTCGGAAGAAAATTCATGCTTGATAGCAATACCGTAATGATAGTTCCCAGAGACGAACAGGAGAATGTGCTTGCAGAAAAGCTGAGATTCCCGGGAAATGTATTTGTGAAGGTTAACAATGTGCCGGGACCTACCGGTGTTATAAGAGGAATCATAAATCAAAGAAACCTTGAACTGGCTGCATCTATATGCCTCAGGTACACAAAGGCCCGGGGTACTGAAGGAAACACCGCTTCATGGGGTGAATCTCCTGAATCCCTTGATAAACAAATAAGTGCCGCCGTCATTGATGACGGTTTGATTGAGGCATCACATTCATGATAGGGTTTTTTTCATGAAATTCGATCTTCAATATTTTCTGTGTGTCATCGGCATGGTTTTTATAATCGAGGCCATTCCATATATGCTCTTTCCAAGAGGGTTGAAACTGGCGGCCAGACACATTGAAAAGATACCTGATTTATGGATACAGATAACAGGTATCCTTTGCGCGCTGTCTGGCCTCGCAATAGTCTATTTCGGAAGGAATCTTTAGCATCTGATGAAACTCAGTGATTTTCATTACGACCTTTCTGAAGACCTTATTGCCCAGTACCCGCTTCCAAGGGGAACCGGAAGGCTCATGGTCATCGACAGGGCAAAGTGCGCGATCTCTCATGGACATTTCAGTGATTTCAAAGACTATCTGATACCGGATGACACCCTTGTCCTAAATAACAGCAAGGTAATACCCGCAAGGCTGACGGGGAAAAAGGCTACTGGCGGCAATGTTGAGATATTCCTGCTCAAGGAGCTTGAAAGGGGAATGTGGGAATGTCTTGTCAGGTCTTCAAAACCTTCGCGACCGGGTACAGTTGTATATTTTGAAAGCGGACTCACGGCGGAAATCATTGAAAGAGAATCAGAGAAAGGAATTGTCCGCTTTGACAGACCTGAGCTTATTCTCGAAACAGGCAAAATGCCGCTTCCCCCTTATATATCGCGTAATGCTGAAGATTGTGACAGAGAATATTACCAGACCGTTTATGCGAAGGATGAAGGTTCTGTTGCTGCACCTACCGCGGGACTACATTTTGCAGAAGATATGCTTTTCAGTCTTTCACAAAAAGGCATCGAGCCACTTTATATAACGCTTCATGTGGGTCTAGGAACTTTCATGCCGGTAAGAGTTCAAAATATTGAAGAGCATAAAATGCATGAGGAAGAATTTTACCTGGGCATTGAAGAATCGGAAAAAATAAATATGGCAATGAATAATAAAACAAGGATAGTATCGGTCGGAACAACTACCACCCGTGTTCTTGAGCACCTGATGCGTGAAAAAGGGAGGATAACTGCAGGCCGTGGCATTACCGGAATTTTTATCAGACCCGGCTTTGAGTTCAAGTGTGTGAATGCCCTGCTTACGAATTTCCATCTGCCGTGTTCTACACTTATCATGCTGGTTTGCGCATTCGGGGGATATGATTTAATAATGAAAGCATACAAGGAAGCAGTAAAGGAAAGGTACAGGTTCTTCAGTTATGGGGACGCAATGCTCATCATTTAGATTCGAAGTGCTGGCCAGGTACGGCGATGCAAGGAGGGGCAGGTTTCACACACAAAGAGGCCCTGTCGATACCCCTGCATTCATGCCTGTAGGCACCCAGGGTACGGTCAAGGCCATGACCCCTGAGAATCTGAAAGAGGCGGGTGCACAGATAATTCTTTCAAACACGTACCATCTCCACCTGCGTCCCGGAGAAGATCTTATAGAAACAATCGGCGGTCTGCATAAATTCATGGCATGGGAAGGGCCGATCCTTACCGACAGCGGCGGGTATCAGGTTTTCAGTCTGGCGAAATTGAGGGAACTTACTGATAATGGCATCGAGTTCCAGTCGCATATTGACGGAAGCAGAAGATTCCTTACACCTGAAAAGGCAGTTCTTATACAGGAAAAACTTGGTTCCGACATCATGATGGTGCTTGATGAATGTGTGCCTTATCCATGCAGAGAGGAAGATGCGCTTAATGCCGTCAGAAGGACGACTTCATGGGCAGAGCGATGCATCAAGGCAAGAAGAAGTGATAATGCGATGTTCGGAATAGTGCAGGGAGGCGTTTTTAAGAACCTGCGTGAAATGAGTGCAGCTCAGATATGTGAGCTCCCGTTTGACGGCGTTGCCATAGGCGGTCTGTCAGTCGGAGAAGGGCATGACATAATGATGGATGTGCTTGATTACACCGCACCTCTGATGCCTCAGGAGAAACCCAGATATCTGATGGGTGTGGGAACACCGCTTGATATTGTTGAGGCTGTCACCCGCGGCATCGATATGTTCGACTGCGTGCTTCCCACAAGAAACGCAAGGAACGGCCAGCTTTTTACATGGAATGGCAGAATCACGCTCAAACAGGCTAAATACAGGCTTGATAACAGCCCGCCCGATGAAAACTGCACCTGTTATACCTGCAGGAACTTCTCCCTTGCGTATTTAAGGCACCTGTTCATTTCAGGTGAAATACTGTCTTCAGTCCTAGCCACCATACATAACCTTCATTTCTATCTTGAATTAATGTATAAGATGCGGCATGCCGTAGAGAACCAGTATCTGAATAAACTAAGATCAAGTATAAAGGAGATGTACGATGTTTAGTATTGCTTATGCTGCAGACGCGGCGTCGGGAGGAACAATGGGGATGCTTATGAGTATCGCCCCGCTTATTCTTATCTTTGTCATTTTCTACTTCCTGCTTATAATGCCCCAGCAGAAAAAGGCGAAACAGCACCGTGAGATGCTTTCCAAGATCGACAAGGGCGACGAAGTCGTAACTACCGGCGGGATTCACGGTAAGGTTGTGGGTGTTGCGGAAAATGTCCTTACAATTGAGATTGCACAGAACGTCAAGATAAAGGTATCAAGAGAATTTGTAGCGTATAAAAAAGGCTCTGAAGACAGTAAAACTGTAACCAAGGCTTAATAAAGGGGGAATTTAAATGAACAATTTCAAATTGCGGGGGATCATAATCGCAGTTGTTATGATAGCAGGCCTCATACTCTCATTGCCTACGATGGTCTCTCTGCTCACTCCGTATCAGCTGGCCGACAACTGGCTCGGACCGCTTGGCAAATATATCAAGCAGGTGAAACTCGGTCTGGACCTTCAGGGCGGCATGCACCTGATTCTTAAAGTGGACACAGACAAGGCTGTAACAGGCAAGCTGAATATCATTGCGTCAACTATTAAATCGGAGATGCAGCAGAAAAGGATACATTATACGAAAATTGAAGTGGTAGCGCCGGACAGTCTTGCCGTAACGTTAAGGGACCCGGCGGATCAGGACAAGCTGACCGGCATAATAAACGAACAGTCGTCTTTTTCTGATCCGTCAACAGAAACGGCCGGCGGAGTGACTGTACTTAAATATTCTATAAAAAATGAGGAGATTCAAAAAATCAAGGATTCTTCGATAAGCCAGGCCCTTGAGACTATAAGAAACAGGATAGACCAGCTGGGCGTGAGCGAACCGTCAATAATCACTGAGGGCAGGGACCGTATAAACGTTCAGCTCCCGGGCATTACGGATCCGGAAAGGGCAAAAAAGATCATCGGAGAAACCGCTGTACTGGAATTCAAGCTGGTGGACGAGGAGCATTCACTCTCTAATGCACTGGCCGGCGACATACCGCAGGGCAGCTATATCGCCTACATGAAGGAAACAAATGAACCCATACTTCTCAAGCAGCAGGTCGAACTTACGGGTGATACGCTCAACGATGCCAGGGTAAAGATCGACGGTGCCAGTCCTTATATCTCACTTGACTTTAATTCCCAGGGCGCGAGGGATTTTGAACGTATTACAGGAGAGAATATCAATAAAAGGCTTGCCATACTTCTGGATAACAAGGTCTATTCTGCCCCTGTTATAAAAGACAGGATCGCGGGAGGCAAGGCGTCGATTACCGGCAGATTCACTGACCAGGAAGCAAAGAATTTGGCCATTGTCCTGAGATCAGGATCATTGCTCGCCCCTGTTGAGATACTTGAAGAAAGGACAGTCGGGCCATCTCTGGGTAAGGATTCGATCCACCAGGGACTGGTCGCCTGTGCAATAGGCGGCGCGCTTGTCATATTGTTCATGATCATCTATTACAGGGCTTCCGGAATGCTGGCCAATATTGCCGTTACCCTGAATATCATGCTGATAGCCGCATTCATGGCCCTTGTCGGGGCGGTGCTCACGCTGCCCGGTATTGCCGGAATCATACTCACCATCGGTATGGCCGTTGATGCGAATATTCTTATATTTGAACGAATGCGTGAAGAAATCAGACTGGGACGGACGCCCAAGATGGTGGTCGAGGCCGGATACAAGCATGCAGTATCAACCGTTGTAGACGCGAATGTGACGACACTGATTGCAGGCCTTGTGCTGTTCCAGTTCGGTACGGGACCGATCAAGGGCTTTGCAGTGACTTTGTGTTTCGGTATTCTAACCACCCTGTTTACCGTGCTCGTTGGCTGCAAATGGGTCATGGAATGGTTCGTCAACAGCAAGAATGTTGAACGCATAAGCATTTAGGGGGAGGCAGTTCATGTTAGAATTCATTAAACCCGGAACCTATATAGATTTCATGAAGTACAAATGGTACTTCATCGGATTTTCTCTTATAACCTCACTTGTCGCGATCGGAAGCATTGCAGTGCAGGGGTTTTCTTACGGGATCGACTTTGCCGGAGGTTCGGTGATACAGGTGCAGTTTAAAAACCCGACCACGGCAGATGAAATACGCAAGGCTCTCAAGCCGATGGGGATGGCCGACGAAAGAATTCAGAGTGTCGGTGAGCCATCTGACAATGATTTTATGATCAGAACATCTCAAACAGAGGACACGAAAAAAGGCTTCGGCGGGATGTTCAAGGCTGAACTCGAGAAGTCCTTCGGCAAAGGCAACTTCGAGATAAGGCGTATAGAAATGGTAGGAGGCGCGGTCAGTAAAGATATTAAAACCAAAGGCTTTCTGTCTCTCATCTGGGCTGGCATAGGCATCCTGATCTATGTATGGTGGAGATTCGAGTTCAAGTTCTCTGTAGGGGCGATTGTCGCGACCGTGCATGACGTAATAATAGTGCTGGGAATGTTTTCGCTGCTGAGAAGAGAGATGGACCTTACCGTTGTGGCAGCTCTGCTGACATTGATAGGATATTCGCTCAACGATACGATCGTGGTCTTCGACAGGATCAGGGAAAACATGAAGAAGCAGCAGTCTCCGAATTATGACCTTGCCCATATTATGAGCATGAGCATAAGCCAGACATTGAGCAGGACCTTGCTGACGACACTCACAGTTTTTCTAGTCGTGATTGCGCTCTTTCTACTGGGAGGAGTGGTCTTGCACGGGTTTGCATTGGTAATGCTTATAGGCGTCATCATCGGATGCTACTCCTCGATATTCGTTGCAAGCCCTATTGTACTGTTCATGAGCAATTCAAAGAAGAGTTCTTAATAATGTCCCATAAGCCCCTGCATAATTTCCATGCAGGGGCTTGACTTTCCGTCAGCGTACACAATTGTAACAACACTGTTCGCAAACGTACTCAAATAAACCAGATTATCTTTTAAGTCTATGATTTTAATAAATAAAGGTGTTGGCATGGCATTTGTAATATATTTGTCATGAATTTAATTAGGAGTGGTTTATTCTGGGCATTGATAATGGCTTTATGTGGCATGGTTTTGGGGGAAAAGGCAGCCGCCGCAACCGCAGAAGTATCATGGTCAGCAAATCCTTCCGATGATGAAGTCGCAGGTTACAGGGTCTATTACGGGACGTCATCAAAAAGATATATCCATGTGGAAAGTGCGGGACAGAACACGCAAGTTTATATAACCGGCCTTCAGGAAGGGGTGACGTATTATTTTGCCGTCACTGCTTACGATGAGGTTTTTAATGAGAGCGCATATTCTGACGAGGTATCTCTTTCGATACCGGATCCACAGATCGAACTGGATACCGATTCGGACGGAATACCGGATACGGTCGAGATTTCGATGGGGCTTGACCCTTTAAATCCCTTCGACTCCATATATGACAATGACCTGGACGGATACAGCAACTTTTCTGAGTATGAATCACATACTGATATGAATGATTTTTTAAGCTTTCCCGAAAGGGATACGTATATGATTTACATGATAGCAGAGAAGGGATCATCGATAACACTTGATGGCATCATACCTGAAGCGTCTCTTGATATAGTCCCTGTTTCCTCTGAATATCCGGTGCCTGCAGGCCTGATTCTTAACCTGCAGACAGAAGGCCTATTTTACTATAACCTTATAAATTCGTCAGGCTCGGTTAAATACAAGCTCAACATCTCAGTTACCGGAAGCATACTCCTGGCCGCCCAGATCAGCGATGAAGAATCTGTTTCCGTCATTGACAGTGCAACCGGCATTGAGCTGGAAATTCCCGAAGGGTCATCATCTGATGAAATTGAGGTGGGCATCGGCATCAGCCTTGTGCAAAGCGGCCCGCAAAATGCAGTTGCAACACCTGGATATGTTTTTGATATACTTCCTTATGGAAAGACATTGAAGCAACCTGCAAAGGTTGCCGTGCCTTATTCCGGTGTAAGTCCGCATGTGGAACTTTATGACTTCACAACAGGGAAATGGGCGGGAATCAAGACTGAAGCGAAGATGGATAATGCAAGGGCTGTCTTCACTACAAAGACACTCGGAAGGTTCAGGATTATGGACGCATCACATCAGGCAACCGAAGACTCTGAAACATTGAACGCTGATGATTCAGGATCATCAGGGTCGGGTGGATGTTTTATATCTTCAGCAATATTATGTTGATACACAGTATGTTATTACGCCGTTTAATGTCTGCCGGCTGAAAAACAGTTAATAGATATTTTCCTAAATAATCACTTTTAGAAAACCGATTAGAATAATAAAGATAAAGTGTAATAACAATCGGGCTTATTATATCGGAGGTATATATGAAAAAAACAATGTGCCTAGTCCTGCTCTTTTCAATAATTCTTTTTGTCTCATGTGGAGGGAGCGGTGAAAGCGGAGGCGAACCAGGACCGGCTCCAGAGCCGCCAAGGTTTACCGACAACGGAGACGGGACTGTTACAGATAATTACACCACTCTCATATGGCTGAAAGATCCCAGGAGCATAACAGGTATCGAAGGATTGAAGAGCTGGGAAGTCGCCCTGTTTCTGGGTGATACAAATTATAATATGAATGGCTGGCATTTGCCCAATATCAGGGAAATCATGAGCCTTATGGATTATACGAAATACGGTCCGGCCCTGGGGAACGGCTATCCCTTTTTAAATATCCTTACGACAAAAGGCAGCTACTACTGGACGTCCACGACCGATGAACTGCTGATACAGAATGCATGGTGCATAGACATGTACGACGGCACTAAAACATCAGTTTCCAAAGTGTCCAACGCGCGCATGCTTCTGGTAAAGATTCCGGGCGGCGGTACTAACACTGTCATAAAAACAGGCCAGAATATGGTTTATAACCCGTTTGAATCTCCTCCATCAACATGCACTTCCGGCAACACCTGCAGACATCAGGACGGATACCTGAGACTGGGCAAGACATGGGGAAGTCCGAGGTTCACCGATTTTCATGACGGCGTGATGGTTGAAGATAACCTTACAAGACTCGTATGGTTCAAAACACCGCTTGGTATAGCCAAGACATGGAGTGATGCGGATTTATACTGTAAAAGCCTTACCGACGGCCAGTGGAGGCTTCCGACTATGGCTGAGCTGGAGACTCTGCTGGATGCTTCTCAGTATGACCCTGCAATTGTTACTTCGATATCAAGCTTTTTTACAGGGTACGGCAGCTATAAATACTGGACATCGACATCATATGCAGTCAACACATCTTATGCATGGTTTGTGGATTTCTATAACGGTTCGGTAAATACGCAATCCAAAACAGCTTTATCATATGTATGGCCTGTCAGAGGCCCATTAATAGGCGATTAAATGAATGACATTTCCATTATCGAAAAAATATACTCCAGGCTGCTGGATAAGAATTATCAGGAGGTGATATTCGGCGGCCTTAAAGGCTTTAAAAAAAAAGGCGAAGGCTATATCGCATGCTGCCCGTTTCATGAAGATGTTCTTCCCACGCTTATAATCAATTCGGACAGCCCCAGGTATTTCTGTTTCGCATGCGGCGCTCATGGAGACTGGATTGATTTCCTGATGAAACACAAGGGATATGGATTCAGCGATGTCCTGAAGTCTCTTAACAAAGCAGCTTCCTTGCGAGTGATCAGTTCAGAAAATGAGTGGAAAAGAGAGTTTACCCGCTCACGCATGCTCGAATCGGTAATGACTGTATTCTCTGCAATGCTGTTCTCAGAGGGTGGCAGGGGTGAGCTTGCTTATCTCAACAGCCGCGGATATATGGGCGAGGAAATCGAGCACATGGGACTCGGGCTCTTCCCGGGTTACAGGGAAACGCTCGATATACTTAAAAAAGATTATTCTCAATCCGAAATATCTGATGTCTTTTCTTTGAGCGTAAACGACAGCCGGTTGCTTGCAATACCCTACAGGGACTTGTGCGGAAGGATTATGGGCATATACGGCATGTCGCATGAAGATGGGCATAATGCATATGTGCCGCTAACAGGCATGGAGTATCTCAGGGGCACGCCCTTACTTATGTATAAATCAAGGAAACAGGAGAAGCTTGTTGCGGTTGAGGGGTTTTTCGATGCATTGCTCTCTGAGAGCATAGGCATCAAGGGAGTTATCGGCGTAGGAAGTGAGGGCCTCACTGCCCCAATGCTGAAGACCGCTGCCGGGTTCGGGGCAGAAACAATCATACTGGCTCTGTCAGGTAAAGATAAGACGAAGAAGGCGATTGATCTGATTAGAGAAAAAGGACTCGAAGCCCGCATTGTAACGATGCCTCAAAAGTATGACGATGTTGACGCCTATATCCGGGACACATGCATAAACAAATTCGGCAAGCTCGTTGACAAGGCCGTATCAGCTGAAGAATGGATGAGAATAAATATCAGAACAGAATGAAACAACGTTATCGCCGGTTTTCTTTCCTTTCGGACGTCCGTGGAATGAAAAATGCCCTGGGAGAGATGCGCGGGCTTTTCATGCCGGAACAGCCTGTCCTGAACAGAGATGCATTTATCAGTGATAAAAGGGATGCGCCTGATGAAGAGTGGTTCATACGAACCATTAAAGAAAAGGTCTCAAACCATCCTGAAAATGCAATGGAATACCCTTATTACGGTGAGCCGGTTTTTGAGGAACCGCTTATCGGGTTTGTCCGCGGCAATGATCCGATATTCGAGAAGTTTATGGAGGTTATCGGCCCGCACCATTTCACCCCCTGGAAAATCATGAAATGGCAGGCTGAAAAAAACGGTGTAAAACCGCCTGAAGCCGAGGATATCAGTATTGTCTCATTTGTAATGCCGTTTACCCCCATAACCAGACAGGACAATGCCTCGGCAAAGGAATGGACTGCAGAACGGTGGGCTCAAAGCCGTCTGCTGGGTGAGATATTCAGCCAGACTTTTGTTCGCGAGATTGTTACCCAGCTCATGAGTAAGGGTATTCTTGCAGTTTCGCCGGATGTGACTCCCATGTTCAACAAGAAGCGTTATCCCGATGTGGGGTGGGCTTCCCCATGGTCTCACAGGCATATAGCTTATGCAGCCGGGCTCGGCACTTTCGGGATGCATGATTTCCTGATCACGGAAAAGGGCTCTGCACACCGTGCGGGCAGCTTTGTGGTCAACCTGAAGCTGGAGCCTAACCGCAAGCGTCCGGATGACATACATGCGAACTGTCTTCAATATCAGGGGATAGACTGTCTTAAATGTGCAAAACGGTGTCCCGTAAATGCCATTACCAGGGAAAGCGCCCACGACAAGGAAGCCTGCTACAGGAAGGTTGCCGCTTCCTTAAGGCACTGCAACATGAAGTATCATATCTTTATCTACGGCTGCGGCCTTTGTTCAACGGGTGTCCCGTGTGAATCAGGCATTCCGGAATTGCTTCGGCGGTAAGAAAATTATCCTGCAAATCACACAGAGCATGCAAATGCACGCCCGGGTAGCAAAGCCTTTTTCAAAGGGCGTATTTCAAGCTGTGAACGGTCAATGCCGTCGGCTATATCACAGAGTTTTCTGATATTGTATCCGAGGTCAGCAGCCTTATCCAGGATACGTTCAAAATCCGCTTTGAATGACCCGCCTTCTATCTCGGTGTGAACGGGAAGAACCTGAGGCACATTGCTTCCGGCATTTATTTCGAGGGCCTTAATTACGCCTTCTGTCCCGACTTCTTCTATGCAGGGGATGTTCGAGGGTACTTCAAGCATGCCGTTTTCTTCAAAAATGAAAGGGGACTGTGCTCGCGTGCAGCTCAGATATTTGAAGCCCCATGCAGAGGCCTCTTTTAAGGCAAACGTATTCATCATCCATCCCGGTGCGCCGAAAGCCTGAGGGGTGGCTCCGATTGCATCCATGTATGCGCCCACCATTTTCCTGAACCAATCATGGATGCTCTTTTTACCCATGACACCAAGCCAGTCCTGCCACAGTCTGTGATCCCATGCATGGCAGGCTGTTTCATGGCCGAGTTCGCCGATCTGCCCTACTGCATCCGGATATGCGGATGCGATCATCGGGGCCTTCAGAAGTGTCCCGTAAAGGGCCGTTTCAATACCGTATGTGCCCGGTGCATTAGACTTCAGCATTTTCATGAAAAACCGCGGCCTGAGCAGCTGTATTATTGCAAGACCTGAACGGTCGGGTCCGAAGGTTATAAAAAAGCTGGCCTTGAGACCACGTTCCCCCAATGTTTTAAGAAGAGACGGGAGCCCGTCCTTGAAACCCCGGTAGGTATCTATATCTACTTTAAGTGCCAGCTCAGCCATTTGGAAATCCTGAATAAGGTGACAGTAGACAGAAGACAGGAGACTGCATTAAAACCAGCAAAAACCGCTCCCTGTTTTCCTGACATTCTAATGCTTCCTGCCTCATCCTACTGTCTACCGTCTCCTGTCTACTGTCTTCTGACTCCTGTCTACTGTGTTTTACTGTTCTTCCAGAAATGCGTTGAGAGTCTTCTTGATCGCATCGTTAAGTTTGACCTTAGGAGACCAGCCCAGGATTTCCTTTGCCTTTTTGATTGAAGGCACCCTTGTCTGTATATCCTGGTAGCTTTCGCCGTAGAATTTCTTTGCATCCTGAATAACTATCTTTGAAAATTTCTTGTCTTTTTTGTGTGCGGGGTGCTCCTTGAACATGACAAGCAGCTTCTCTGCCAGGTCTTTTATCGAGCAGTTGTTTGCAGGGTTTCCAATATTGAATATCTGTCCTGAAGCCTTGCCGCCTTCGTTCTTTATAATACGCATAAGGCAGTCGATTCCGTCGTCGATATATGTGAAGGACCTGCTCTGCTTGCCTCCATCCACCAGCACAATGGGCTCTTTGAAAACAAGAGAAGCGATGAACTGCGTGATGACCCGCGAGGATCCTTCTTTCGCGGTTTCAATGGAGTCGAGCCTGGGGCCTATCCAGTTGAAAGGTCTGAAGAGCGTGAAGTCGAGCAGCCCCTTTTCGCCGTACGCCCAGATGACCCTGTCCATTAGCTGCTTCGAGCATGAGTATATCCAGCGCTGCTTGTTGATCGGGCCGAGAATGAAGTTGGACTCATCTTCCTTGAATTCCTTGTCCGAGCACATGGCGTAGACCTCGGATGTTGAAGGGAATATCACGCGCTTGTGGTACTTCACGCACTGGCGTACAATTCTGAGGTTCTCCTCAAAATCGAGTTCGAAAACGCCCAGCGGGTTTTCAACATAAGTTTTCGGAGTTGCAATGGCGACCAGCGGAAGCACGACATCGCACTTCTTGATGTGGTACTCTATCCATTCCTTGTTTATGGCTATGTCGCCTTCGACGAAGTGGAAGCGGCTGTTATCGAGTACACCCGCCATTGCGAGCTTGTCGTCCCTCAGATCCATGCCGTATACCTCCCAGTCCGTATCACGCATGATGGCCGCGCTCAGATGCGAGCCTATAAATCCGTTTACGCCGATAATAAGTACTCTCATGTCAATTTTTCTCCTTCATGATTTTTAAAGAACCGGTGGAGCTCAACTCCTGCCAGTATTTTTCCTTCCAATTCTATCTCTATCGGTACTATCGCGTCTTTTCCTGAACAGATAATGACGGTTTCACCTGATTCGATCTTTCCGGGTGCAGAAACATCAGTTTCAATGACCGAAGCCTTCCAGAAGATTATTTTCTCTTCACCCAGCATGGAATAAGCACCCGGATAAGGATGAGTCACACCGCGGATAAGATTATATATCTGTACAGCAGGGACGTTCCAGTCTATCCTGCCGTCCTCTGGTTTCCTTCCTCCGAAATAGGAGCCTTTGCTCAAGTCCTGAGGTGTCTTTTTCACAATGCCTCCGGCCATATCGGGCAGACATTCATCAAGCATAAGCGCCGCCTCTTTCTGGAGTTTTCCGAAAAGTGAATGGGCCGTATCGTCAAATGTGATTTCAACGCGCCTCTGGGCTACTATCGCCCCTGCGTCAGGTTTGACCTCCATCTCATGAAGCGTAACGCCTGTCTCGGTTTCTCCCTTTATAATGACCCAGTTGACCGGGCATCGGCCACGGTATTTAGGGAGCAGGGAGCCGTGCAGATTGTAGGCCCCGTATTTTGGAATTGAAAGGATGTCGCCGGAAATCATATACCTGTAATAGAAGCTGAAGATGTAATCAGGTTTCAGGCCCAGGATTTCGCTTATCCATTCCGGTGTGTTCGGACTTTTTGGCGTTACAAAGGGTATGCCTTTTTCGCGGCACAGTGACTTGACCGATGAAAACCAAACATTTTCGTCAGGGTTGTCATCGTGTGTGAATACCAGAGGGATTGAGAAGCCGTGTTCCAGGAGCTTCGTAATCCCTGTGACACCCATGTTATGGTAGGCGAAGACTATCGCCTTCATTCCGGTTCTCATTAAAACGCCTCCATTGTCGTCTGCGTCGTTAGCTCCTCAAAAATGGGATCATGAACATCCTGTTTCGCTCCTCGATCCAAGCGTAGCGAAGGCGAAGAGACATACGTGAGAGTATGCCTGCGCCGCTTCCTCCCTGACTTCTCGGATTCATCTTTAATGCAAAGCGGAATCATGTATTCTCCTTATTGTGTATGGCGGCCGTTTCTTGACCTCTTTGTATATCCTGCCCACATATTCCCCCATGATGCCGAATGCAAGGAATTGTGCGCCTATAAAGAAGAACAGAACGGCAAACAGTGTGAATACGCCCTGTGCCGCCCAGTCGGCACCGAAATAGAACCTTGCCACTGCCAGCACTATGCCCAGCGACGTACCTGCTATTGCCAGAATAATGCCTGTATAAAGCAGCAGCTTTAAAGGAAAATCGGAAAAAGAAGTAACCAGGTCGAATTGAAGCGATATGAGCTTTGCGATCGAATATTTGGATTCACCGGCGAACCTCTCTTCATGTCCCACTTCGATTTCGGTCACCTTTTTTGCAAACGTCGTGGCGAGAGCCGGAATAAAGGTTGAGTGCTCCTGGCTGCTGACCATCAGATCCACCACCTCGCGTCTGTAAGCCCTGAGCATGCATCCCCAGTCGCTCAGATTCACGCCTGTGATCTTCCTGGCCCAGCTGTTGACAATTTTACTTGGAAGTTTTCTGAATATCGAGTCCTTGCGCGCATGCCTGACTGTGCCTACAACCTCGAAACCGCCTTCCTCCATGGTGGCGACAAGCTTTGGGATCTCTTCAGGAGGGTTCTGCAGGTCCGCGTCCATCGTTATGATTATCTCGCCTGTGCAGCTTTCGAAGCCTGCAAACACGGCAGCATGCTGACCGTAATTTCTCATCAGTTCGACTATGCGAATCTTTTCGCTGGCGCGCGATTTGAGGATTTCGAGCGAATTGTCTGAACTGCCGTCATCGACAAGCACGATCTCGTAATCCCTGTGCATGCCTTCCATTACCGGCACGAGCCTTTCAAAGAGCTTATCGAGCCCCTTTTCCTCGTTGTAGACCGGAATAACCACAGATATCTTGTCCACTTCAGCTGACCTCCCGGATATTTCCGTATATATATTTCCTGTTTATGAAAAGCACAATACTGCCGATGCCGACTGCAAGCCACAAGGTGAACACCCTGGCCATTATGGTTGCTACACCTGCCGCCTGCGTTGCCACTCCTTCATGTACGATAAGTCCCATGAGGCCTGCATCAGTAACTATAAGCCCTCCGGGCAGCATGGAAATAACGCCTATCAGTGTGGAAAAGCCGAATATGGCGGTTGATTTTAATATTCCCATGTCAAAACCGAGGCCGTTTAAGATAAGTGTAAGCGCCACACCTTCGCTTGCCCATGCAATAAGCGTTATGGTAAATGATGCGATTAATGTTCTCAGACCGAAAAGCCCGAACATGTCATCGACCGCCTTTTTCAGATCATCGGCCCTGTGCTTGAGCGACGGTATCTTTGCGAGAATATCTATGCAGAAATCTGAAAATTTCTGGTTTAACGCCAGAAGCGGCAGTACGCACAGTATTATTGCGGCCCACATCCCCTTTGCGAAGAGGCCTACGGCAAGGAGAGATATTACGCTCAAAGCTATCATATCCATGTAAAGCTCGGCCGCAATAACCGGGGTCGATGATATGAACGACCGGCCTGATAATTTCTTGAGCATCTGGCTTTTTATGAGAAGGCCGATCTTGCCCGGAGTGGCGCTCATGGAAAGGCCTGAAACAAATATCACAAGGCTCTCCTTAAGCGTTATTTCAAACCCCATTTTTTTAAGATATATATGCCACCTTCCGAACTTGATCATGTCGTTCATGAATCCGAAAAAGGCAATAAGCGGTATGAGATACCACGGGAAATTCCTGAGTTCATTGCCGGCTTTCAACACATCGCCCCACATGCCTATGGAAGTAAATGCAATAGCAGCAAGAATAATTGTGAAGATCAGGCCTTTTTTCAAGCAAGTATCCTTTTTATTGCCCTGACAACGCTCATGACATCTTCATCGGTCATGGAAGGATATATCGGCAGGCTGAGGATCTTTTCTGATATATTTTCTGTAACAGGCAGGCTCGTTTCGCCGAACATTTCTTTGACGTATTTAAGGGTATGGCATGCGGGAAAATGAATGCCGTAGCCGATGTTTTCTTCGGCAAGGGCTGCCATGAAATCGCCGCGGCTCATGCTGTTGACCTTTACAACAAAGAGGTGCCACGAGTGTTTATGTTCATAAGAGGGGACGCCGGGCAAATCAATGCCCTTGATGTCTTTCATGCCGGAAAGGTAGGCGTTTGCAATCTCACTGCGTTTTTTAGTTATTATGCCGAGCTTTTTCATCTGGGCAATGCCGATTGCCGCCTGCACGTCAGTCATGTTGTATTTATAGCCGGGTTCCATAATATCATAGCTCGGGTCGGAACCTTTGCCGTAGCGTTTCCATGCATCACGCTCTATGCCGTGGAATCTCAATATCCTTATGCGCTGCATGAGCTTTTCATCGCTTCCCGTTATCATGCCGCCTTCGGTAGTCGTTATGTTCTTGATCGGGTGGAAAGAAAAGATCGCCAGATTTTTAGAACCTATATGCCTGCCTTTGTAATGGGTGTCTATGGCATGGGCCGCGTCCTCAATAACTGGAATGTCTCCTGCTGCGGTCTCGATTGCAGCCATATCCGCAGGCGCTCCTGCAAAATGCACCGGGATTATCGCTTTTGTCTTTTTAGTTATCAGGCGTGCGATATCTTCGGGTTTGACCATCAGCGTGTCATAGTCGCAGTCTGCAAAAACCGGCTTAGCACCTGCCAGTGCTATCTGGTTTACAGTGGAAGCGAACGTCATGGAAGGCGTGATGACCTCGTCGCCTGCGCCTATCCCGAGGGCTTTGAGCGTAAGGTGCATCCCTGCAGTTGCCGAGACAAGGGCGATTCCGACTTTCGCGCCTGTAAGAGTGGCGTATATTTCTTCAAATTCCTTGCACTTGGGACCGGTCGTAATCCAGCCGCTTCTCAGAACCTTTGTCACTTCTTCGATTTCTTCTTCGCCTATGAAAGGCCTGCTCATGGGAATGAATTCGTTCATTTATCAGCTCCTATTTCGTAGGCAATGCATTTGCCCACTTCATACAGTTTGTTCCAGCCCGGCTCGTTGACTTCATCATGGGCCAGGATAATGCCGTTCGTATTCAGGGCCCATGTTTCTGCGGGACCCTTTTCCGTAAACACCGTGTAGGGTTTGTCCAGATAAAAGATTATCTTTGCGTCGTCAGATGAGAGGTATGAAACCTCTCTGCCTGTGTTCTTCAATACGGTAACCTCTGATCGTATATTGCCGGGAAGGTTAGAAACAAAAGGTATTATCCCTGCCGCATAGATCAGCCATACCGAGAGCAGACCGGCCATTACCGGAACGGGCTTTATCCTGATGGAATAAAAGCCTGTGTATATGCCTATTACTAGCAGCATTGCCGCAACGGGCATAAGGCTCTTCACGTTTGCCACAGGTATGAGGTCCGGTTTTATTGTAAGAACGAAAATCGGCTTAATCAGGCATATTGAGAAGAGGATGCCCGATATCATGAAGAATATCCGGTAGCCCTTTGATGTGAAAGCACTTTCAATCTCCGAAAGGAAAAAGCCAACCGTCATTGCCGCAAAGGGCAGTGCGGGCAGTATGTAATATGACCTGCGCGAGCCGGATAAGGTGAAGAAAAGAAAGATACCTGCGAAGTAGAGCAGTACGGTTTTAACACCCTCATTCGTAAACCTGCCTTTGCGGAAGATATATACAAATGCAGCAGGCAGAAGAATTGACCACGGAGCGAACAGGTCGAATATCCTTATAAAATAGACATAGAACGGGTCTTTATGGTCAAAGGGCGAAAAGAACCTGACCACGTTTTCTTTCCACACGAGGTCAAGCGGCTCCCGCGAACCGGTAACAAAAGCCGCCAGCGCCGGGATGGAAATAAACGCCAGAAGTCCGAGTATGATGGCTGCAAAAAGTATATGAAGTTTCGGGAACCATTTCCAGTCCTTCATGACGAGCGATGCCAGTATAATGGCCAGCGCGGGTGCTCCTACGGCTGGCAGGCCTTTCAGATTTGCGCCAAGACCTGTTATCACTGCAAGAATAAAGAACCATGCCTTGCCCGGATTATCCTTGTATCTGAGGAAATACCAGATAGACAGCATGATGACAGCTGCATTTGACATCTCGACCTGGGCGTTCCTGCCCCAGAACATGAATCCGTAGCTTCCTGCAAGCGCCAGTGTCGCCAGTGTCGCCGCTTTTCTGCCTGCAAGCCTCGATGCCGTCGAATATGTAAGAATGAGCCAGATAACTGCCCATATGACAGATGGCATGCGGGATGCCGCCTCGGTTACACCGCCCATGATGTATCCGAAAGGTATGACCTGCCAGTATGATAAAAGAGGCTTGTCCCAGTAGGGGTAGTTGCCAAGCATCGGATGAAAGAAATCTCCGGACCTGAACATGTAGCGTGCGATAACAGCCCAGCGGCCTTCAGAACCCCACAGGGACGGGATGCCGATGTTTATGAAAAGTGCTGCAGCGGCAATTATTATGATTGCAGGCGCCATCCATGTCCGGGTATCGACCCCGTATGACTGTTCTTTATAATCCATCGCTAATCCTCAATCCCGCGTTTCCAGATTTCAACGTCCTTGTCGGTATCCGAAATTATCCTGGTGTACCTCTCTTCTATCAGCTGTCTGAGCCCCTTATCCGTCCTGACGGGTATTATCATAAGGTATGCTGTTCTGGGGCTTTTGAGCAGTTTTTCAAATACATCCCTGTTTTCTATATTCTCAACAAAAAAATTGCCGTAAAACGGCGAAAACGCCTCGAGCGACTCGGTAAGCTGATAGCCTGTCACCTGATAACCCCGGGTCTGCTCTCCGATTTGAGTGAAAAGCGGTTTGTAGCTTTTCTGGATATCGATGACCGGAATCACAAAAGGTATCCACAAAACGATCAGGAACGTCCATGAAATGGCGAGTACGAATGCAAGCCCGGGTTTGAATATCCTGTAAACAAATATGGGCAAAGCCAGACCGACCAGAAGCAGTATGAGGGCGGTAAAGTAAGCACCATTAAATTTCATCACATACACGAAAGGCAGCAGGAGCGAACATATTGAAACAAGGACAATGATGATCCAGAGAAAGACCTTGTCTGTTTTTGAAGATGTCTCGGTGATCACGTGTTCCATCCACAATGCCGCCATGACCGCCATCGCAGGAAGCAAAGGCAATATATAAAGCCCGCGCTTTGTGGAAGCTATGCTCAGAAGAATGAATCCTGCAGCGAACCAGGACACGATAAACTTTTTTCCGTTTGTGTAATTCCTGATGGATATGAAGAAAGGGACAAGGATCAGCGACCATGGCGCAGCATCGCCCCATATTGTTGTAAGGTAATAATAGAAAGGCCTGACATGCCCGCCCGAATATATGCCTATGTTGAGGAACCTCCCCACCTGATTATACAGGTAGAATGTCCTTACAAATTCGATGCCGCCTCTTTGAAACAGGATATAGGCCCATGCGGCCATGATAAGGATGATCACGGCGCAGCCCTGAAAGAACCATGTCTTTTTAAGATCAGGTAATTTTCCCTGCCATATATAATAGGCCATAACTGCGACGCCCGGGATTGCCATCCCTATAATGCCCTTGGACATGAAGGCCAGGCCCAGACATATCCAGAAAAACTTGTATCCGTGCTTGAGCCTGCCGGTTTCAGCGAGGATGAACGAGAACAGAGCGCTAGTTATGAAAAGGCAGAGAGCTGAATCGACGAGCATTTTATGGCTGACTTCAAAGAAGGTGAAACAGCTTGAAAGTATGAGTACGGCAAGCATGGCGGCCCGCTCGGAAAAGAGCCTCCTGGTGCCGAAGAATACGACTGAAAGCGTAAGCAGCGCAAATACTACAGATGCAAGCCTGCCGAAGCCCTCGTTTGAAGTGCCGAAAAGACGAAAGGAAAGGGCGGCAAGCGTGTAGTAGAGCGGCGGCTGCTCGAGGAAAGGGGTATTCGAATGGTGCGGCACGAGATAGTCGCCTGAAACGGCCATTTCTCTCGCTATTTCCGCCACGCGCGGCTCGTCCGGCGTCCAGAGTGAGTGGTCGAAAATGCCGACGAACTGCATGGACAGGACAATGATGAGCACTGTCAGTTTGAGGTAAAAGTTCTTATCTATGCCTTCTCCCATGTTCGACACGGATAGCAGATTAACATGATCTGAACATTGCCGGAAAATTATTTTTTAGTAATCATACAGGCCGCCATAACTTTGCATACCATTGTCGTTCCTTGTCTCGTCATTCCGGCGTACGCTAAAAGTACGCCTCATTCCTCGACTTCGTCACTTCGCGGTCTGCCTTGTTCTGACGGCCTGTATGGAAATTTAATGAAGCATCATGAATACTAGCAACTGAGTTGTATTCTAAGTGGATTGTGAATTTATAATGATTACGTTCCGAAAATCATAATTTAACTAGAACGTCTTTTAGTGGATATCTTATGTGAATAGATATAGTTTTTCAGCGATCTGGGAATGAAGTTTTCTTCTGAAGATAAAGTACGCATCACCGGCGCGCATCAACGCGTTCGTGTGGATGCAATTGTTAACCGTTCTTCTCATTCTTAAAGAGGTCTCCATCGATAGCGGATGTGGTCTTGGCGTGAGCAACATATCTTTTAGCTCCTTGGCTAGGACCAAAAGAGCTTTCCCAGTCTTCTATCCAGAGTTGGACGCTTTTTAGCGGATCGATGTAATCGTTTGGATATTCAAGGAAGTCAAATATTGCAACGACTGACTTCGGTTCGAGTTGTCTCAAAGATGACTCTTGAATTACTTGGTCGATAGTAACATCGCCAACACATACTTTTGCTGAGGCTTCAATAGCTGCATCATCTAGCGAGATATTACGACGCCATTCTCTTATTCCATAAAAAAATTGTGGGGGCAGTGGTTCCCGTTCTTGGGTATCTTCATTGTATAAGGTCAAAGCTCTATACAGTTCGCTTCGCATTTTATCTTCATAAAGCCTGTATGCCTTTATGTAATCGGGTGCTATAATCTGTTTGCCAAGAGATGTTGCATTTAATAGAACTCTGGCAGCACGAACCCAAATATCTCGGTTGTTGTTTTTATCCTTGAGTAATTCTAGCACTTCATCAAGCCCATATTTTGATTGATCGAGAAGTATTTTTGACCGGTTTTCTTCTCTTTCCCGTGCTAACCTTTCTCTATCCCTAGTAAATGCCAGTATGGCAATAATTACACCAGAGCAAACTGCTATGGATGAGAATATTGAAGCAACACCTGTAATGCTAAAAATCCCAACACCTGCAATTGCATAACTTATTATAAAACCTAGACTTGCCATGGCTATGGTGAGTACAAGTACAATTGTAACAATTCCTACTAAAAGATTGATGCTAAAATCTATGAGTATGTCCTTCATTATTTCCTCATACGGCTAACAATTAGTATACCCTAAATCCTTTTTCGGTATTTTGTGAAAATAATACTGTATTTAACTAAGAAATGAAAAGAAAAATATATCATAAAATCAGCAGATACCTAGACTTACCAGCGGGTATTTTATGATAATAAGGACAAAAAGCCCGGCGTGTATATCATAGGAAAATTGTCCAAAGTAAACAAAACCGACATCGATATTTTAACTATGGATCAATCACTTCACCCAGAGATTCAAGATCCGCCAAATCCTTTTTCCCAAGATATGGTGCCTGGCACCTTTTCTTGATAAGCTGTTAAGCTGATGAGCTGATAAGAAAATCAAATCTTCTTTTAGATTATGCTTAACAGCTTAATAGCTCAGCAGCTGATTATTATGCCTGCGTCGCCTTCCTCCTGGCCTCCTGGACAGCATCTTGAATATAAACCGGATTAATTGGTTTCTGTACAGCCCATCTTCAGGTTATAACTTTTTTGTTTCTATTTGCTATAATCTTTAAACCATATGGTAAGCATGCTGTTGCTATCAAAACTGATGCAGTTAAATTAATAATTTCAACACCGTCAGGAGTGCCAATGAAAAGCACCCCTATCAGAAACAGTAGACTTTGCCATGTTGGCAGGCTTTTGGACTTGAGTAACCCTATTGTCTGAATCAAAAAACCGACAGGTAACAAGAGGAGTCCCCAAATAAGAACCAGCCAGCCGTTTTTTGCAAACATCGCAAGTAAACCCGGCATCATCATTCTGAATTTATGTTCAGGTAGCGTATCGAGGGCACTCATAGTCAGACATAATGCCCCTTTATCAGCTGCTAACATGAGCGCGCCCAGTATTGCCAGGACACCGCCTATAAATCCGTACCAGGCAGTTGATTTGTCGTTTTGAATATTCATAAAATGTACTGCAACAACAACAAGCAGACCAGTACATAGCGTAACTAATGCATGTCCAAAATGTAGCATTGAATTGTTATGAGCTCTTAAAATAAGATCTTCCGGCCCCAAAAAATGAGGATTCAAAAGGTTAGGGTGACCTGCAAAAGCAAAAATAAATATTAAAGGGAAAATGATGAAAGATAAGCCGATACACATACGTTTTGTTCTATTTATCTTGTAATTTCCGGTATTCATATGTCTGTCTCCTTCTGTGAATTACTTAAAGCCAAACGAAAATTCCAGGATACCCTTTGGACATTTATCAATACATAAACCGCACTGAATGCAATTATTCGGTAATTTAGTGTTTGTCTGGATATATTCAAATACCTCGATACTCATCGGGCAATTTGTTGTGCAGGCTTTGCAGTGTGAACATTTATCATGGTCGTTTACAGCCACATGAAGACTGGGAGTATGGATGAGCATTCCAACCTTTGAACTGAATGCTATGATGGGATAGATCCAGCATCCCCGATGACAAAAACCGCGTCTGCCAAAAAGAAAGGTAAAGAGAAATATGAAAATTACCACAGGTATGTATGGTAAAAAGTAACGAATGTATGACGTGGCAAATTTACCTGCACCGGGATGAACTATATCCAGACTGGGTAAGTGCTCTGAAAACACAACTACAGAGATCAAAATGATAAACCAGATAGAGACAAGTATAATCCGCATCCAGTTTGTTTTTTGATGCTGTAATTTATTGTTGTTCAAGGTCTGTGCAACCAGTTGGCATCCTCCGCCTGGACAAAGCCAGCCGCAAAATGCTCGACGAAAAATGAAACCAGATATGAAAATTGCAAGGATTGTAATTACACTCAGATTGATTACTCCTGCCTTTAGGCTCATTATCGGCGGAGCCGGGGCCAGATAAATAATTGTTATGGGAAATACAGAAAATGAAAAGAGAAGAAGAAGCATGCGTATTGATTGTCTTCTCATCTTTATCAACCTGCATATGAATCCCCATTTGTTCCTTATCGTACCGGTTATTCTTTTACTTATCATAGCGTTCCCTGTTAAGTTAACCAAGTTAATAATATATTTAAAAAAAATTATTACTCAATTAGGTCCATCAGTTTCTTGAAATATTCTTTTATTGTCTGATAGTCCCGCTCAGAAAGAGCGGATTCTACCTGAAAAAGAGAACCAAACGTCTTTGCTACGAATGCTTGATGTCCACTGGCTGCGGCTTGCCCTTTTTTAGTCAAAGTAAAGATCACTTCGCGATCGTTATCAACCGGTCTGCTTTTAATAAGATAACCCGTACGGACCAGCTTGGAGACGAATTTAGATACGGCAGCTTTCGAAATATTAAGCTGGGCAGCCAATGCCGTCAAATTACAGCCGGGTGCTTTACTCACAGCAACAACCGTATGAACATCAGAGGAATAAAGAAGCTCACCGGTTCCATAATCACGTGGAGTACTCTCCAGCCTCTGTAGGTAGAGATGCGCAATATGAATCATATCAAGAATACTTTCACGATTCTGTTCATTCATGGCAAGATAATTAACCAGGTTAACTTAAAAATGTCAAGCAAAAAAAGAAGTAAAAAAATTAATTCAGTGTACGGGACGCAATTAAAGAAATGGTGCCTGTCACCTTTTCTTGCGCATGGAGTGTATGATTATGCATTTTCGTTTTCTTCAAGGTGTTTTGCATCAAGGATATCTTTATCTCTCCCGGTTGATTTCTTATTTTTGATGAGGTCTTCTTTAGAAATGAAAGGAAGATTTAGTCCTTCCATTACGACTGTTGTTCTGGACTGGTAGGCGTTGTTAAATTCGACACCGTCAATTTGGGTTATGATATCTATTCTGCGTGGTGCAACACCGATTTGAAAGATTATACCTTCCTCAATAAAAGTATTTTCTGTCAACCCTGACACAGGTGCTCCAAAATAGATAAGGGAGGCCAGTACTTTTTTTGAATTTTCCAGACTTGCTTCTACCCATATGTCAAAATCACCAGTTGCTCTAGGATATCCATAAACGGCAAGGGCATAAGCACCGACAATGAGAAATTTTACCTCATTGTCTAACAAGCTTTGTAACATATCTTTGTAATCTTCGTTCAGCATCTCTGTCACCTTTCAGGTGCCACAATTCAGATGTCAGTTCCCAGACAAAAGATATTCTTTCCTGAAAAGAGGCATTAACAAAGCAGTCATCTTGTTTGGTCTGTTTTTTTAGCAGGGTTTTTGTTCTGTCTAACTTCATAAGATTTTATATCATATTTTGATTCACTTGTCTGTATACTTAACATGATCATATTATTTTCTTTAACGGCAGGCTCAGGCTGAATGTGCTACCATTTGGTGAAGTTTTGACGCTCACGTCGCCGCCGTGGGCCTTGGCTATGGACATGACAAGGCTCAGGCCGAGGCCGCTTCCAGGGGTTGACCGGCTTATATCGCCGCGGTAAAATCTTTCGAAAATATGAGGGATATCTTCTTCTGTAATTCCGGGCCCTGTATCCGTTACTGAAATCATTATTGTGCCGTTCTCGATTCCTGTGCGTATGCAGACTTCGCCGCCTGAAGGAGTATATTTGACCGCATTATCGATCAGGTTGGCAACCGCACTTTGAATCATGGCCTTGTCCGCCGAAACCCTGGGGATATTGCCGGGGTTAATTAATGAAAGGATGATGCCTCTGTCCTGGGCCAGTGCCTCGTAAATATCAACAATATCGACTAGAATTTCATTGATATCCAACTCTTTGGTGTCAAGCTTTGTAAGCCCCGCATCAGTACGGGCTATCTCAAGCATGATGTTGATCATCGAAACCATCCTATCGCATTCCTCGATGACATTGCCTGCCATATCCCTGTATTCGGCAAGATTCTGCGAACCGGTAAGCGTCGTTTCAGCAATTCCCCTGATTCTGGTAAGAGGGCTTTTAAGGTCATGGGCGATGTTGTCGGTGACGGCCCTCATATCTGTTATGAGGGCTTCGATACGTTCGAGCATGTCATTAAAGGCTGTTGCCAGCTCTGCTATCTCCCGGCCTTCATTTCCAACAGGGACCCTTTTTGAAAGCCCTTCGGTCCCGATGATGCCTGCCGTCTTTGTGACACGCTCGACCCCTCGCATAGCTCTTTTTGTAACAAACCATGCAGCAAGGGCACCAATAAGGAGTATCAGGGAAAAAGCGGTGGAGAAAATCTCCCTGAAATCTTCCATCACCTTGTCATTGTCTCTGACCGTTCTCCCCGCAGCAATGAATGAACCGTCTTTAAGACGCCGGATGATTACCCTGACCTTGTGTTTTCGTTCTGCAACTTTCAGCGTGATAAAATCCTCTTCGTTTTTCATGATGGATGCTTCTTTCGAAAGGGTCTCTAAAACTCCTGTCCAGGGGGTCATGTCTGTTTTCAGGGTGGGATCAGCCTTTTTATTCATCAGCAGCATGAACATTCTGTCAACGCCCTCGTAACTTGTCTGCCTGTTGATTTCCTCAGCAAATAGAGTTCTGTTCCCTGATTCATAAAGCAGTTCAAGGTCTGATGCCTGCTTCCTTAAAAGCTCGTCAAGCCTTGCCTGAAGGTTGGAGGCCAGCCCGATATAAAGAACGCCGAACGCTGCAGCTGCGACAACAACGAAAGCTGCTGCATAGGAAAGTGCGATTTTGAGAGCAACACCTGATATTCTGGAAGTCTTTTTACTCAATCATGTACCCCACACCGCGGATCGTCTGGATAAGCTTGTGTTCATGGTCGCGGTCGATCTTGTCCCTTAAATGGCATATCCTTGCCTCAACCACGTTTGTCTGGGGGTCAAAATTATAGTTCCAGACGTTTTCGATGATCATGGTCTTTGAAATGACCCGGCCCTTGTTCCTGATAAGATATTCAAGCAGGGCAAATTCCTTGGTCTGAAGTTCGATCTCGACCCCTGCCCTGAAAACCTTTCTTTTTATAAGGTCAAGTGTGAGGTCGGATATGCTTAAAGTTGTCGGTTCTGCAGATGCTGAAGCACGCCTCAGGACAGCCTGAAGTCTTGCAAGAAGTTCTGAAAATGCGAACGGCTTTGGAATGTAGTCATCTGCTCCTGTTTGAAGCCCTTTTATTCGGTCCTCGGTTGAGCCTTTTGCGCTTAAAAAAATGACAGGCGTCATATTATTATCAGCCCTCAACTTCTTTACCAGGGATATCCCGTCGAGCAGCGGCAGCATTATATCGACTACCGCCGCATCATAAGATGCCGTCTGCGCCATAAAAAGGCCGGTTTCGCCGTCTGGTGCATGGTCCGCGAGATAGCCTGCCTGCGAAAGCCCTTTTATAATGAACGATGCTGTTTTTATATCATCTTCAATTACAAGGACCTTCATTCTTTATCTCCCGGGATTTGCATGGGGTTCGGGAATGATGTAGGCGAGTCTTGCGTTTTTCCTTCCTATACGCTTGTCCAGCACCACATCGACCTTATAGAGTTTCCTGATTTTCCGCGTGATTTCTTCTTTCCGGTTATCGGCCCAGATATAATAGCCTTCTTCCGTAATCCGGTCGGGTTTAGGCACGTTTCTGAAATATTTGCCTGTTATCATGGGCATCACGCCTTCAAACACCTCGTCATCCGCTAGAAGAATGATTTCTTTTCCCTGCGAAACGCTGAGGGCTTTCTTCGCAAACGGCAGGTAATCCTCACCTGGTTGCTGGTGCATGTAAAAGACAAACATGGCCGAAGCCATAACAATACAGACCGAAATGCACAGAGCAAGGTTTGACATTTTCAGTCCGCTGTACCTGTATATGTAGACAAGGCTTCCAATGGATATCATGCCCATGACCGCCCCCCAGAAAGGCACACCCATGAATAATCCGGCAAGTGGAACCAGTGCCGCGGCTGCGGTAAGAGCCCATGTGATCTTTATCGTAAGCTCCTCCCATTTATTCTGTGGTGGAGACGACAGCCATGAGGCGATCATACAGGCTATTGCAGGTCCGAGAGGCGCCAGATAAAGGCCTCTCTTTGCTGATGAAGCCGAGAGAAGCAGCAAGGGCCCTATGAACCAGGGAAGGTAGCTGTCGTTTCTGAAATTTTTAAAAGATGCGATGAAAGCGGGTATCCCTATCAGCGTCCAGGGGATCATCTCGGACGGTACCTTGGGCAGATAATAGAAAGGGCCGTGCATATGCCCCAGCGCAGCACCTTCGGGCGCACCGGTAAAACGCATGATGTTGTTCACGACGAGCACTTCCCTGACGAAAGACCAGCCTCCGCTTTTATAGAGCAGAGCTGTCCATATCGCGATGGGCAGCATGAAGAATAAAAGTGCGATATGCGGCCTTGATCTGATGATAAGCCTGAAATCTCTCTTTATGAGCACATCTACGACAATCGCAGATGCGATCATTGCAGGCCCCACAAATCCCTTTGCCATGAAGGCAATTGCAGTACCTATTCCAAGCAGCATCGAATCGGTCCACCTGCCTTTATGGGTGATCCTGAACCATGCAACCATGGATAGAGCAACACCGAAGATAAGGGCTATATCGACTATTATCCAGCGCGACTGATCGAAAAACTGCCAGAGGGAGGAAAGTACGAGGCAGGCCATTGCTGCGGTAACATCCGATGTCCTTTTTCTGATGCCGAAGAAAATCGTAACCAGGGTCAATATTGAAAATAGGGTTGAAGCGAGCCTGAAAGGCATATCGTCGGTGGTGCCGAAAACGGTACCGAATGAAGCCGCTACCCAGTAGTACAGGGGAGGTTTCTCAAGAAAAGGTACGCCGTTGAGTCTGGGAACGACAAAATCGCCTGTCCTGGCCATCTCCGAACAGATACCCGCCATATACGGTTCGTCGGGACGCCATATGCCATGGTTTATCCCCGGCAGAAGAATTAGAAGAAGAGCCCCAAGTATGAAATACCAGGTTTTTTTATCGATCTTTTCCATAAAACATTCTCCCAGTTCAGATGAAATTAACATATAATAAATTGACAAGGCAAATTGCATATTGGTAATCTTGTCCGATGATGAATAATAAAGCCATTGTTATCGGAGCAGGCCCTGCAGGGTTGGGAGCAGCGCTTGCTCTTTCCCGCGCAGGTATCGAGGTTGATATTTATGAGAGGCAGCAGGAGATCGGCCAACAGAGGAGGGGAGAGACAATCCGTTTCAGCCCTGAAATGGAGGCCTTGCTTGGAAAAGGCTTTTTCGATTCGCAGACAATCCACAGAATAAACAAACGCCGCTACTATTCCCATTCCGGCAAAAAGCTGGTTGACCGGACGATATCTGAATACAACCTGATCATCGACTGGCAGGATTTCATTAAGGCCATTGCCCAAAAGGTTCAGAAATCCGGGGCAAGTATTCATACCGGCACCAACGTTGTAGGGATCATTGTTGAAAAGGGAAGGGCGCAAATGGTGAGGCTTTCAGACAGGGATTGTCCTGCAGACCTGATATATTCATGTGGAGGCATTGATGATCTTTCATCTACTCTTACCGGGATTGACCGGTCTAAAATGGACAGGCCTGCCGCAAAATGGATTTTAAAAAACTATGACGGTCCGGAAGACAGGCTTGAATATCATTTTCATGCTGAAGGAGGCAGGCTTGCCGTCGGCTGCATATTCCCGAGAGGCAAAGGAGAAGCGGAAATAATCATTTTAAGCCTGTCGAACAACTGGCTGCCGGAGCTTGAAGAATTCTCCTCTTTCCATAAAATCTTCTCCGAAAGGATAAAGGGCGCCACAGTCGAATACAGCCTGCGAACATCAATCCCGATGGGCGGAATGATCACCGAATGCATGCCTGCAACAGGCCTTTTCATGGCAGGCGATGCGCTCGGCCATGTACAGGCAAGAGGAGGCAGCGGTATCAGGACATCTTTCCTGATATCGAATGCATGCGGTGTTGCCGGCGCCCATGCCCTCAGATACGGAAACTGGGACAGCGTTTCGGCTGCAGTCAGAAAAATCCTCATATGAAATCGCTTAAAGTGCACAACCTTATATTTTCAGAAATAAGGTTGCTTATGTTCAGGCCGGCGGCTACGGAGCAGGGTATGGATATCCTCTGGCCGGCAATTTCCGCGGGACTTCGCTGATGGGCATAAAACAGGTTATGCTTACCTGTTGCAATATGATTTAATTTTCTTAGGAGGCAAGAATGAAATGCAGGTTTTCAGTCATATTCGTAATGTTTATCATCTTATCGATTCTGAGCGGGTGCGGAATTTTCATAAAGAATATACCGCAGGGTGAAATTGCTATCCCGTGCCCGAACGGCGAAGACCACATGATAAAGATTGGCCGGACGAATTTCCACTACACTGAATATCCCGCTGCCGGCCAGCCTGTGCTTATGGTCCATGGATTCGGTTCATCTACATATTCATGGGAGAAAGCGGCCCCAGTCCTTCAGAAAAAAGGACTGCACGTTTATGCCATCGATATGAAAGGTTTCGGCTGGTCAGATAAACCCAGGGCGTCAGATGATGTCAAATATGACCCGGTTACGCTTATGGAAGAAGTCCGTGCATGCATGGACGCCATAGGTATCAAGAATGTGATCTATGTCGGCAACTCTCTGGGCGGGGCCGTAGGCATTCTCATGGCGATGGAGCATCCTGAATATATAAGCAGCATGGTCCTTCTGGACCCCGCAGGCTATCCCCAGAAAAAACCTCTTATTATACGTATGGGGTCAGTACCCGGAGCAGTCTTCTCGATAAAGGCTCTGTTCGGAAAATGGGTTGTAAAATGGAACTTGAAGGAAGTGTTCTACAACAAGGACTGGGTGAGTCAGGATCAGATTGATAATTATTACGCAAGGCTGATTACTGTTGGCTCCGTAGACGCCCAGGCAGCGATAATCACGCAGCTTGATTTCGACTATTTTAAACCATACCTTAAGCGTATTCCTTCGATAGGCCAGAAAACCCTGCTTGTATGGGGAGAGGAAGATGAATGGATTCCGCTCATCGTGGGTTATCAGTACAGACACAACCTTCCCAATGCAAACCTTGCAATAGTTCAGCACTGCGGACATACGCCGCAGGAGGAAATACCCGATGTTACTGCAGGTCTGATACTTGATTTTATTGATCAGAAGATAACAAAGGATATGACGATAGGACCATTTACAAAAGAAAACAGGTAAATGCAGGGAGAGAAAATTATGAATTACGGACTTGAAGACAAGGTTGTACTCGTAACGGGGGGAAGCCGGGGCATTGGGCTCGAGATGGCGAAGACCCTTCTCGGCCAGGGTGCGAAAGTGGCTGTTTGCGGACGGAAAAAAGAAGGCCTCGACGCAGCTGCAGCTCTGCTTAATGCAGGCGACAGGCTCATAGCGGTTCAGGCTCATATCGGACAGGAAGCCGACGTCGAAAGGATGTTCGATGAAATCACCGCCTGGTCCGGGGGGCGCCTTGACATACTCATAAACAATGTAGGCATGAACCTGCTTACTGCGTCGATTGCAGATACGGAGCTTGCAATCTGGCAGAAGATAATCGATTCGAATCTGAGCGGGACCTTTCTGGTTTCAAGAAAGGCTGCAAAAATAATGAAGCCTCAGAATAAGGGCTCTATCGTGACAATCACATCTGTTGCCGGCAGGAAGGCCTCTCCCGGCATGGGCATATACGGGACTGCAAAGGCCGCGATAGAGATGCTCACGAAGGTTCTTGCCAGCGAACTGGCGCAATACGGGATAAGGGTAAACGCAGTTGCGCCTGCGATGGTCAGGACCGATTTTTCAAAACCATTCTGGTCGAATGCGGAAATACTTGCCCAGATCACAAAAGGCATTCCCATGGGCCGCATAGCCGAACCAATGGAAGTGGTCCATCCCGCTCTTTTCCTTGCCTCTGAAGGTGCCAGCTTTATTACCGGTCAGACTCTTGTCGTTGACGGGGGCACAACAGCGGTTTAGCCATGACAACACTCGGAATTGACATAGGTTCGATAACGGCAAAGGCGGCCATTCTTAAGGATGGTGAAATCATAGCCACAAAGGTGTCTTTTACCGGATACAACTCAACACAGGCGGGTAAAAGGATATTTGATGATATACTCGGTGAAGCTGGCATAAAGCCCGGTTCACTGAGCAGAGTGGTAGCCACGGGCTACGGCAGAAATTCCGTCGATTTTGCGGACAAGGCCGTCACCGAGATAATCTGCCATGCGACCGGGGCGTATTTTTTAAATCCGGATGTCCGCTCTGTAGTCGATATAGGAGGGCAGGACAGCAAGGCCATCGTCCTCGACGCTCAGGGAAAGGTCAAGGATTTTGCCATGAATGACAAGTGCGCAGCAGGTACAGGCAGGTTTCTGGAAGTTATGGCAAGGGCGCTTGAGGTCGATCTGGATAAATTCGGCGAGACTTCTCTCAGGGCTGAAAATCCTTCGCACATAAGCAGCCTCTGCACGGTGTTTGCAGAAAGCGAGGTCATATCGTTGATAGCCAAGGGGGAGACACGTGAAAATATAATAGCAGGCATCCATGAGTCGGTCGCCTCACGTGTCGCTGCACTTGCAAACAGGGTAGGCGTGAAAAAGCCGATTATGATGACCGGAGGCGTTGCAAAAAACATTGGTATAGTAAAGGCGCTTGAAGCGAAGCTGGGACCAATGGAGGTCTTCACCGAGACCCAGGTAAACGGGGCGATAGGCGCTGCAATAATCGCTTCCAGGATTTAAGTATCAAATAATATAATCCGAAAGAGTGAAGAATGAATAAGCTGGAAAGGATTTTTAAAAGAGGAATTCTTCAGGTTCTGATCATAATAGCGGCAGGCGTCATAATAGGGCTTGCTGTGAATACTCTGCGCCATGACAAGATTGAAACAGCCGGAGAAGTTGCGGCAACTGCCGGCCAGGCTTCCTCTCAGATTACCACTAATCCTGTTCAGGTTGCTAAGATAAGCGTTTGGGAAGGCTTCAAGGCCTTCCGCTCGGGCAAGGCATTGTTCATTGATGCAAGAAGCGAATATGACTACAACCTGGGTCATATCCCGAAGGCCATTAATATACATCCCGGCAAAGGGGACAAATCCGTCAATGCGATTGAGAAAGACAAATCGAGGCTTATCATCACCTATTGTCTTGGGATTGACTGTCCTCTTGCCGAGGAGCTTGCAAAAGAGCTGATGGCAGACGGTTTTACCAATGTCAGGGAAATGCCTGAAGGCTGGGAGGCCTGGAGCATGTCCGGTTATCCTCAGGAGTCAGGCAGATGAGCACTAAAAAGGCCATCTATATTCTGGCAAGGCTCTTAATCGGCGGCATGTTCATATATACCGGCTTCATTCATTTTTCTGAACCTGTGGCCTTTGCAAAGGCGATCGATGCATATAAGATCCTTCCAAACGGGTTTCTCGTGAATCTGGCAGCAACATCCATGCCGCCAATCGAGATCATTGCCGGATTCTTTGTCGTTAGCGGGATATTCATCGAGGGCGGCTCCCTGGCGATTTCAGGCATGCTTCTTATATTCGCCGTGGCACTGTGCGCGAGTCTTGTCCGCGGGCTTGATATCTCATGCGGGTGTTTTACCACCGACCCTGCTGCTGCAAAAATTACATGGTGGTATCTGCTGAGGGATATCGGGCTTCTCATCGTATCAGTCGGCATATTTATCTACCCTGCAATATTTTCGGATAAGGGACAGGCCGGATAAAATTACTGAAAAGTTGAGCCGGGATATCCCGGCAATTTTCGGAGGTTAAATTGTCAGGTGTAATGAAAGAGTTCAGGGAGGTTTTAGGCTGGGACAGATGCACTGAATGCGGCGAATGCCTCGTAAACTGCCGGTATATGAAACTCTCCAGGCAGGACGCGATCAAGGACATCAGAAAGATAAACCTCGGACTTCATGAAAGATCGGTTGCGGCAAAAAAATGCATGAGCTGCTATGCCTGCAACGCCTTCTGCCCGAACGATGCACATCCCTATGAGAGGATCCACTACTTCTGGAATGAACGTTATGAAAGAGAAGGGCTGCCTGCAAGGGCCAGCTATCTTATGCCCGGAAGGCTTCCAAATTTCAGGCAGAGCCTAGCATACACCGCATCTGAAAAGGCCCTTCAGGAAAAATGGTCTGTTGAACAGCCGCCGGCAAAGACCTGCCTTTATCCGGGCTGCAACCTTCTCGCAATGCCTCTTCTGGCCGAAGGTGTCATATTCGAAGAGCTTCCGGTATGGGGCAGGTGGGACCTGTGCTGCGGCGAGATGTTTTTCAGGATGGGAGCGCTCGAACCTGTCAGAAAGACTGCAAAATATCTCACTGAATTCTACAGGGATAAGGATATCGAAGAACTCGTGTTCATCTGTCCTGCCGGGTACAACATGTTTTCAAATGTGCTTCCCGGACAGTTCGGCGCGAGCTTTGATTTTAAAAAGACATTTTTCACGGACTGGTTCATCGAGAGGATCGAAGACGGCACTTTTAAAATCGGAAAGAAACTCTCAGGTACTGTCGTGATGCATGATTCCTGCCATGCGAGGGTGCTCGGAAAAGATTTCATGCAATCTCAGCGCAGGCTGCTTGAAATGTTCGGGCTTACGATTATCGAGACAGAGCAGAGCCGTGAGCATGGCCTCTGCTGCGGTGTTGCTGCGGGCTGCAACAGCTTCAGCCTTATCGACCTGGCCTCATGCGGTCTGAAGGGCCTTTCAGCACTGGATAAGACCGATGCGGATGAGGCTGCCATTTACTGCACAGGCTGCCTGCTTACGCTCGGCATAATGAGGCTGGCGAACCCTTTCGGCAAAACTCTCAGGCATATTATCGAATATGCAAGAGAGGCGCTCGGTGAAAATGTTAAAAGGACTAATACGAAAAAGGCTTTACAGATGGCCCTCGGGATCGGCATTAACGCCCTGCCGAAATATCTCGACCCGGGACGCTTTAAGATGTGAGGAAGAAGACATTAGTAAGAAGTGAGGAGTTAGGAGTAAGGAGACAGGAGAAAAACCAAAGGAGAAATATGAAGCTGCGTAATATGATAACCCTCGAACTGCCGCCCATAGGCATCAAGCTGCTTGATGAAAAGCTTTATGAAGAGTTCAAGGACACTGTCCTTTTTTCAGGCATCTCATATTGCCAGGGGATATTCGGTGCTACCTTCGGGATGGAGCTTCTTTTGAATTCCGGCTCCATCAAAATATGCAAATGGTCGCCTGTCGTTCTCGGGTTCAAAGAGCCGGGAAACGATTTTGAAAAGACGATCGAGCCGCACCTCGAACGGTTTGCGATAAAAGCCCTGTACATGGCGCCTATGTACCTGTTCAAAAAAGGCGTAACGCCGGACGGCGTGATTATAAGGACGAACCCGGACAACTACAGGAAGATCATAGACCTGCTCGGCTGGGACAGCTTTATAGACCCCGAAAAATACAAGCAGGACCAGACGTCTCTCAATACATTCAGGATGAAGCCGCCCACAGGCATGTCCGCGATTTCGATCAAGTATATCAACCGCACGCTGTCCCTGCTGAACAGATTCACGCTCTGGCACAGGTTCACCACGTTTATATTCAAGAGCGATTATGTAACTAAAATCTTCGATAAGTTCATCACGCGCTATATGGCGAACATGAGCATGTGCAGAAACAGCTTTGTCATCCCCTGGCAGAATAAAAAGGCCAATATCAGCTACTATTGTACCGGCGGTGTGGCCTGGGGTAAGAACGAGCCGGATGACATGACGTCCGGCTATCCTTATGACATGTATTTGAAGCTTGAACCCAATCTCGATTATCCGGGAAAACTGCCCAATGACCCGAGGCTGACTAAGCTCGATAAGACAAGGAAGCGGCTGCTCGATGCTGCAAAGGCCAAAGGCTATACAATGGCGCCGTCCTACGGCAGGGAGGGTTGAGCAATGGATTTCAAGCCACTGTCAAATGAACAGAACCCGTTAAGGCGCTTTCTGCTCTTCATATTTGCACGTTATATCGAGATACCGCTGCTGCTTCTCTGCTATCAGCTGCTGCGCGGAAAGTGGAAAAGGGTGGGGCAGATGGGATGGTTTAAAAAAATTGCAGGTGTAGCCCTTGCAAGACCTTTCGGATATCTCGGCGATTCGGCACGCCCGGTCCCGTATGATGAATTGATAAAACTTATCGACGCCCAGGAAGGCCCTATTGCCGTGGGCCCGTGCCGCTGCCGCATAGGGCATAAGGCATGCAGCCACCCCATGGAAACCGACATGGTCTTCAGGACCGGCTACTACGCATGGATGAAGGCGTTTCCCAAGGACTACCGGCAGATATCAAAGGAAGAGGCCAGGGCGATAATAAAGTCATGCCATGAAAAAAAGATGTTCCACATGGTCTTCATCCACTGCCCGGTCAATCTCTACAACGAATACGCCATATGTAACTGCTGCATATGCGGGTGCGTGCCATACATAATCAACCGGGAACTCGGACAGCTTGATTATCCGCTTATTGACGGTTTCTTTTCCGCGAAGACGGACAGGGAAAAATGCAGGGCCTGTTCGAAGTGCATCGAGATATGCCCGTTCGATGCAAGGAAACTTGTGGACGGCAAAAGCCTTACAGCGGAAAACTGCTTCGGATGCGGACTGTGCGTTTACGAATGCCCGGAAAAGGCCATCTCAATGAAGAAGCTGAAGGAGCCGATCCTCACAAGGGACCCGGCAGATAATGCGCCTTCTGGATACAAACCCCAATTATACTCTCAACATGAGGATTATTCAGAAAAGCTCAGATAGCGATTTACTTTTATTCTATCATGAGCCTGCAATCAGGCCGGGGTTGATGTAACGATCCTGGCGTTCTGGTATTTCGGCCTGTTCGCCATTTTCTGAATACCTTCTATCATGTTCGCACCGAGCGATTTGGTGAACAGATTGACGACGAAATTGGGTATGTTGCCTCCCGGATCGGCCATTGCCTGGCAGATGACAAGGGTCATGTCATTGCCTCTTGGAATGAGGGTATACTGGGTAACGACCTTCGCCATCCTGACTACGTTCGCCTGGAACCTGTAATCGCTGTCTATGCTTTCCGACCTGCAGTAAATGGTCCCCGAGGTCTTGTCGATTGTCCAGACACTCTTCACCACGCAGTCGCGATCGTTCATAAAAGCTGGCATTCTGGTCCTGTTATAGACATAGTGGACGTCTGTGGTATTTTTAAGGCCGGGTATTTCCGCATAAGAGGTTTCGTCACAGTTGTATACATATTGCGGACGTGCCGAGACATCTCTCAATAGCGCTTCAATAGATGCAACCGGCGCATTCACCATGCCGGCTGAATATATTTCATAGACGCCGCCTGCGGCCTGTCTGCTGTAGCTTACAATACCTTTGGTTTTGCCGGTTTCAGACCACTGGCCGTTCAATGCAAAAATGGGAGAGCATTGCAGAAGCATTATAATTGTTATCAACAGCATAACACCGGAAAGTCTGGTTTTCATATTATCCCCATCGAAAAGTTTCATTAATAAATTTTTCGGCATGAACCCGGATTACTTGAGGCGGATGAACGGTAATAATTTCAACATGGAATTCGGGATTATTGACTTTTTTGATAATGACCACATACTTGCCATTATCCACAAAACCGTTTCAAGGAGGTTGCCATGACGATAAAATCCATAAAAGGAGTCCTGTCGGCAATGGTCATTCTGTTGGTTTCGTCTTCCGTATCTGCCCAGAGCGATGTTTCAGGCAGCAAGGATCACTCCATGTTTACCAGGATGAAGGATTTTTACATCACATCATATGAGGTCAAGGAATTTGACACGCAGGAATTCACAGACAGCAAAGGCAGAGACCTGAGCATTGAAGGAAAGACATACATGATCGAGTATTACATGAATGAAGGAGCAAGGGAGATCACCCCGATTCAGATCATCAGAAATTTTGAAAATGCCGTGAAAAAGGCGGGCGGCACATTTTACGAATATGCCGGCAACACTGTTTTCATGAATATCAGGAAAGACGGCAATGATGTCTGGGCAAAGGTGAACGCAACATCCGAAAGTTATCTGCTTACAGTCACCGAAAAAGAGGGGCTCAAACAGGAAATTACTGCCAGCGACATGCTGGACGCCCTTAATAAGGACGGCTTCATCGCTCTTTATATAAATTTTGATACGAACAAGGCAACGATAAAACCCGAGAGCCAGACAACGGTCGAGCAGATTGCCGTCTTACTCAAGGATAATCCTGATCTCAAGGTGAGCGTTGAAGGTCATACCGACAACACAGGCACACCGTCTAATAATAAAATCCTTTCACAGCAGAGGGCCGATGCAGTGAAAGCGGCAGTTATTAAACAGGGTATCAGCGCCTCGCGCATGACCACAACCGGCTGGGGTCAGGACAAGCCCGTTGCAGACAACCGTACCGAAGAGGGCAGGGCGAAAAACCGCAGGGTGGAGATAGTCAAGAAATAGTTCGCCGGCGAGAAAAATAATTTCTTCGCTCCCCTTGGGTCACTGCCATTGCTAAGGGGTTTCGTTCTGACGCGTCGATTTTTTGTCTATTCAGGAGGTGAACTGTGAATGGAAGACTGTCAGCCCCGGCTCTTTTGTCAATGATTGCCGTTTGCCTGATTTTTGCAACAGCGAATGCCTCAGAACCAATATGGATTGGCGATATCATTATTGATTATAGTCTAGGCAATTCATTATACAAAGACACATCGGATAAGGACTCGACATCAAGGCATAGTCTTAAAGAAAATGCCCGTTTCAGGGCGGTAATCAAGGCCTGCGGCGAATCGGCCCAGAACCTGAGAATTTCGAATCCTGATGTCAGCTATACAATGACTGAAAACAAGTTCAATCAGGTGAAAAAATCCAGGTGCGTAAGGTCAAGCAAAGGCCCGGGTGATAAGAACATGGTCGATTATGTTACACCTGGCAGTTCAGAAAAAGAGCACAGCAGCTTTAGAGGGCTTCTTCATCCGGATTTTCCAAAATATGAGTCTCAGTCTGTCTTGAGCGTTGACCCTGATACAAAGGAATATGTCTTTACAATTGCTTTGAACAAGAAACCCGCATTGCTGATAGACGGGAATTCACAGTCGGAAACCAGATATGCATGCGAAAATGAGACTTTCATAAAGGATGTAAAATACATTTCTCCCATTATGCTCAAAGCTATTGATATTGAACCGCAGATAACCGCAAGTTGTGACAGTTCCGGAAGGGTTTGCAGCGCTACCGCTCCAGGCTCGGAGCGGATGCTGCCGCTTATTGCATCTTTTAAAGGTAGATATGACGGCGGGAAGAAGATTAAAGGCGAGGTTTATTACCCGGACATAAAATCCATTTACGGCTCGGTCAGTGAGACAGTGACGGACACGATGGATAAGACCCTTGAATCCTTGAAGGAGCTTTCCAAAATGTCGCCCGAACTTGAAAAGGAACTTGCCGAGGCCGAAGCTACGATAAAGGAGTCGATGAAAGATCAGTCTGGCAATGCTGAGGGCCAGGCTGACCCTGATATTAAAACAACCGAGACGCTTAAGGTGAGCTGGGAATTTAAGATTCATGATGATTGCGAAGACATGATAGATGAGCTCAAGGAAAGCATCTCAATGATTCGTGCCTATTCGAGTGAAGAATTGATAAACAAGGCCGCTCAAGACGGATGGGACGGTTCGCATGAGGGTGATGGAGAGGTTTATGATGAAAGGGTGGCGAAAGAAGGAGTGAGGCAATACAGGAAACACTGGTGGGACCCCGGTTACAACCCTTCACAGAGTTCAGCTCAAGATTCAGCAGGGCCTGGAGATGGAGGCTCGGCAAAGATAGACATGGCGACAAATAATGACTGCAAGGTTGTAAATGCCGAGGAAGTCAGGGACGACTACAGAAAAAAATGTTATCCCGATGTGCTTTTCAAGGCGATGTACGAACATGAACTCACGCACGCGAGGCAATGCAGTGATAAAACCACCAGCGCGGAATACAAATCAGGCACACCCAGGTCCTATCAGAAATTCGAAATCGAGGCCTATTGTGTAGGAATTGGAATAATCCTTGATTATGCAAAGGTAAACTGCAAAGACTGTGACCTTAAACCATATGGAAAAGAATATAAAAGGCTTTGCGGAGGAAAACAGTAAACAGGCGCCAGTCTGACCCCTAATCGGGTTTTTAAGGGACGACTATTTATGGATTTGAAAACCTGAGGCTCCAAAGACCGGCGAAATTGATGAAGACGTTTTTTAGCTCATCTCAAGATTTGTATCTGAGTTTTCCGATGTTATTTTTTACTTAGGAGGTGAGTTATGAAATGCATTAAATGGATTTTAGCTTCAGGTCTTTTTGTTTTCATACTGTTCATGTCTCTTGTTTCTCTGGAAGCATCGGTTTCAGCCGGAAAAGTCGATCTGTTATCTGCACCTGCCTTTAAGGGCAGGTATTCCTATATGGTTTGCCAGACGGGGTCCCATGGCCTTGTTGATCTGGAACAACAGGACCTGAAACTGGACTGGGTCCGCAGGGCTGATCCGGTTTATCAACTAAAACATTCGGATAAGGACCTTGAGTTGAAATATACATTTCAGGGCAAAAGTTATACTCTTGATGAATATTTCAAAAGGAATAATGTTCTTGGATTCCTTGCTCTGCATCAGAACCAGATTTTGGTAGAAAAATACTTTAACAATGCAGGACCTGCATCAAAATTCATTTCAAATTCAATGGCAAAGTCTATTGTGTCAGTCCTTACGGGCATAGCCATTGATGAAGGTATAATAGGAAATGTCAATGATCCTGTGGTGCGTTATCTGCCATATCTTTCAAAAAGCGGATTTGCACAGGCAACTATCAAAAATCTGCTCCAGATGGCTGCAGGGGTTAAATGGAATGAAGATTATATGGCGCCGGACAGTGATTTTCCTCTTCTTCTTCAGTCCTGGATTGAAGGCTCTCCTTCTTTTTCCGAGCTTGCTGCTTCGCTTAAATCTTCTAAAAGCCCTGGCGCACAATTCGAATACCAGAGTATTTCAACACAAGTGCTGGTCCTTGTCCTTGAATCTGCGACCGGTATGCCACTTAACGAGTATTGCGGGAAAAAACTCTGGTCAGGGCTCGGTGCAGAGAGCGACGCCTTTTATTATAGGGGAAACAGCCAGGCCCAGATTTCATCATCAGTCGGTTTTGCCGCTACGTTAAGGGACTACGGCCGATTCGGCCTTATGGTAATGAACGGTGGCGGTTTGAATGGACACCGTATTGTCTCAAATGAATGGATTTTAGAATCTACGACTCCAAAGGGAGCAATTGAATTGCCACGACCTTTAGCAGTAAACGATAATTTTTCCGAAACCCTCGGGTATGCCTATCAGTGGTGGCTGCTTGAAGGCGGAGTTTTTATGGCTATGGGCATATACGGACAGGCAATATATATTGATCCGTCCAGGCATGTCGTTATTGTCCAGAGCAGTGCATGGCAGGAGCCTGACCCTGATGAGAAATGGGATGAGATGATCGCGGTCATGAATGCTCTTGCTGAAGAAGCAAGCCCTCAAAAAAACTATATGTGCCAGGTATGGGATGATAACTACCCATTTTATGAGAAGATATTTAATTTGCCTTTCAACAGGGAATTGCTTGCCGGTAACCTCGATGAACAATTATTCAGAAACTATATAGTACAGGATTATTTATTCCTTCAGAATTTCCGGAAAGTATATGGGATATTGCTGTCAAAAGCACCGGACAATACCGCAACAGACATCATAAAAGGGCTTCTTGAGTCATTAGATGAGGAGATACAGAGTGTTCACACCCGTTATTTAGCAAAATGGGGAGTGAGCAATGATGATCTTTTAACAATGGAGCCCTTGCCTGAAACGGAGTTATATAATTCATTCCTTATTAAAACAGCCACGCTCGATCCTTTTGAAGTTGGCCTGATGGCTGTAATTCCGTGCCATTGGATATACTATCAGATAGGAAAAGATATGAAGAGTGTCTCAATAAATAAAGCCAACAAATACCAACAGTGGATCGACGAATATTCTGGTGAAACCTGGGAAAAAAGCCAGGTTAAAATACTGTCGGATTATGGAAATGTCCTGATGCTTGCCGGGAGTGAGTCAAACAGAAAAAAAATGAAAGAAGTTTTTGCAAAAGCCATGAAGCTGGAATACATGTTCTGGGATGGTATTTACAAAGGTGGCAGATGGCCTCAATAGACATTCTGATTTAAGGGAAATAACATAATATGAAAAATGAATACGTACACGGATACGACGGGAAGGAAAACGAAAGGCTTACCGACCAGGCGGATACCCTTGTAGAACTTCTGCATTCGGACACTTTTTATCCGGCCGGGAGCACGGTTCTCGAAGCTGGATGCGGGGTAGGGGCGCAGACCGTGACTCTGGCGGCGAAAAGCCCGGATGCTATCTTCACATCGATAGACATTTCAAAGGCTTCTGTTGATGAGGCTGAAAAACGCTGCGTTGCCCTTGGATATAGAAATGTAACATTTAAGCAGGCTGACATATTCAACCTTGAGTTCAAGCCCGAATCATTCGATCATGTATTTGTTTGTTTTGTTCTCGAACATCTCAAAAATCCTGTAAAGACCCTGACAATATTAAAAAGGCTTATCCGGCCGGGCGGTACTATCACGGTCATCGAAGGCGATCATGGCTCGGCATACTTTTACCCGGACAGCGTTTACGCACACCAGGCGATTTTATGCCAGGTCGAACTCCAGAGACGAGCCGGAGGCAATGCCATGATAGGCAGGGAGCTATATCCTCTTCTGATAAAGGCAGGTTTCAAGGATGTCTGTGTCTCGCCAAGGATGGTCTATGTGGATTCATCCAGCCCCGGTCTTGTAGAAGGTTTCACGAAAAAGACCTTTACCGCCATGATAGAGGGAGTTCGCGAAAAGGCCCTTTCGGAAAAGCTCATAAATGCAGCCGATTTCGACAGCGGCATAGATGATTTATACAGAACAGCTGACGAAGACGGCGTTTTCTGCTACACCTTTTTCAAGGCCTTTGCTGAAAAATAGAAAAACTCAATTCTTACTACTATATAATACGTTATAATATGAGCCGCATGGGCATCATTTGAGATTTTCTGAAACCTGACTTTTCATACAGCCTCTGCGATGCCATGTTGCCGTTGTCAGTCAAGACCGTAATCCTCATGCATCCATTCTCTTGTGCAGAGCTGATTGCCTTTTTCAGCAGTTGAGAGCCGAGACCTCGGCCCCTGGCTTCAGGCTCTATGACCATATCTTCAAGAATTGCGGCTTTTCCGCCCATGGCTGTAGACACAAGAAACAAAAGACTTACACAACCCGCTATTCGCCCCGAGACCTCCATAACAAGAAACATGCCTTTGTGCGGGTCAGATATTATCTCGGAAACGCCTCTTTTCTGTTTTTCATAATCGGGTTCGAACTCGGCCTCCTGTTCGAAAAGAAGGGCGAGCAATCGGCAGATGTCCTCGATGTCGCCCGGGGCAGCCTCACGTATAATGATGTTGTTATTTTCCTGCATATATACATTCTACCTGCGATTGCGCCGCATTGTCATTCAATCCATTTCACATCGTTGTATGTTCCGTCCCAGAACATGTATTCCAGATTCATTGCTGTCCTGAATGCCTGGCTCATCTTCATGCATGATTTCTGATAAACCTATTATTTCCAAATTAAAAATGTTCCGGGTATCGATTTCACGGCAAAACGCTTAAACAGATCTGCACTAATATAGTTGCGTTACAAATTCATGTCAATTGAGCTTCCATCCATATCGACCATGACAGGTGATGCTGAATTAAAGATATTATCTTAAGATGACGAACTATCTTTAACTGAGAATCAGAAAAGAGGAATCGTATGAAAAAGACAATTGCCGGATTGGTCATGACGGTGTTCTTTATGGCAGCGGCCCAGTCAGCCTTTGCAACAGGGAAAGAGGAGGTGAAAACACCGGCCGTTCCTTCGAAAGCCGAGGTAGTTGCCTTCGTCAAGAGTGCGGTTGCTTATGCGAAGAAAAACGGAAAGGATAAGGCCCTGAAAGAGTTCATGGATAAAAAAGGCGGTTTCATCAAAGGCGAACTCTATATTTACGCATATGACTTCAAGGGGACCGTAATATCACACGGAGGACAGCCGGACCTTGTAGGCAAAAACCTTATAGGCATGAAAGACAAGAATGGTGTCATGGTGATTCAGGAGCTTATAAAACTTGCCGCCAAGGACAGCGGCTGGCTTGAATACTCCTGGCCAAATCCCGTTCATAACAATGACGTTGAGACCAAACTCGGCTATGTTGAAAAAGTTGACGACACATGGTGGCTGGGTTCAGGCATGTACGAAGTTAAATAAGCTTCAAAAATGATAGGGCTTCAGGCCTTTATGTCTGGCGGCAGAGATAAAGGCCTGCCATTGGCGTACATTCTATTTTTTATATTTACCTGTTATTTCACTTCTCCTGAAGCACTCGATAGAATGGTCATTTACCATGCCGGTAGCCTGCATGTGCGCATAGCATACGGTTGAACCAAGAAATTTAAAGCCTCTTTTCTTAAGGTCTCTGCTTAACGCATCCGATTCTCTGCTTGTCGGCTTGTAGTCCGACAAGGTTCGTATCTCGTTAATTATGGGCCTGCTTCCGACAAATCCCCATATGTATTTGGAAAAGCTTCCGAATTCCGCCTTAACTTCAAGGAAACGGCGGGCATTGTTTATTGTCGCTTCGATCTTCAAACGGTTTCTTATGATTCCCTGATTCTGAAGCAGCTCTTCAACTTTCTTTTCATCAAAAAGAATAATCTTTTCCGGCTCGAAGTTTTTAAACGCGGTCCGGTAATTCTCTCTCTTTTTAAGGATTGTATACCAGCTCAGCCCTGCCTGTGCGGATTCGAGTGTCAGAAATTCAAATATAAGCCTGTCATCATAAACCGGGACACCCCATTCTTTGTCATGATAATGTACGTAATCGGGTTTGCTCGTATCAACCCAGGGGCAGCGGCGGATTTTATCATCAACTCCTGTTATCATTTGCGGACAGTCCTTTATATAGATTCATCAGCCCATGTATTTCTGCATCCAGTCCCAGATGGCGGCAAAGGTAACTTCGCGGTTAACCTCGTTGAAATTTTCATGATAGTTCTTTTCATGCTCCATAAGACTCAGCAGTTCCTGCGGTACGGTCTTAAGTACGGCCCTGCTTGCAGTCGGATCGGCCAGATAATCATCGCCGGCAATTATGGCAAACATCGGGAAGCGTGCCCAGTTTTTCAGACCGGCTACAACAGTAGCCTGAGTTTTTGCGCTTTCAGCCCCGAGTTTTGCTGTTGCAGTCGTTCCGCGCAGCCCCAGTTTTGTGTCCTCGATATGCCTGGCATGAATCTTCTCGTCATGGGTGAGTTTGTCTGTGATGTCAGGCGGCACTACGGCAAATGTCGGATGGATTGCGGCTATTATTCCGGCCAGTTTTTCAACTATTGCAGGGACCTTGACCTTGTTCTTGAGCCAGGGCGACGAAACGATAAAACCTTTGATATCAGTTTTTTTCGCTGTCGTGAGGCCATAAAGGAGCGAAATCAAAGCGCCGTTGGAATGGGAAAGGACAAATACCGGCTTGCCGGGGTGTTTTGCCTTTACCCATTCATAAAAGGCGTTCAGGTCGGAGACGTTTTCCTCATAGGAATTCGTATGGAAATAGACCTTGCCGCCCGGATTATGCAAAGGATATGTCCCGTGCCATCTCAGGTCGAATGCATAGGTGGCGACACCCTTATCTTTGAAGAAAAGAGCAGGGGTCACCCAGTCGCCTGCATGGGCCATGCCGCCGTGGACGGCCAGAAAGACGGCCTTTACATCACCATCGGGCAGCCATTCATAAACCTGCAGTTTTGTATTACCATCCGGACTGAAAACTTCTGTTCTGGTTTCGCTGAATCCCATACTGCTTCTCCTCCTGTGATTTTTATTGCCGGTAATCGTGGAGAACGGGTTGAACTCATATATGGTATCTGTTTGATTATGAGGTCAAGAGATATTCAAAACAAACCGATAATTAATTAGATAATAAATCTATAAAGGGATTAAAAAATGAAGACCTATAATCTGCTTTTTGCAAGAATATCTTTAACTGTTCTGGTCCTGATATTTTGTTTTCAGCCGCGGCTGTCTGCGGCGTCTCTTGGCGATGTTGTCGCAAATAACTGGAATAAATGGTCAAACGGCAATGACACCGTGCAGAAGGATGATCTGCTTGCAGCCATTGCAAGGCCCGAATTCAAAGGTGAGAATGCTGCTGCGCTTGTGGCGCTTGAGACCTATATGAGAAAAAACAAGCTGGATTCCATTGATAAGGCAAGCGCCGTTGCAATACAGGATGACAAGACCCTTGAGCTCTACCAGAAGGATGTCGAGAAACTCAAAGGCGTCAACCGTGTTCTCTTCGCACCTGGACAGCCCGATTTCGATACCATGGCGCAGGGACCGGCGGGAGACTGCTATTTCTTTTCGGGTACAGGCTGGATTGCGAAATACCGGAGTGATGTCATAAAAAAAGCTATAACACAAAAACCTGACAAAACTTACCATGTGGTTTTCCCCAACGGAGATGAGGCGACAGTAACAGAACCGACGGATGCCGAGATGGCATTCAATGATTCGGCCTCTACGCTGTCAGGAGGCCTATGGATGCCGGTGCTGGAAAAGGCGCTGGGAACTATTTTGTCGCAAACGAGTGCTAAATCCGCCGCCATTCCTGACCCGACTGTAGCGATTGACAGGCCGGGCGTGCCGATAGGCTCCATCGTCAAACGCTGGACAGGTAACGATGCAGCCGTTTTCAAGATTGACGATATCGCAAGGGGGGAGCTTAAAAAGGCCCTTCAGAAAATGCATGATGGCAACCTTATGGCCGAAGCCCTGATGCTGAAAAAAAACACCTCTCATCTGCCCTGGGACCATGTCTATGCAGTGATGGATTTTGATGCTTCTGCCGGAAAGCTTATCATGTGGAACCCTATGGCATACGACTTTACCCCAGAGGGGCCTGACGGAATTGACAACGGCTATACGACAGCAAGGGGCATATTCAGCATCCCGCTGGATGATTTCATGGCATTGTACTCATACCTGGCGATAGAAAATAATTAAAGGGAGGCCATGTATGTACCAGACAAGATATCTCCTTTATGTGGCGATACTGATCCTGATATCCGCATGCAGCAACTCGAGCGGCAACAGCGATGTGAACCTGCAGGACTCGATGCAATCAACCCTTGATTCCGCATGGGGTGCATATTCAAACGGCAAACCCGGTTTCGGAGGGGGTGTGGCCATGCAGATACTCTCTCCCGGGGGTGATTATTTTTTGAGTACAGCAATGGGAAACAATGTAAAAAACTATTACAGATTCAGGAGCGCAAGCACCACCAAAACATTTACGGCTGCCGCCATAATGCTTCTTTATCAGCAGGGTCTTCTTGATATCGATGATTACATAACTGATGATATTCCGGGAACGTCGAATCCATACATTCCGGACACGGTTGATTATGACATTCCATACAAGCACCAGATAACCATAAAGATGCTTTTAATGCACTGGGGAGGAGTTTTCGATGTGGCAAATTCGAATATCCCCGAAGATAAAGGCCCTCCCTTTGGCGGAAAGAATTATATAGATTATGTGAAAGAAGGGGACCCGTACCATCAGTTCACCTTTGACGAACTGCTTGGGATTGTCGCCCAATATCAGCTTTCAGATTCGGCTCCGGGGCTAAAATACCATTATTCAAACACCGGCTATTCGCTTCTGGGGAAAATCATCGAAAGGGTATCGGGGGTAAATTACAATGATTTCATCAGGGATGAGTTCATATTCGGTAATGGGCTTTCTGATACATCCCTGGTTGTCAATTCTCATCAGAACGCGCTGCCTTCGCCTTTTGTTCCCGGCTATTTTTATACAGGCGCTTCACCTCTCGTTGATGTAACTGAGGATAACCTGACTGCAAATATTGCGGAAGGAAACCTGATAACTACGCCGTATGATCTTGCGCTCTGGTGCAGAAGACTTCTCTCGGGCGAGGCCGGCCTTACTGAGGATACTGTTGAAATTATGAAGCAGGCGGCGCTGCCGCAGAAGGAAGGCTCGTCTGTTCTGTACGGACTGGGGCTCGAGTATGTCCCAGGTTTAGGCTGGGGGCACGGCGGGGCTCATCAGGGATATCTGACTGACATGTATCATAATACGGATACCGGCATCACGACTCTCATGTTTACAAATGTCTGGAACATAACAGACGGAAAAAACTCCCTCACAATACAGGCTCTCTATATGAGGGAAATGAGCGCAAGCATCACGGCGCTGTTAAACTAGGGCATTGCCTGTATCAATGCTTAAGAGGTCTGCGCTTAACGATAAGCAGCTTTTTAATATCTGAAAGAACGGTTTCACTGTTTACATCGAGAAGCAGCCATTTGCCGTCGTGATAGGTCTTAGCTTCGTCATATAGCTGCATGGTGATTCCGGATATTTCATACCTTATCGTTTCAACCTTTTGACGTTCCTCGGCACCGAATACTATAAGCAGCAGGAACCTGCCTTTTTCGGGTATGAACGTGCAGAATGATCTGCTTTTTTTGTAGCGCAGGGACCAGCCGTGCTTTTTCCCGCCGTAAAGCCATTGTGGTGTAAAGACTCCCGGGTAGCCATGTTCAATCATTTCCGAAATACGCATCCAAAAGCCGTAAGCTCTTTTGCCGATCCACGATTCAATCTGCCGGGGGGTAGGGGGAGCGTCCTTATCAGTCAATCTGAGGCAGGTTTCATTCATCTTCTTTGCCCCTATTATTCAGGTATAATTTTGTATTCCGCAATTACCTCGACATTGTTCCTGATCATCTGCCAGACAGGGCAGACTGATTCTTCGGCAAGCTTCATGGCCCTTTGCATGTCCGCGTCCTTTGCGTCATTTGATTTTAAAACGAATTCCAGGAATATCTTCTCAAATTTCAGCGGAGGCTGTTCCGTCTTTACGCCTTTTGCATTGACCTCAAAGCCTGAAACTGTTTTACCCATTTTTCTCAACAGAAAAACAACAGCTGTGGCGCTGCAGCCGCTGAGACTCATGAGCAGCAATTCTAGCCCGTTATACCCTTCACCGTCTCCCACAGGTGGCATATAGTCAAAGATGACAGGTGCGTCAGGATTCGATTTCGACTCGCCCCTGAATTTAACCTTTTGATTTATAAGATTAACCTTTACCTCTTCGATCTGTCCGGACATTATTTCACTCCTTTACCTGAGGGTCTGGCATATCTTACAATCTTTTGTTCCGTATTCAAATTATGAAACGTCAATTATATCAAATGAATCTGTGGAGCTTTCTCCTAATCAACCGGTTTGACCTCAGAACTGCAATGGCTGCATTTGATTGCCTTCTTAGGTATTGATGATAGGCAATAAGGGCAATCCCTCGTAGTAATTTCGGCGGCCTTCCTGAATCTGTTCATGGCCTTTACCAGAAGAAAAACAGCGAACGAGATTATAATGAAAGAGACTATGACATTTATAAACGCGCCATAGTTCAGTGTTACGGCCCCTGCCGCCTTTGCCTGGGCCAGGGTTGCATAGGTTGCCGCCGCATCTTTGCCGTTCTTAAGGACGATGAACAGGTCCGAAAAGTCGACATTTCCCAGCAGCAGACCGATAGGAGGCATTATGATGTCATCGACCAGCGATTTGACTATTGCGCCGAATGCGGCGCCTATTATGATTCCGACCGCCATGTCCATGGCATTTCCCTTTATAGCAAATTCCTTGAATTCCTTCAGCATGACTGCACCTCCTGTTTTTATGGATCTCTTAAGCTTCATCTTAATCTTAATATAAGCGGGTTTTAAGAAGTGCGACCTTGATGTGAACCCTTACCGTATTTCTTTGCCGATTTTTATCTGTCAGCAGTCCCGGCTCAATCAGTCAGATACTCTTGCTGATTCGCCTTTTACTGCTTATTGTCAAGTGCTTCGCGCACTTTGGTTGCCAGGGTTTGTCTCGAAAACGGTTTCTGTATGAAATTGACGCGTTCAACCAGCACACCGTGCAGCGAAACTATATCGCCGGCATAGCCGGACATGTACAGAAGCTTCATTTCCGGGTAATGGGAAACCAGTTCTTTTGCCAGGTCACGGCCGTTCATTTCCGGCATGACGACATCAGTTATAAGCAGGTGAATTTTGCTAAAATGTTCTTTTGCTACACGGATGGCTTCACCGGGTGAAGAGGCAGTCAGCACATCATACCCGAGACCCTCCAGTATCATCTTCACCATGTCCAGGATCGAGGGTTCGTCTTCCACAACCAGCAGGGTCTCATGGCCATGCATATTGGGAGCAGCATGATTTACTTTTTCAGACTGTTCTGCATTTTCCCTGTGTCTGGGCAGATAAATCTTAAAAGAAGTGCCCTGTCCCGGGATGCTGAAAACATTTATGAACCCTTCATTCTGCTTTACAATGCCATAGACTGTAGCCAGTCCGAGGCCGGTGCCTTTGCCGATATCTTTTGTGGTGAAATACGGTTCGAACACTTTTTCCAGAGTCTCCTCACTCATGCCGCAGCCATCGTCAGTTACGGCCAGCATTACATATTCTCCCGCGGTAAACTCCGGATTGTTTACGCAGTATGACTCATCGAATGTCACCGATTGCGTCTCAATGGTGACTTTTCCAACACCGGTAATGGCATCGCGGGAATTAACGCAAAGATTGGCCAGTATCTGGTCAATCTGGGAAGGGTCGATCTTGACAGGCCACACATCTTTGCCCGGCATCCATACAAGGTTTATGTCTTCTCCGATCATACGCCGCAGCATCTTGAGCATGCCTTCTACAGTCGTATTGATATCCAGCGACCTTGGTGCGACAGACTGTTTTCGGGCAAAGGCCAGCAGCTGTCTGGTGAGGTCTACTGATCGTCCGGCCGCTTTGCGGATTTCCTGAAGATTTGCAAATATCGGCAGGGCAGGGTCAATCTTTTCCAGAAGTATCTCTGTATGACCGATAATAACCCCCAGCATGTTGTTGAAATCATGGGCCACTCCACCGGCCAGCCTGCCGACGGATTCCATCTTCTGCGCCTGAATCAGCTGCGAATGATAGCTCTCGCGCTCAGCCTCGGCTTCTTTTCGTACCTTTTCCTGGCGGTCTCTCTGTAATCTTGCGTTCAATATGGGTGAAATAAAACCGGCTATTTCCTCCAATAGTATCTGATCACTATTTGTATAGCCCTTCTCATTATTGGCGACTGATATCAGTCCTATTGAACTGTCTCCGAAAACCACCGGCGCCGAAAGGAAATTGTTTATCTTGATATGACCTTCAGGCGTATGGAAGGGTCCGTTGGAGCAGAAGGATTTCTTCTCTCTTATTGCTTTACCCCAGAGGCTTTCACCCCATGTTCCCGAAGGGAAAACTATCGATTTGTCTGAAACCTTGCATTCATCCCATATCCCTTTGCTAAGGCTGGGCATGACAAGGTCTCCGTTATCATCGATGTAGCCGAAAGCACCGAATTCGCTATTCATAACATCAATAACCACTGTTATGATTTCCCAGTACATGTCTTCATCTGGCCTTGTGAGAAATATGCTTGCCAGGTTGTTGATAATTGTTTTTTTGTGCTCTGATTCAAATATTTTTTTCTCTGTCAGTTTGCGTGATGTGATTTCACGTATAAAACCCCCGATGCCTGTCTGGCCCTTTCCGAGAGGAACAGGAAATTTAACTGTTTCAAAATAACGTTCCCCGATTACCTCTTCGGATGTTATGACCTTATTTTCCACCAGCGCCCTCTCGTCCGATTCCCTGCATTTTTCAGCGGCACTGAGGGGCATCAGATCAAAATCGGTTTTGCCGATTATTTCAGGAAGCTCTTTTTTAAAGAAATCCTGCAGGGAAACGTTTGCAAACATATGACGGTAGTATTCATCTTTCAGAAAAGCCATATCGGATGTGGTATTCAGGAAGGTCCTGAGATTCAGTTCCGAAAGGAGCCTTGCATCCTCTTCCTGTTTGCGCTTTGTAATGTCTTTTATAGTGCCCACAAACATGGAGGCTGAACCATCTCCTTTCTTGATTACAGTTGCTGTGATGAGGGCGTCGAAGACTGTTCCATCCCCACGCCGCAATATGAAGGGTCTTTCTTCCACATAACCCATTTCGATGATTTCCTTGAGAAAACCTGCACGCTCATTGGGATTGTTATACAGCTCATGGATTGGAACTCTCATTAGCTCTTCTCTTGTCTCATAACCGAACATTTTAATTGCTTCATCGTTAAAATCTATCCATTTACCGCCTGGAGATGTTACAAAGATACAGTCGCGTGAGGTCATGAAAAAGTTTCTGTATTTTTCCTCGCTCTGGATGAGCGCTGCCTCTGCAAGGTTGCGCTCGGCGCGTGTCCTCAGCGTTGCGATGCCGAAAGCCAGGTTTTCCGCAAGGTCCTCCAAAAGCCTTATCTCGGAAGGAATAAATGCATTGGGCACCGTAGAATAGATATTGAGCACGCCAATGATTGTTGATGATTCGTTTTTGAGAGGAAGAGCGATACTGGAGCGATAACCGCGCTTCAGGGCGTCCTCTTTCCAAGGTAATGCTTTTTCATCTGTCATGAAATCCTGGATATACGAAGTCTTTCCGGTGCGAATGGCTGTCCCTGTCGGTCCCTGTCCATATTCATTATCAGCCCAGGTAATATTAACGTTTGACAAATAGTTATCTTCGGTCCCTGCCCAAGCCATGGGGCGTACTGACCTGGCTGCATTGTTTTCGGCTTGTCCCACCCAGGCCATACGATAGCCACCCTCGTCACAGATTACCCGGCAGATGTCGTCAAGCAGGCCCTGTTCGTCATTGGCTCTTAAAAGAATACGATTACAATTGCCGATGGCTTGCATTTCTCGATTTTTGCGTTTAAGGAGAGCAATGACTTTTTCGGATATTATCTGATCCGAGAGAATCTTGCCTGCAAGAATCGTTGCAAGCGGATAGAGCAAAATTACGGGCAGGCCGATGAGCTTTACAACATCAAATCCCGCTCCTCCGGGCAGTGTGAACATCATGGCAAGCATTGCGATATGCACGGCAATACCGAAAAGAAAGAGGTTCCCTACAGAAGGAGGCCTGGTTTCCGGCTTGAACCGGTAATAGGCGAGCAGGCCGATTCCGGCTGATGAGAGGATTACAAGTGAGCCTGTAATCATCCCTGCACCACCCAGGAATAAACGCAAGCCAATCGTCATGGTTCCGGCAGCAGTTGCAGCCAAGGGGCCGAAAAACATGGCGCAGAGGCTCACCATGATTGACCGGCCGTCAAAGATAAGGCCCGGGCCCAGGTTCAGAGGATTCAGCATGCCCAGCATGGCAGCTCCGCCGAAAAGAACGCCCTGCAGGAGTGTTCCCGGGGCCGTATGTCTGATCCAGCGTTTTCCTATAAAACCTGAGATAATGCTGAGGGCTATCAGCAAACTCAGATTGAATATCAGTTCAAGGTAGATCATAAGGCGCTTTCCTTTCTGGCCAGCACCGTATGGCCTCTTTATTCGTGATGAATAATTCTTCTGTGACTGTTAGTTAACATCCCGCCTTCACCTGACTTTTTTTATAATAATTTAACTCCGTTAAAAATAAGTTGATTTATAATTATTATCGGATGTTATCTTGAAAACCTTAAACGATGTAATATGCTGAAATTTTGAGACGCCGATTTTAATATTTTTATCTTGGTGTTAACTCAGGAATAAGATCACCTTATAACTGTTTTTGCCTCATGCTTATACTTTGACATGGCCATATAGGCATAATCCCTGACATACCAGGAAGGGTCATTATCGATAACACCTTGAAGGATAATTGCCGTATCAGGCATACCCAACCTTCCAATTGCCCAGCAGGCCTTGGTTCTCACGTTGATCTGGGTGTCATTCAATGAGGTTTTTACAAGGTCTGCAAACTGGTCATCCTTCAGGTTGCCTGCCAGGACAAGGGCGTTCAGTCTGGTGCTGGCCTTGCTGTCCCCTGCAAGGGCCCTCAGCTCATCAGGATAAATGCCGTCTGTATGTTCAACATTTTTATCAAGCATATAAATAAGGCTGAGATACCGTTTTGCAGGATTAGAGGATGATGCATATTCATGTATTTTTGAAGGATCGGAATAAAGGGCATTTTTAAGGTATGACTTATAAAAACCTGGAGCAAATACAAGCAGATAACAAAGCGTTATAATAACTGCGATAAAAGGCTTCTTCAAGAACAGACGCGACAGACCGAAAGCAGCCCACCCAAGAATAATGATGGGCACAATGATAATAGGGCCTTTCAGAAAGGCACCGATGCCTGTCCTGAGAGCTTTGTTCGGGTCCCCTGTTGCGTCTTTCAGTATCCTGTCTGCAGAAACAATCCCGGCTCCACTGTTTAAAATTACCGATTTGCAGGGAAGTTTTTTATCTGAAACAGCAATTACCGAACCATTTACAGCACATGGATTATCGGTTTTAATAAAAAGTGTGCCGTGCGGTAATCCTGTTATTTCGCCTATCCTGTTTGATACTGATACGGCGTTCTGTGTTCTGAAATTTAACGGCTTTATCACATCAGCAGCAAGAAATGTGTGGTCGTAGTAGAAGTCATTGATGTTCCTGAGCACAGGGGTCTCAACCATGGCATCCCGGATAAGTTCAAAAGACTGGCTTTTCAATAAAAGAAGAGGTGC